>JBCDKB010000444.1:0-7362 GCA_038747035.1 Acidobacteriota bacterium | reverse complement strand
GTCGAGCCCGACCGCCGCCTCAAGCCACGGCAGATGTAAAAAAATCGAGCCGACTTGTTTCGTCTTGTTGCATCGCGTTTTGCCGGCGCGCGACTCGCTTGCATCGCCGTAAATCTCACGCTATGAATGGTTTGTCCCGAAAGTCATCGGCCCTTCCGATGTATCTAACAACCCCAAACAAGGCCACCGCCATGGGCTCTGAAACGACCACCGAAAAACTCGAGTTGCGCTACATCCCGCTCCCCCAGGCCCGTCGATGGGATTCGAATCCGAAACGTCACGACATCGACGCGCTCATCCGCTCGATCGAGACCCACGGCTTCGGCGATCCGCCCAAATTCGACGCCACCCTCGGCGGCCTCGTCTACGGCAACGGCCGGACCGAAGCGCTCGAGCGCATGCGAGCAGAGGGCAAACAGCCGCCCCGCGGCGTCGCCAGCGTCGACGATGACGAGTGGGCCATCCCGGTGATCTTCGGCGTCGACGCCAAGAGCCACGCCGCAGCCGTGGCGTTCGCCATCGACCACAACAATCTCACGATGCTCGGCGGCGACTTGGAGTTCACGGACATCCTCACCATTTGGGACGAGCAGGGACTCCAGCATGTGCTGAGCGAGGCTCCCGACGCCGGCGACTACCTTGCGACCTTGGCCGGCGATGACCTCGACGCATTGCTGGACGGCCCGGACTTCGAGCCGGTCAGCGCCGACGAGCAGTCGCGCCTCGATGAGAAGAAGCACGCGACCTGCCCCGAGTGCGGCCACACCTTCCGCCCCTGAAGACCGATGCAGAACCTCCGTCTCGACTTCTGCTCACACCAAGCCGCCAAGCACGCGGTCATGCGCTGGCACTACAGCCGAGCCATGCCGGCGGCGAAGCTGGTGCGCATCGGTGTCTGGGAAGACGGCAGATTCTCCGGAGTGATCCTCTACGGAAGTGGCGCCAACCGGCACCTGTCGAGCCCCTTCGGCCTGCAGCCGACCGAAGCCTGCGAGCTGGTGCGGGTAGCCCTCGCGCCAGCCCGGAGGTATCCGACGTCGCGCTGCCTCGCCATCAGCCTCAAGATGCTTCGCCGGCAGTCGCCGGGCCTACGCCTGATCGTCAGCTACGCCGACACAAAAGAAGGGCACCTCGGCGTCATCTATCAAGCGACCAATTGGATCTACCTCGGCGCCGGCACCCAGCCCTACCTGAAGATCCGGGGCAAGATCGAGCACCCCCGTTCGCTCTACGAGCGCTACGGCAGAGGCGGCCAGCAGCTGGGCTGGCTCCGCAAGCATGTCGACCCCAACGCCGAGCGCGTCGAGATGCCCGCCAAGCTCAAGTACGTCTACTGCCTCGACCGGTCGCTACGGCCGACGCTCGAGGCCTTGGCACAGCCCTACCCTAAACGCGTCGAAAGCATTGATGATGATGCGCCTGGAGACCAACCAGGAGAAGGCGGTTCAAGTCCGACCTCGACGCTCCACTCCCCCACTCCCTGAACTGTGCCGGGCACGAAGCCGCAGGGCGGCCGACCCTCCAAGCTGACGCCGGAGGTCCAGGACCGCATCATCACGGCCATCCGCGCGGGCAACTATTCACGGGTCGCCGCGGAGTATGCCGGCATCTCCGAGCGCACGTTCTACGGCTGGTTGCGCCGCGGTAAGAAGGCGAAGAGCGGCCTCTACCGGGAGTTCTGGTGCGCCGTACAGCGCGCCGAACGGGAGGCCGAAGTCCGCGCGGTGGCCATGATTCAGAAAAGCATGGACGGCAACTGGCGCGCCGCGCTCGCTTTCCTCGAACGCAAGTACCCGAGCCGATGGGGACGAAAGGATCGCCTCAGCATTGAGGTGGAGCCCCGCGAGGCCCTGGCTGAGCTGCTGGGTCTCGACCTCGATCAAGTCGACGAAGCCGTCGACGTCGCCGCCGCGGGTGGTGGCGACGGATGACCTCTCAGATCGTCGCCCGCATCATGGCCCTCCCACCGCACGAGCGAAAGGCCGCGGTCGAGCACTTCCGCCGCCTCGTCGAGACCCGGCGGGCCGAGCTACCGCCGAAGCACCTCGCGCCCATCGAGCTCGCCCGTCGAGCCGGGATCGAGCCCGATCCCTGGCAGTGCTCGGTGCTAGACAGTCGAGCGTCCCGGATTCTGCTGAACTGCAGCCGCCAGTCCGGCAAGTCCACCATCACGGCGCTGCTGGCGGTGCATACCGCCTACTACTCCGCCGGTTCCCTGGTGCTCCTGCTCTCGCCGAGCTTGCGGCAGTCCGGCGAGCTCTTCAAGAAAGCCATCGAGATCCACCGCGCCGTCGGCACGACGCTCCGAGTCGAAGCGGAGTCTGCCCTGCGCCTCGAGCTTGGCAACGGTTCTCGCATCGTGTCCCTACCCGGCAAGGAACAGAGCATCCGCGGCTTCTCGGGCGTCAATCTGCTCGCCGTCGATGAAGCCGCCCGCGTTTCCGACGAGCTCTACCTCTCGATCCGGCCTATGCTCGCCGTGTCCGGCGGCCGCTTGATGGCGCTCTCGACGCCTTTCGGCACCCGGGGCTGGTGGTACGAGGCCTGGAGATCGACTGAGGACTGGCATCGCTTCGAGATCCCGGCGACCGAATGCCCGCGCATCTCCCCCGCTTTCCTCCAGGAAGAGCGCCAGGCGATGGGCGAATGGTGGTTTGCCCAGGAATATATGTGCCAATTCCTCGACGCCGAGACCCAGCCATTCAGCCGCGAGGATGTGGAAAACGCTTTCAAGGAGGACGTCGAACCGTGGGATCTCTAGCCGCGCGCATCGGTGTCGACATCGGGCAGAAGCACGACCCCACCGCCGTCTGCGTGAGCGAGGCGCAGTCTCGGGACCACCAGCCGCACCTCGTCGTCCGACACCTCGAGCGCCTGCCCCTCGGCACGCCCTACCCCCAGGTCGCGGATCGAATCGCCGACATCGCGCAGCGGGTCGTCGCCCGGACCGGGAAAGCGCCGACCGTTTGCGTGGACGCCACCGGCGTCGGCCAGCCGGTGATCGACCTACTCCGGGAGCGCAATCCGCGGCAACCGATCGTCGCCGTCACGTTCACCCACGGCCGAAGGTGTCGATGGAAGAGCGTCGACCGCGTGAGCCTGGGCAAGGAGCGGCTCGTCTGCCAATTGCAAGCGCTGCTGCGCAGCGGACGCCTCCACCTCCCGGCCGGCCCAGAGTCCGAGGCTTTGTCCGAAGAGCTTTTGAACTACGAAATCCGCGTCGGCCGCAACGCGCGAGCGCGCTTCGGCGCCTTTCGCTCCGGCACCCACGATGACCTCGTCACGGCACTCGGCCTGACGTACCCGATCACCCAGGCCGGGTCGACAGGTTAAGCCTGTGATCACCACGAGAGCGTCGCCACAGATCAACCCTCGTAGCGACTGAAAAAACTGCAAAAACTACCCCCTAGAAGGAGGAGAATCATGACAGCGAAGAACCGACATCGAGCCGTGTGCATCGGCGTTGAAATCAGTTCAAGCCAGCGACCAGGAGCTATTTGCGTGACCGAGATCCAGGACCGGGGCGGATTCGCAGCGCACCAGCGGCACTGGGCCGTGCGCTTCCTCGAGAAACTGCCCGCTGGCACGCGCCTTCCCGAAATCATCAATAGATTGACCGAGATCGTGGGCAACTGCGTCAAGCACCACGACAGCGCGCCGCAGGTGCTCGTCAATTCAACGGGGATCGGCACCCCGGTCATCGACCATCTCGAATCGCTCATTGAAGACGCCTGGTTTCACACCTTGTACTTCAACCAGGGCGACCGGCGGGTGGAAGAAGACGACGACACCGTCATTCTCGGCAAGGCCTACCTCGTCAGCGCTCTACAAATCGCCCTTCAAACCGAACGCTTGCACCTCCCCCGCAAGGACGAATTCGACCGCTTGGCCGAGGATCTGCTGAAGTTTGAAATCGAAGTCACCCACGACGCTAACGAACGCTACGGCGCCTTCCCCGTCGGATCGCAGGACGAGCTGGTCACGGCCCTCGGCCTGACCGTCCAACACGACCCCGGCATGGAGACCGCGATCGGCGGCTCTAACCTGGACCAAAACAGGTACATCGACCGCGGCATTTATCAAGTCCGGTACGCCTAGAAGGAGCCGCTGAGATGACTATCTTGATCGGCCTCGAGATCGGCCAAAGCCAGCGCCCCAGCGCCATCTGCGTCACCGAGCTCCAGTTCCGGGGTCCGCGCGGCCACCGCGAGCGGCACTGGGTGGTCCGTCACCTGGAGCGCCTCCCGAGTGGCACGCGGTATCCGGAGATCTGCCGACGCCTGAACACCGTCTGCGACTCCGTCTACCAACAAAGCGGCCGGCGAGCCGAGCTCATCGTCAACGTCACCGGCGTCGGCAGGCCGGTCATGTCGCTGCTAGAATCCCGGGTGAGGGAGGTTTCTCGAATCATTCCGGTCTTCTTCAACCAGGGAGACCGCCGCAGTGAAGAAGGCGACTCCCGTGATCTGTCAGTGACCCTCGGCAAGGCCTATCTGGTGAGCGCACTTCAAACGTCCCTACAATCCGGCCGGCTTCACCTCCCCAGAAACGCCGATTGCGAAACCCTAGCGCAAGAACTGATGAGCTATCAAATCGAAGTCCAACCCGACGCCAACGAGAGATACGGCGCCTTCCGCGTCGGCACCAAGGACGACTTGGTCATGGCCCTCGGCCTCACCGTTCAGCACGAACCGAGTGGGCGCACCGGGTTCATCTTCGTGGGTCCGCGGCCGGCCGGCACGAGGCCTAAGACGGGTCTTCGGGCTGCCGGCCTGAACTCGTGGCCGTGGCCATGATGAAGCTACTACGAAGAATCGGCCTTCTGGGAGGCTGATGACGGAAGCGAATCAGATCTCGCTTGAAATCATCCACAAGACCGAGTGCTGAATGCAGTTCAACCAGAACCAGAAGGACTAGCAAATGAAGATAACCGATTCCGAACTGGAATCTGCTCTCGATTTCTTGATCGCGATTGAGCCGGACCCGGGTGACGTCGATTCGACGGAACACTATGCATCAATGATGGAGAGGTATCAGTCGCAGATTGTACAAGCTAAATCCGTCATCAGGCAGTATGGGGAGGAAATCAGGCCAAGAAGTCTCGAAGCGATGCAAAGGACGTTCTACGCCATCGCCAATTCTCCAAAGTATCGGAAGACCGCCATTCATGCGTCCGTAGCTCGGTCTGCGTTGGAAACGGGCTGGGTTGGCATCAACGGATGGGAGCGGTAGTGGCCGGGGGCCACTGTCCGTGGTTGCCGGCCCAGACTTCGCGGCTACGTCTCGTGGCAGCTAACCAGGAAAGACCTGAAGAATGCAGGTCGACCGGCATCAATTGCTTCCGAAGTTTTATCTCGAGGGACTTGCACTCAACGGATGGGAAGAGTGGGGAGCCGTTGGTTGACGACTTTTTCTCGCTCACCTGTTTCTTCGGCGCGTGGCTTTCGGACTCTATGGCACTTCTATACCTTCGACTCGCTCCAACAACTGGGTAAGCTTGGTTTGCGCCGGAAGAAAGCTTGGATCGAGCGAAAGTGCTCTGCGGAAGCTAGCCTCCGCCTCCTTGTTTCGTCCAAGTTTCGTCTGCAAGTTGCCTAAGTTGTAGTGCGCCGGGGCATAGCTCGAATCGGCCTCGGAGGCTCCCCGAAAGCTAGCTTCGGCCTCCTCATGTCGGCCGTGCCTTGCCTGAAGAGTGCCCAAGTTGTTGTAAGCAGGAGCATGGAGTGGGTCAATCTCAAGCGCTCTCCGATAGGTTTTCTCGGCCTCTTCGTCGCGATTCAGTTTCGCCAGTAAGCTAGCAAGGTTACTGACGGTGGCGGCATGGAGTGGGTCGAGTTCAAGCGCCCTCCGAAAGCTGCTCTCAGCCTCCTCGCTGCGACCCAGCTCTGTTAGCAGAGCACCCAGGTTATTGTAGGCCGCCACGTAAGATGGATCGAGTTCAAGTGCTCTCCGGTAGCTACTCTCGGCTTCCTCGGTGCGACCGAGTTTCGCCAGAAGGGCTCCCAGGTTGTTGTGCGGCGGGAGATAGAGCGAATTCAGAACCACTGCCTTTCGGTAGCTCTCCTCAGCCTCTTCAGCACGGCCAAGCCCTGCTTGTAGATTCGCGAGATTGTTGTGAGCCACGCAGTTGTCCGGATTAAGGTCAAGGGACTTCCGGTACATCTCCTCGGCGTCTTCGAATCGTCCAGTATTCCAGTACAGTAGCCCGAGCGATACTCGTAGACCGGCTTTTTCAGGACGCAGGTCGAGGGCCTCAAGTAGGCTGGCTTCCGCCTGAGCAAGATCATCCTGCACGCTCAAGTGGTAAATCCCCTTGATGCCGTGAGCCAGGTAATACCGTGGAGCTTTCTTTAGTGCTCGCCTGATTAGGCGGCGCGCCAGAACGCGATCAGACTGATTCCTGGTGACTTCATCGATGAAGTCGGTGCCGACCTTTCCTCCAAGTAGATCCCATGCCTCATCAAGCCAGCGATCGGCTTCGACTTGGCGATTGATGCGGTCCTGCTCAGCCGTTCGCTCCAACTCGAGACGTTTTTGCTTCCGGCTGAAAAGGGTATTGTAGACCGACATCAGGAATGCCGCGAGCGACAAGAATGCCAGGGCCCAAGTTCGCACACCGTCCCATTGGTCATCACTCAGCCCTATCAGTTCATCATGCAGACCCAAGCTGAAGAATACTGCCAAACTGACGCTGAGAGTCGCCAACAGACAAATCACTATCCCCATTCTCTTCATAGGCCACCTCAAGAGACTCTACGTTCAGATGCCGCGGCCCTATTCTATGCTGCGGCCTTATTTCTAAGGTCATTGGAATCCGTAGCGTCCTCGGACCCTTCAGCGAGACCCAGGCACCATCTAAGAGATACATCCTAGATAGGTCTTAAAGCGAGACCGGGGACGATGGAAACAATCACATTTTTAGCAATTTGCCTGTCGGCGATGAAGCACCCCGCCGTTCACGCTACGCCGGGCGACTCGTAAGTCCCCACGATAGAACATCATGAATACTCCCAATCCGCCAGCAACGATAGCCATCCACCCACCGAGTCGGTGCTCACGATCGTCAATCAGAGTCATGTCGGACAGCTTGAGGTACTCTGAGCCGTTTACAGTGATGCTGTAGACCATCGAAAAACGCTCGCCAGTCAGGCGATTCTTACGAACCTGATTTTCGGCCAGGACCTTGACAGAGGCGTCGTTGCTGCCCAATGATTCCAAGAATCGCTGCTTCGGAATTGCATCCATGCTAGGAACGTGGAAGTTCTCTTCAAATTCTTCGAGCTGAATGGCGAATACCGGGCCGCTTCTTTGCGCAGCCGCTCGGCGTTCAAAGTTCTCAACTACACCAACCTTGGCAGCCAG
>JBCDKB010000443.1:0-7399 GCA_038747035.1 Acidobacteriota bacterium | reverse complement strand
GCGCACGACCTCCCGCCCGTGGGGCAGGCTCCGCTGGTCGCTATTGCGCGCGCCGCCGCTTTGGCGCGCCGGGCCGTCGCCGCGGCGCCACCGACCCCCCGCCCGGCCCCCGGCGTCCGCGGCGGGGGTACTGGAGCCGACGCCGGCGTCCGGGCGGAGGATCTGTTGCTCCGCGTCGACGGCCAGGCGATCCAGAGCGGCGACGCGCTCAATCGCTACCTGCGGAGCCTGCCCCAGGGCCGTGAGGTCGTGCTCGAGCTGCTCCGCCAGAACCGTCCCCATACGCTCCGCTTCCCGGCGCCGTGAGCCAGTCCCGCCCCACCCTTTGGCGGGTCGACGGCGATCAGCTCGTCGCCCCATTCGCACCGGACGCCCCGCCGCAGGCCCGGCCCGACGGCGCCGTGGACGGCGCGTGGCTGCAAGGCGATGCGGCCCGGGGGACCCCCGAGCCCGTCGCCCGGGCCGGCAGCGCGCTGGCGGGTCTTTACGACCTCGCCGCCGATATCGAGGTCTCGCCACAGCATCCGCCGACGGTCGACCGCGAAGCCCAAGCGCTCGCTGCGGATCCGGGCATCGACGACCCGGAACTTGCGGACTACTGCCACCTGCCCTTCATCACCATCGACGAGGTGCATTCCAAAGACCTCGACCAGGCGCTCTACGTCGAGGCCGCGGGCCGGGGCCACAAGGTCTACTACGCGATCGCCGATGCGGCCCACTTCGTGCGCCCCGGCGGCGCCCTCTTTGACGAGGCCCTGCGGCGCGGCAGCACCTACTACATGCCCGGCCTGGTCTTGCCGATGCTGCCGCGTCTGCTGTCCGAAGACCTGGTGTCGATCAACCCCGATGTCGACCGACGCGCCCTGGTCTTCGAAGCGACCCTCGACGCCGACGGCGTGGTGGTCAGCTCGGCCATGCGACGGGCCCGCGTGCGCAGCCGCTGGAAGACCAGCTACGACGCCGTCCAGCGCTTCTTCGACGGCGCGCCGGTGGACGCCCCCCGAGACGGCGACGCCATCATCGCGAGCCTGGAGGGCCTGCGCGAGGTCGGCGAGCGCCGCCTCGCCCTAGCCGCCGTGCGCGACACGATCCGCCTGCGGCGCCGCGAGCTTTCCGTCCGCCTCGCCGACGACGAGCTCGGCTTCGTCGGCATGGCCGATCCGAGGAACGACGCGGAGCGCTATAACGAACAGATCTCGCTCCTGGCGAACGTGCTCGGCGCGCGCTTTCTCCAGACCCCGGACCCCCGACTCCAGCCGATCTTTCGCTTCCACCAGGCCCCGGATCACGACCGACTTCGACGCTTCGCCGGCCAGGTCAAGGCGCTCTCGAAACGCCACCGACTCGACCCGCGGATTTGGCGATGGCGGCGGGACCACGAAAGCCTGGCCGACTTCCTGGCCCGGCTCCCCGATGGAAGAGGCGCGGAAGACCGCGTGATCCAGGCCATCCATCGCCAGGCCATGCTCGCCGGCGGTCGCGCCGGATTCGACACCGCCCCCGGCATTCACCACGGGGTCGGCGCCGCGGCCTACGCCCGGTTTACCGCGCCGATGCGGGAGATCGTCGGTATCTTCGTCCACAAAGAGGCCTGCGAAGCCCTCGGCTTGGCGCCGGCCGCGCCGGGCGCCGACGACGAAGCGCTGCGAGAACGGGTCATCCAAGCCGCCGAGCGTAGCCGGGGGCGCCAGCGCAAGCTCGACGGCGAGATCAACCGGCGCCTCCTCGACCAGCTCTTCCGCACCGACCTCGAGCGCCGGGATCGACGGGGTCGACCGGCGACGGTCATGGGGGTCACGCGGACGAAGGTGCACCTCCTGCTCGACGACCCGCCGATCGACGTCAAGGTCTATATGCGCCACCTCGAGGACCAGCACGGGCGGCGTTTGGTGGCCGGCCGCGACGGGGTCACCGTGAGGCGCCTCCACGGTGGACGGGCCGAGTGGACCGTCGGCGAGGGTGTGCGGGTGCGCGCCGTCGAGCAGGACCGATCCCGGGATCGCTGGCGCCTCGAGCTGCTCAAGGCGGACCGGTCGTGAACGGAGATCGCCTCTTCGACGTCAGGTTCCTCGGCTTCCATGCGCTCTTCCTCACCGTCGGCACCCTGCTGCTCGTGCTGCCGTCGACGGTGCCGATGGGCTGGCGCCTTTTCTTCGCCGGCGTGGTCTACAACATCGGCTTCCCGGTTTTCGCCGTCAGCTGCGTCGAGCCGCGGTGGGCGCGGCTGTGGACTTTCATCTTTCCCCTCTCCCTGCTGCAGATTTTTCCGGACTGGCACCTCGCCCAAAACCTCGGAACCCTGGTCTTTCCGGACCTAGGATTCCCGCAGATCGGCCCGGTCAGCCTTTTTATGGGCCTGCTGTGGGCCGTGCCTTTGATCCTGATCGTCGACTTCGGCGAGCGCCTCGACGCCCGCTTCGGCGGCGCGGCGGCGGCCTGGGGCGCGGCGGCGATCTCGCTCGTGATCTTCGGGATCGCCGAAGCGACGCTGACGCTCATCCCCGTGTGGCACGCACAAAACGTCGCGATGGTGGGCCCCGTGGCCCTTTACGTGCTCATCCCGGAAGCCATCCTCGGCGCGGCGGCCTGGCGCGCCTTCCGGCTGACGGAGAACCGCGGTACGGCGGCCGCCCTCGCCGGAGCGCTGGCCGTGATGCTGCTCTACGCCGCCTCGCTCCACCTCTCCTGGTGGCTGCTCGAGGCTTAGACGCACACACCGCCCTATAATCGGTGCCACGCGACCAGCTAGAGACCTGGCCGGAACTTCGGGGCCCGAGCCCCGGCGGCGGACGATCGGCGCCGATCCCCATCGGCCATTGCGGTCTACAGTCCGCTTCACCCCCACGAGGAGCTTTGCCATGTATAGAACTCTCGCCATGCTCTACAGCGGCGGACACAAAGGCGCCGAAGCGGAATTCGGCCGCTGCGCCGCCGAATTCGAGGTCCCCGAGATCACGCTCTCCTATGAAGGCCACCGCATGGAGCGCGCTGAGAACGTGCGCGTCTTGAGTGCCGATGAGCTGGCCAAGGGCGACGTCTCGATGGCCATCGTCTCCAAGCACATGGGCCGCAGCTACTCGAGCGCCAATAAGATTCGCAAAGTCATCCAGTCGATCTTCCACATGGTCAACAACTCCCAGCACGTTTTCGCCATCGGCTGGATCCAAGGCGACGATACGGTCAAAGGCGGCACCGGATGGGCCGTGGAGCTGGCGAAATTCTTCAACCGCGACGTGAGCGTCTTCGACCAGGACCGCGAGCAGTGGTTCACCTGGAATGAGCACGCCTGGCAGCCCGATACCCCGGTGATTCCGCAGAAGGCCTTCTGCGGCACCGGCACGCGCAACCTGTCGGAGGCCGGCGCCGCCGCGATCCGAGCGCTCTTCGAACGCTCTTTCGGCGACGCGGCCGAAGAGGAATAAGTCCGACGCGCCGAGTCATGGACCGACCGCGCAGGCCCCGGCCGCCGATGAACGGGCGCTGAAGTCTCAGCCTTAGCTCGGGTCGCGCTTCTTGAGCTCTTCGGCTTCGCCGGGCCGGCCCCAACGTTTGAGATTCTCGACCATCAAGCCCACCGTCCAGCGGAGCTCGGTGGTCGGCAGCTCGGGCCGGGCTTCAAGGATATCGAGCCATGGGCGCAGCACGGCGTCGACCTCCGCGTGGCGACCCGCCGCCATCAAGACCTTGGATCGGATGCGATGGTGGTGCAGCCACCAGAGATGATCTCGCTTGAGACCCGCCCGCTCGAAGATCGCCAGGCCGCGGTCGAGGGCGTCCGAAGCCTCTTCTTGCCTCCCGGCGTTTTCGAGCATGCGCGCCAGATTGGTCTCCAACGATCCGAGGTAAGGCGCGTCCGGCCCGAGCGTCTTCGCTCCGATCTCGAGTGCGCGGCGATATTCCAGCTCAGCCGCCTTGGCTTTTCCTTGGACGAAGTAGGCGCTTGCGAGGTTGTTATGGAGCTGGACCCGGTTGAGGTTCTCCGGCATGTCCAGCCGCTCCATGATGGCTAAGGCGCGTTCAAATTCGGCTTCGCTGGCGGCGAAGCGACCGGCGTCGAATTCGACCTTTCCGAAGTCGGTGCGCACCACGGCCACCGGCGCGCTCTCGGCCCCCGCGAGCGCTTCTAGGGTCTCGAGCGCGCCGGTGATGTGTTCGCGGGCGAGGTCGGACTCGCCTTGCAGGGAGAGCGCCATCGCCAGGCGGTGCCGGGCGTAAGCCGTATTGACGTGCTGCTCGCCGAAGAGCCGGCGATAGAGGCCGAGGGCCTCTTCCGCCGCCCGTTCGGCCCGCCCGTAGTAACCCGTCTGTACCCACAGGATCGCCTGGAAGCGCAGGGCATCTCCGAGCACGACGTGATCGCCGACGCGTCGACGCAGCAGCTCGGTGCTTTCCCCCAGCAGACGTTCGGCGCGCCCCGCGTCGCCTTTGACCAGCGCGAGCTGCCCCTGCCAGTTGAGCACGCGGGCCCGCTCCGGGTGATCGTCACCGAGCAGAGATCTCTGGGTGGCCTCCGCTTCCCGCAGCACCGCCGTCGCTTCCTCCAAGTCGCCGCGATTGATCAGGACAGCGCCCACTTCCGTCAACGCCTGGCCCGTCCGCGGGTGCCTCCGTCCGAAGGCCCGCAGATGCACTTCGAAGCTCTCCTGGAGCAGTGCCAGGGCCGAGTCGTAGCGTTCGAGGCGCCGCTGCGCCATGCCGAGTCGGTGCAGGGCCACCGCTTCGAGGTCGACATAGTCCTCGCGGCGGGCGATCGCCACCGCCTGGTCGTAGGTGCCTTCGGAGTCGCGGTAGCGGCCGAGCGTATCGAGCACATTCGCCTGCTGGATGAGCGCCACGACCCCTTGGCGGGAATCGGCGAGCCCCTCTTCGGTGAGCAGCTCAATGGCGTCTTCAAGGATCTGCGCCCCCTCGTCGAGTCGCCCTTGCCACCGGAGCGCCTCGCCGAGCCGCGCCATCGTTTCGGCGAGGGCGCCGCCGCCGTCCCCCCGAAGTCGCCGCGCTTCGAGACCGGAACGCAGCAGTTCTTCAGCCTTGGTGAATTGGCCGATACCCGCGTAAGCCGCGCCGATCGTATGGAGAAGATCCGCTTTCTCGTCACCGCCCGCTTCGAGCTCCGCCAGCGCCTCGCGCCCCCGGTCGAGCATCTCCTCCGTCGAGAGGTTCCGCGCCTCCACGCTCCACGGGTCGGCGCCGATGAAGATGTCGAGCAAGAAATCGGAGGTGAAGGTCGCCCGGTTTCGCTCTTCCTTGAGCCGTTCACCCTGCACAAGGAGAATGCCGAGAAAAGTCACGATCATCAGGAAGACGACGGTCGTCGCCGCCACCGCCGACCGGTTGCGGCTGACGAATTTGACCAGCCGGTAGCTCCAGGTGTCGTGGGCGGCCTTGACCGGATGGCCACTGCGGTGACTTTCCACGTCTTCCCGCAGGCTCTGGGCCGACGCGTAGCGGCGCTCGGGCTCTTTGCGCAGCGCCATGCCGACAATCGCGTCGAGGTCCCCGCGGAGCTGCCTCCCCACCTGCTGGAGTTCCGAAGGCGACTCGGCCAAGCCTTCGATCGCGCCTGCCCCTTCCGCGGCCGCCAGGACCTGGGCGGAGGGCTTCGGCGGCACCACGGAGCAGATCCGTCGAATCGCCTCCACGAGAGGAACTCCGGCGAGGCTGTAGGGGCGCTGGCCGGTCAAGAGCTCGAAGAGCAAGATGCCGAGGGCGTAGACGTCCACCGCGGTGGTGATCTGCCCGCCGTTCACCTGCTCCGGGCTGGCGTAGGCCGGGGTCATGGGCTGGCTACCCGTGGCGGTCACCCATTCCTGGGCGGAGATCTCTTCGGGCCGCAGCAGCTTGGCGATGCCGAAATCGAGCAGCTTCGGCTCACCGTCGGCGTCCACCAAGATGTTGGCGGGCTTCAGGTCACGGTGGACGATCAGGCTGCGGTGGGCGACTTCGACGGCGGCGCACACCTTCACGAAGAGCTCGAGGCGCGCTGCGATCCCGAGCCCCTCCCGGCGGCAAAAGCGATCGACGGGCACGCCGTCGACCCATTCCATCACCAGATAGGGACGCCCGTCGGCTGTGGTGCCACCGTCGAGCAGCGAGGCGATATTGGGATGCGAGAGGTGCGCCAGAATCTCCCGCTCGGCCCGGAAACGATCCCTGGAAGCGCCGTCGGTGAGCGCAGTGGCGAGGATCTTGAGGGCCACCTCGCGGTGGTGCACGCCGTCATGACGACGGGCCAGGAAGACCGCACCCATGCCGCCTTCGCCGAGGGGCTCGAGGATCTCGTAGCTGCCGATGCGGGTCCCCGGACCGACAAGGACCTGGAAGGCCCCGGGCTCGCCGGCCTCGAGGGTCGGCGCGGCGGAGTCGGCTTCGAGGTCGCCGAGCAGGTCGCCGACGGGTGAGTCCTCGAGGAATTCATCGGACCGGTCGAGGGCGATCAAGCGCTCGACTTCCCGCCGCAGCTCCGCGTCGTCTCCGCACATCTCGTCAAGCACGGCCCGACGCTGGGACTCGTCTTTCGCCTCCCACGCGGCTTCGAGGATCGCTTCCAGTCGCCCGAAGTGCTCCCGTTCCATAGCCTCCGAATCTACGTCGAGGCTATAGGCGATGCCAAATCGCCGGTGGCGCCGCGGCCTAGGGGCCAAGCTCGAATCACAGCCCCGGCCACCGTCCGGGCTACTCCATCCAGTCCCGCAGCCACACCCGCGTCAGCCGCCATTGGCGAATGACCGTGGCCCGGGAGATTCCCATCAGCTCCGCCGTTTCTTCCGCCGTGAATCCGCCAAAGTAGCGTAGCTCCACGAGCTCCGCCTTTTTCGGATCCATCTCGGCGAGCTTCTTGAGCGCATCGTCGAGTCTCTCGAGATTCTCGTCGACCGCCACCTGGACTTTCTCGCCCTCGTCGAGCGGCAGCACCGCCTGTCCGTCACCGCGCTTGACGCGACCGCGACGGCGGGCGTGATCCACGAGAACACGACGCATGGTCTTGGCGGCGGCGCGCAGGAAGTGGCGCCGGTCTTGCCACTCGATGCGATCGACTTCCACCAGCCGCATATACGCCTCGTTGACCAAGGCCGTGGGCTGGAGCGTGTGGTTGGCCCGCTCGTTGTGCAGCGCCCGCCGCGCTTGCGATCGCAGCTCGGCATAGAGGGCGTCGAGCATCCGCTGCCCCGCTTCTTCATCGCCCGCCGTCCACCGGCGCAGCAAGACTGTCAATTCTGTACCGCTCATTTTTTTCCCTGCCGATGATCCTCTGCTGATGACGGCGACGCCTTAACCCTATCGAAGGCGGTACCCGTGCCGCCTAGCGACCTTGTCGCCAACCTTGGGCGACCTTGTCGCCAACCTTGGGCGACCTTGTCGCCACTCTTGGGTGATGACCTAGTCACCACTTGCGGGC
>JBCDKB010000442.1:0-7429 GCA_038747035.1 Acidobacteriota bacterium | reverse complement strand
CTCCGCAGGAGCCTGGTCGTTGACTCCGGAACGCCTCTGACCGGGCCATTTCGTGAGCGTCGCCGTCGCGGTCTTGAAGCGGAGCCCCCGAACAGAGCTCGTCAAGTAGAGCCTGAGGCTGCCGGCATCGACGAAAGGAGCCGGGAAGCGGAGCCACGGCTCCGAGCGTGAACCTGCCAAGAGTGAAACCGTGAATGCCTCCTTGCGAACGTTGGCTTTGGGGTGTGCGGCCCCAAGGTCATAGCGCCGGCCCTGCTCGTCGGCGAGGTAGATTTTCGGGTAGTCCAGGCCCCACTCGAGGTCTTTGGCCCCACGGTTCCAGAGGCGTAGGCGCCACCGCATGTCGCTGCTGTCGGTCTGCTCGACGGCGAAGAGCTCTACCTCAAGCTCTTCGAGGCTGGATTCGATAGGGACAGGGGATGCCAGTAGATTTTCGGGCGTCGGTTCCTTAGAGCCCGAGTGGTCTTTGGCGTCTGGAACGTCGCGCTTGAGGCTGACCTTTGCTTCCTCAAAGCGCACGTCGCTCGTGGGTTTAGTGGCGAGCCTCAGGGAAAAGGTGCGCGCTCCGGGTCTGGGCGGCCCGAAGTCGAACCACGGGTCGAAGCGTAGCCCCCTTCGCATGGAGACGCCGTCCAGGAAAGCTTCGCTCCGATCGAGGCCGAAGTTTTTGGGGGTGTAGACGTGGCCAAGATTGTCCACAAGCACCACGCGCTTGGCGTCGAAGTCGACGCCGAGGTCGCCGCCGCTCTTGTTGATCATCGCCAGGCGCCACCGCATGATGTCTTCGGCTAGGCGCTCCACCGAAGCCACGTGGGCAGCAAGCCCCGGCACCGACGTCGCTAGGGCCAAGTTCCCCTCGAGCAGCTGGGGGTTCGTCGTCCCTTCGCCCGCGGAGGAGTGGCGAGAAAGGGTCGGAGCGTACTCCGGCAGCTCGACGTTGAAGAACGGCACCTCAACTTCGGAATTCTCGGTGCCAGAAAGCGACACGCCGAAGCGTCGTGCCCCGTCGAGGGGGGCGGGCACCTCGATCCAAAGCTCCCTAGACTGGCCCGGTGCGAGCTTTTGATGGACGGCCGGCGCCCCGAGGGGCACGCTTGAGCTCAAGACCCGGTAAGGATGGCCTTGCTCATCTGCGAGGTAGGTTTGCTCCAGGTCAAGGCCCAGCGCTCGCTGCTCCGAGCTTTGGTTGGTGAAGGCGAAGTGGATCCGCATTCGGCCATCAGGAAGAATCTCCACGCTCTTGAGGAGCCCATCGACGTCTTGGACGCTCGTCGCGACGACCTGGTCAATCGTAAAGGTCTCACTCCGCTGTGTCAGGAATCCGGCGGCGACCCAGAGCAGCAGCGCAACCGCCAAGACCATTGCCGCTTTCACCGCTCCCTTCGCTTGACGGTTCGACATATCGTCGGCAGGTGGCAAGGGTCGCTCGAAAAGCGCCCCGTGCCGCACTCGAGCGAAGAAAACCGGGATCATCCACTCCAACCCTTCGGGATGTCGCGAATGAACTGCCTGTCTGCCTTCGACCAGGGCCTCGTCGACGCAGGCTCCACCGGAGAGGGAAGAGTAGAAGGCATCGCTAAATGTGATCGCGGCGAGGTCTGAGATTGGCCGCTGCATTGCAATGACAGCCGGCACGCCGCCGCGGACCAGCGCGTTGGCGACGCCAGCAAATGGGTCTCGGCCGCTGTCTCCCGACGCCTGGGCCGTTTCGCACGCGTTGAGGAAGACCAGCCCCAGCCCTTCAATGTCACTAAGCTTTACCGCGAGGTCCGGTCCGCTCACAGGATGGACCGTGCCGTCCGCGCGTTCAAAAAAGAGTAGGCCTTCACCGGTTTCTGGATCAAAGCCACCGTGCCCCATGATGTGCACCACGTGAAAGGGGCCGTCTTCGGCCAGCCTGCGACGCAGCGACTCCACCGACGCCTTAGGCTCGACTTGGATCTCCCAACGGTGATGAGAGAGGGAGAGCTGCTGCAGCCGATTGCTCTCCGTGTGCAGGTCAAGCTTGGCCATCCCTTCCTCCGGCTCGAGGCGGACGATCAGCACCCGTAGTTTTTCCGGCATCGGAATTGGCTTCGACGGCAGCGGGACGTCGAGGTAGCGCACCAGGGAAAGGTTGCGGTCAAGACCCACAAAGCGTCGGGTCTCTTCGCGGTACATCAGCTCCCAGGGGAGCCCCTCCAGAGCCCCCTCGGAAAGGGCATCGGCGTCAAGCCGCAGCTTGATTCGAAGTCCCACTCCCGGTTGATCTTCGATCTGCCCAAGGCTTCGATCATAAAGCCGAGCGACCTGTCCCGAGAGGAGCTCATTGAAGAGACTGGCTCCGAGCTCGTGGGGAGAGAGCGGCTGAGGAGGTGCAGGTCGCCGGATCACCAAGTCACGGGTCAGGCCGGAGCCCCGGGAAGGAGCGGCGTCAGAAGGCTCGGTGCCGGATCCGATCCTCAAGCCGGCGGCTAGTAGAGTCGAGGGCTGAGGCCTCAGTGAGTTCGCGCTGTGACCCGCTTTGCGATCCTTCCCGGCCCGCCAGCTAGAAAGGGCGTTGACCTGGGCGCGGGTCACTGGTGGCGTAAAGCGGCCGGATCCTTCTCCGGCGGGGGATTGCAGTACCCTAGTTGCAAATGCGCCGTCCCGCTGGCGGCCGATATGAATAACAAAGTCTTCGTAGCGCATCGTGTCCTCACGGAGGAGGCCCTTGGCCATCTAAAAGGAAAGTCTCCGTTGGGGTAGAAGCGCTTGCTCGGAAAAGGTTCAGTTCAACGTTGGGTATTGGCCTCCGATAGGGTGAATGATGGAAAAGGCGCCAAGTCAGAGGCGCCCGGGAGTTCCGATTAGGCGGGAACGCCGACTCACTACGAAGGCTTGTCGATCCGAAGACCGCGCGGTTCAAGCGCCGCGATCCGCCGCTTGATGATCCGCCGAGAGTGGGCCGCTGGAGTGGCCTGGAGCGCGGCGTCGTAGTGACGCCGGGCGGCGCCTGGATCGCCTCGGAGCTCGTGGAGCCGGCCGGCGGCGCAGTCCACGAGGGCGTAGTCGCGGAGCTCCGGAGAGGTGCGCACGGACTCGAGCTCGGCGAGGGCCCGGTCCACGTCCCCGGATTCGCCGAGGGCGATGGCGCGATTGAGGGCGTAGATCGGCGACGCTTCCGCGGTCATGAGGCGATCGTAGAGCGCCACGATTTGCGGCCAGTCGGTGGCGTCTGGGGTGCGGGCTCGGCAGTGCACCAGCGAGATGGCGGCTTGAAAGTGGAAACGCCCCGGACGCTCGGTCTTGGAGCGGTCGAGCCAGTATTGCGCAGCGCTGATCAATCGGCGATCCCAGAGCGTGCGGTCCTGGTCTGCGAGCAGCACGGCGTCGCCGTCGGCGTCGACCCGGGCGGCGAGGCGGGAGGAGTGGGCGAGCATCAGGGCCAGCAGCGCCCGCGTTTCCGGCGTGCTGAGCGACGGCTGCTCGCACAGGAGGTGACACAGCCGCGCCGCCTCTTCGCACATCTCGTCGCGCAACGGCCCGTGGCCGCGGGTGGTGCTGTAGCCCTCGTTGAAGAGCAGGTAGAGCACGTCGTGGACCGCGGCGAGGCGCTGCTTGAGCTCGCCTTCGGCGGGCAGGTCGGTGCGCACTCCGCTCCGGGCGAGCGTCTTCTTCGCCCGCTGCACGCGCTTTTTTGCGGATTCCACTGTGGTCAATAGGCCGCGGGCGATCTCCGCTAGGCTGAAGCCGCACAGGACTTTGAGGGTCAGGGCCAGCTGCGACCGACGTTCGAGCGCCGGGTGGGCGCACACGAAAACCATGCGCAGCAGGCTGTCGGGCACCTGGTCGTCGTCCATCCATTCGTCGAGCAGGGAGGTCAGTCCTTCTTCGGTCTGCTGGGATAAGGCCATGGCCCGGCGATGGATTTTCTCGCGGCGCAGGGCGTCGAGCACGAGGTGGCGGGCGACGCGGTAGATCCACCCCGACGGGTTCGACGGAACGCCGCCGAAGCGCCAGGCTTCGACGGCGCGGGCGAGGGCCTCCTGGACCTTCTCTTCCACGAGGTCGAGGTAGCGAACGCCGAAGGCGCGGGTCAGCACCGAGATCAGCCGCGCCGACTCGTGGCGGAAGAAATGCTCGATGAGCTGCTGCGGCTCGGTCGATCGCCCCTCGCCCAACTCTCTACTCCGCGTCGTGCACCATGAGCTCTCTCACCTCGATCGCGGCCCCCGCCTGGGGCATCGACTTGGCGATCCCCGCCGCGGCGTCAAGGTCATTGGCCTGCACAATGCAGTAGCCGCCGACCCACTCCTTCGACTCCGCGAACGGGCCGTCGATCACGCGACCGTCCTCCTGCACCACGCGGCCTTCGGAGGTGAGGCCGGTCCCGGGGTCCAAGAGCCAGCCGGCGTCGGTGCCGTTTTGCATCCACTCACCCCACGCCTGCATCGACTGCTGCATTTCTTCCGGAGACCGTTCTTGGTCGCAGTTGCCGCCACGCAGGAGGAACATGAATTTCGCCATCGTTGAAGCATCCTTCCAGGTCGCTGGACGCGGCGACGCCGCGTCCGGGTTGTCTCGAGTGCCCGCCGGATCGCCCGCGGGCCACGCTTTGACCCCTGAGACGAACGGCGATCGCGAAAGGGGACGCGTCGACTCGATTATTTCTCGTCAGTCGGGGAACCGGGCCCGGAAGGAGCGGATCTCCTAAACACTTCCGACCCAGCGAACGTTTATCATCAAGAGTCGCCGACGGTCGCGGGCCTCCTCGGCGCGTGCTTGGCAAGAATTGCAAAAAGTGATGGGAAGCTCAAAGATGACGACCATGAAAGTCACAGCCCTCCGAATGCATCAAGCGCTCTCCATCGTCTGTCTCTTGGCGCTTGGCGGGGCCCTCTCGGCCGAAGAGACGGCGCCCGCCGCCGCAGAAAACCCCGAGCTCGCCCAGCTCTATGCCGGTGATCAGGACGATCGTAAGGTCAATATGCACGAGGCCGACTGGGATGAAATCTCAAAGCGCGACGCCGAGCGACGGGCGCGCGTCCTGGAGATCGTCGGCGCCGGGCAAGCCCGCGTCGCCGCGGACTATTTCCACGCCGCCATGGTCTTTCAGCACGGCCAAGGCATCGAGGACATCCGCCAGGCCCGGGATTGGGCGAAAAAGGCGACCGAGCTGGCGTCGGATCCCGCCAGCAAGATCCACCGCAGGGCCAAGTGGCTCTTCGCCGCCGCCACGGACCGGCATCTCCATCGACTGGGCGAGCCTCAGATCTTTGGCACCCAGTTTCGCCGTGAGACCGACGAGAGCCCGTGGTCGATGGAGCCGTTCGATCGCGAAGCCATTTCGCCTGAAGAGCGCAAGGCCCACGGGGTACCGACGATCGAACAACAGGAAGGGCGTCTGGCGACGATGAATAGCGAGCTCGAGGAGCGCGGCTTGCTCAAGGATCCTGAGTAGCGCCGGGGCGCGCTACGAGTCAGGGCTTCCACCGGCGGCGAAGACCTGGGCCGACCCGTTTCCCTTCGTCAGGCTTGGAATAGCAAAGCGGAGTCCGTTGACGAGCGGACGGGGACGCGGCTCCGATCCGGCCTTGGAGCCCGGCGCTTTTGGTAGCCTGCTCCGAGATGAGATGTGCCGTCGAAGATCTCACGATCGACGCGGAGGCCTTTGAGCTCACGCGGGCGGGGCAGCCGGTCGCCGTCGAACCGAAGGTCCTGGAGCTTCTGCTCTTCCTGATCGAGCACCGCCGCAGGGTCGTGTCTAAGGATGAGCTGGTGGAGACCGTCTGGCGGGGTCAGCACGTGGGCGATAGCGCCTTGACACGCGGCATCTACGAGGCCCGGCGGGTCCTCGGGGACGACGCCAAGCGCCAGGTGATGATCAAGACGGTCTATGGCCGCGGCTACCAATTCATCGGTCCCTACGTCGAGCTGGCGACGCCGGCGTCGGGGGGATCGGCCCCGGAGTCCGGAACGGCGCCGACATCGCCGCTCTCGGCCGCGCTATTCCGGGCGCGCCGTCGCATCGCCGCGGCCGTCGCGGTCGCTTCCTTGTGCGGCGCGGCCTGGTGGCTCGGAGCCGGCGGCGGCGACGTGGCGATGTCCGGATCGGGTCTTCCGGAGACCGGCGCTCCGCCGGGCCTGCGACTCGTTGACCGCCTCGCGGTCTTGCCGATCAAAACCGACGGCTCGGATCCACAGCTCCAGCTTGCGGCGCTTTCGATCGTCGACCAAATCACGGTTCGATTCGCAACGCAGCCTGGGTTGACGGTGCGTTCGCAGGAGATGAGCCGGGCGGCTCCGCCCCTCGGTCCGAGTCCGGACCGCCTCTTCGAAGCCCTGCAGGTGGGGGCGGCGCTGCGCGGCGATCTTCGGCGCAGCTCGGTCGCCGGGCGGTACCAGCTTTCCCTCGACCTCATCGTCGCCGGCGTCGACCGGCCGGTGCGCGTCGGCGTGTACGAAGTGGAGCCGCCGGAGACCGAAGGGGCCCTCCGGGACTTTCTGCGCGTCCGGGAAGCGATCGCGGAGGACGTGCTCGAGCACCTCTCGCCGAGCCTGGCGAGTCGCGCCGCGGAGCCGATCTCTCCGACCCACCCCGAAGCTTTGCGGCTTTACCTCGAAGCGCGCCGTCGCCTGGCGACGGTCACCTGCGGCGACGCGTCGGTGGTGATGGATCTGATCGATCGATCCCTCGCTTTGGACCCTGGCTACGCCATGCCGTGGGCGGCCAAAGGCTTCGCCCTTTACTCCGAAGCGTGGTCCTGCGGCCGCGACGCCTCCTACGCCGGTCGCGCCCTCGAGGCCGCCCAGGAAGCGCGGAGGCTGGCGCCGTCCCTCGGCACGGCCCTCTTGCTCGAAACGTTCCTCCTGGTGGAGAAGGGGGACGCCGAACAGGCCTACGCCGAAGTCCGTGCCTTCGAAACGGCGAGGCCGGCCTCCGCCGCGAGTCGATACGCCGCGGCCTATGCGCTGCGCTACGCCGGCTTGCTCGATGCGTCGAAGGCGGCGCTGGAGCAGAGTCTGGCGCTCGACCCCCTGGTCCTGCGGGAATTCGCCACGGCGCCGGTGACCTTGCTTTACCGCGGCGAAGTCGAAGCTTTCCTGGCGCACCTGCCGGCGGCGGAGACGCCCCACGATCGCTTCTACCGCGGGCTCGCCCTGGTCCACATCGGCGAGCCCGAGGCGGCCAAGACCATGCTCTCTCCCGCCTACGCCCTCAATCCGACGGACCTCTTCGCCCGCTACGCGGCGTCGCTGCTGGCGTCGCTCGACGGTGACCCGGCGTCGGCCTTGGAGTGGGTCCGCGGCGTGGTGCGTCAGCGCGAGGATCTGGGCAATCGGGACGGCGAGCTGAGTTTCAAGGAGGCCCAGCTCCTGGCGCTCGCCGGCGACGGAGCCGCGGCCCTTGGGCACCTGGGGAGGGCTGTGGACGAGGGTTTTTTCTGCCCTCGGTGCCTGCTGGATG
>JBCDKB010000441.1:0-7435 GCA_038747035.1 Acidobacteriota bacterium | reverse complement strand
GGTTTCGGAGTACTTTTACCGTAAACGTCGCTTCGACGCCGGGGATCGGAACGCGCACCTATCGAATCTCTCGAAGCCGTTCGAAGAGTGGGTGGTGTCGACGTTTCGAGACGGCGAGATGCGCACGCGGGACTTCTTCGCCGATGCGGGGGTCGCCTTCGGCGAGCGAAATATGGTCGACGGCCAGCTGATCTGGTTCGTTCCCCAGGTGGAGTGGCTCGGCGACGGCCAAGGGCGCCTCTTGGTCCACGATCTACTGCGGTTTGAAAACCTGCGCTGGGACTGGGCGAGCTGGGCCCGAAAGCATGCGCTGCCCGCGACGCTCTCCCGGCGCAACGCCTCGAAGCGGCGGCGGGACTACCGCTCCTACTATTCGCCGGAGACGCGGGAGATCGTGGCTGACCACTACGCCGCCGACCTCGAGGCCTTCGGCTACCTTTTCTGAGGGTCGGAGACTCGACCTCAAACCCCATGACCCAAGACCGGATTCACTGCTGCACCTGGGCCAAGTCGGTGGACTCGCCGGAGCTCTCGCTCTTCAAGGCGTCGGCGTCGCGGCAGGGGATCGAACCGACGGTCCTGCCCTGCGGCGGATTTCTCGAGAAACCGGTCAAGCTGCTCGAGTTCGCCTCCGCGCTGCCGGACGACGACCTTCTCCTCTTCTCGGACGGCTACGACGTCCTCTACGTCGACCCGCTCGGGACGATCCTCGATCGGTTTAGGGCGTTCTCTGCGCCGTTGGTCATGGGCGGTGAGGACGGCTGCTATCACCACCTCCCGGAAGTCGAGGGCTACCTCGCTGGCGCGGCCCCCGGTGCGCCGTATCCATTCCTCAATTCTGGCCTCGGCCTGGGCACGGTGAGCGCCGTGCGCGAGATGCTCGAGTCGGTGATCGGCTGCTTGGATGAGGTCAGAGAGCGCTTCCAGCGGGCGAGCCACACCCGCGGCTTCTTCAATGACCAGACGCTGATCGGTGATTACGCCTCGCGCTACCCGGACCGTGTGGAGGTCGATAGCCGCGCCGAGCTCTTTTGGACGATGGCCAGTGAGAAATTCGACGTCGGTCGCCACGCGGAGGTCCGGCCCGGCGGCCTGAGAAATCTAAACACCGGGACCCGGCCCTCGCTGGTCCACGTGTCGCACCGTCGGAAGTTCTACCTGCCCTATCTCCAGATCGCCGACCGCTTGGGGCTCGCGTTGACCCGTCGGGACGTGGATCTCGACCTCGTGAGGCGTCTTCTGGATGCCACCGACGGGCCTCCGGACGGCGAGCGCCCCGTGATCGATCCGGAGGTGCGAGAGCGTCTCGAGTCGCTCTGCGGTGTGGATCCGGTTCGGCCGCCGAGAAGCGATGGGGGGCCGATCCTCATGGCGCCGGCCGCCCAGGCGCCGGCTGGGCCAGAATCGGACCGTCCAGGCGGCGCGCCGAGTCCTGGGGCCGAAGCGCGATCGACGCTTGGGCAGTCCTGCGAACGTCTGGCGGTTCTCTTCATCGGCACGGGGCGATATATCAACTATTTCGCCGACTACTGCGCGAGCAGTCGATCGCTGCTGCTCCCGGAAACGCCGAAGACGTATTGGGTTTTCACGGATCAGGTGGACCATCCTTCGATCCGCGGGTGTGAAGCGGAGGTTGTCCTGGTCGAGGTCCCGCCGGAGCGCTGGCCGCTCTCGACTTTGCTGCGATTTCGCTACATCAACCGCGTGCGGGAGCAGCTCCTCGACTACTCCCACATCCTCTACCTCGACGCCGATATGGTCGTGTGCTCAGAAATCACGGAGCGGGAGTTCTTCGACCATCCGCATCCGCTTTGTGGAGTGCAGCACCCCGGCAACTTCCTGCACGGCCAGGCGCCCTACGCCACCCAGGAGAGCTCACGCGCATGCGTCGCCGGTGAGGTCGACACATCCCTCTACTGGCAAGGCTGTCTCTGGGGAGGCCGGGCGGATGCGGTGCTCGACATGTCGTGGGTCCTGGCGCGGCGGATTGATGATGACCTGGAGCGGGACGTGATCGCGACGTGGCACGATGAGTCGCATCTCAATAAGTACTTCGCCGAGTCTCCGGGCCGGGTCCACACGTTCCATCCGGGCTATGCGTACCCGGAGGCGCTGGACGGCAAGCTCGGGCTTGAGAAGAAGATCCTGCACCTGGCGAAAAAACACCAGGTGATGCGGTCCGCGCCGGCGCGCGTTGAGACGACGTCGAGCGCAGCTGCTTCGGGCGTGGTCCTCGCGCCGAACGACTGTCCCGTGCGTCCGGACGGACTTCGACTCGAACGCACGCCGGGTGGCGCTTTTGCCATCCGGGGCCGCGACGACCGCGAACTGGCGAGAATCAATGCGACCGCGGCCCAGATTTGGCTCCTCTGCGACGGGGACACGGATGTGGAGGCTCTCGTCAAGATCATGGGCGCCGTCAGCTTCACGACCGCGTCCGCGGTGGATCAGGACATCCGCCGACTCCTCGGATCCCTCATCGGCCACGGCCTGATTTCGATCCGGAAGGAGTCGGCTACGGGCGACGGTCGGGCTGGTTTAGGACTGGACGCCCCGGCTCGGCGGCCGCCGACTAAGAGCTCGGCGGAGCGGCCGTCCAGTGAGATCGGAGCCGAGGCCGTCCGCCTGGAGGGCGCTAAGGCCGGGCAAGCCGAGCTGAAGAAGTCGGAGCCGGCGCAAAGAGGGTCGGGAAAGGCTGGGGCGGACCGCAGTGCGGTGCTTTTCTACTCCTTCGCCAACGACGCCAACGCGGGGCTGCTCCGTGAGCTCAAAGGTAGCGCCGACGCCGAGGATATCGATCTCTGCATTTTGGGCCATGGACTCCGTCGCCTGCCGACGACGCTCAAGCTCGACCTGCTCTACGCCCGCGTCCGGGACCTGAATGACCGGCAAATCGTGTGCGCCGTCGATGCCTTTGACGTGTTCTTTTGCGCCGGCGCCGCGGAGATCGAGCGGAAGTTCCGCGCCATGGACGTCGATTGTCTATTTTCGGCCGAGCGCGCTTACTCGCACCAGTACCCGAGGTACCGGAGCTTCTACGACGCGCTGCCCACGGACAGCCCGTATCGATATTTGAACTCGGGCTCGATCATCGGCTACGCCGGGGCCTTGAAGCAGATCTGCGCACCGACATTGTCGACTCGGCTGCAGCCCAGGTTCATCAATCCTCGGTCCATCAACAAGGTGAAGAGCTGGGCGAGCACGCTGGCCCGGGCTTTAAAGTACCGGGACTTCGACAGCAGCGTTATCTATTCGTATGTGTACTACACAGATCAGCAGCACTACGGGAGGTACGTCGCCCGAAATCCCCGAAAGCTGCGGATCGCGCTGGACCATGGGACTGAGCTGTTTTGGAATACGGCGCTCGAGTGGCGGGACATTTCCGAGCACTATCGGATCGAGGACGGGCGTCTCGTCAACGCCCATACGGGCCAGGCGCCGGCGGTGATCCACGTGCCGGGCTGGCGGGTCCACCGCAAAGTCCTCGAAGAGCTCTATGCGGTGCACAATGCGCTGTCCGCGACACGGAGGGGCTTAGATGAAGCGACCGCTTGACGCCCTCGCCCGGTCGAAAGATGAGGTCACCTGCCCCGACGGCTTCATCGGCGTCGTTGACGAGATCCGCGGCGGGGCGGCGGTTCCGCCGAGGCTGATTCCCAAGATAGTGCACCAAACCAGCCGGAGCCGGTGTCTCACGCCGCGTCTCGCCCAGCTGACGGACGCGTGGCGCCTGCCGGGCCATGACTACTACTTCCACGACGACCGAGCCGTGGACCGGCTTCTGCTGGAGAAAGAGTGGCCCATGTTTCCGCACCTCGCCATGGTGGCCGGATGCCTGACCCAGGGCACCATCAAGGCCGACCTGTGGAGATATCTCGTGCTCTACGAGTACGGCGGCATCTATGCGGATATCGATACCAAGCCGGCCGCTTTCGACGGAAGCCAGATCACAGACGACACCGATGCGTTTTTCGAGGTGGAGGACTATCACCTGCTGAGTCAATACTTCATGGCGGCGTCGCCGCGCCACCCGATCCTTTACTACGCAGTGCACAACGCCCTGCTCAATCTGCTGGGGGCGGAGGACAGCGGTTCCATCAACGCGGCCTTCCAAACCGGACCTCACGCGCTCCACAAGGGGTTTCAAGCCTTCATGGCCGACGCGGGGCGCGAAATCTCCGACTTTCGCCCGGGCGCTTTCCCGGTGGCGGCGGGGGTCTACGTGGGGACGGACCGGAGGTCAGCGACGGTCGTCGGTCAAGCCGAGCGCCGGGATGAATTCGTGGTTCGGGAGGCGATCCGCCGGGAGCAGAAGACCCGGGAGTACGCACGGATGGGGATGACCCACTTCCTGGACGACGCCAAAGGCTCCACCGGCACCTCGTACCTGCGGGCCGTCTACGCGGCGCACAAGAAAGAAGGAATGCTGGACTAGCCCCTCCGGGGGCCGGGACACCACCACCATGCCCGTTTACGAAAAACATCGGCTGGTCCACGTCCATATCCCCAAGACCGCCGGGACGGCGATTGAGAATTACTTCCACGGGCTCGGGGACCTGGAGTGGGGGCCCAAGTCCTGGATCGGCCAGCGGCGGAGGGGCGGGCGCTGGTTTGAGCTGCAGCACCTGACTTACCGGGAATTCGTCGAACGGACCGGCTTTCAGTACGCGAGCTATCGGTCGTTCGCCGTGGTCCGGAATCCATACCAGCGCCTGCTCTCCGACTTCTTCTGGCACGCGGCGCCGCCGCGGGAGCGTTTCCGGTCCGTGGATACCTTCTTCGGACACATTCCGAGGGATATCGAGCGGGCGTGGGACGGTCTGATCCAGGGGGCGGACCAAGACACCGCCAATCTCTTGATCCACGCCAGGCCGCAGAATCACTACGTCTACGACGCCGGGGGACACCTGCTCGTGGATCAGGTGCTCCGCTTCGAGAGCCTCGCCGGGGACCTCGCCGAATTTCTCGCGCCCCGCGGACTCAGCAGCAGTTTCGTCCGACCGGTCCGGGAGCGTCCTGTCGAAGAATTCCTCAGCCCGGAGCAGATCGCGGTCATCAACGAGATCTACGCGGTCGATTTTGAGCGCTTCGGCTACGAAAAAATCGGCTGACTAGCGCCACATCTCATGGTCGCCCAGGTCGTCCCAGAGACTCTTCGCCGTGGTGAGTTCGAGGTGCTGAAGCCGGATATGGACCGCCGGGTGCTCGAGGATACCGGCGGAGAGCTCGGCCACCGTCCGGTCCCGCCGGCCGATGAATGAAAACCTCGGGAGCAGCTCGCATTCCCGGAACATCAAGCCCACGGAAATGTCGTCGGCCAGATCGAATCGAATCCGATCTCTTCGCTCCAGGAGGCTTTTCGCTTCGCTCCGATTCAAAAAATAGCCGGAGCCGCTGGCGAAGCTATTCCCAGTGTAGGAGCGCAGCTCGTCGAGGGTCTTGAGGCGCTTATTTGGCCCAACCTGTCCGGTCTGCTCGAGCTGCTGTCGGAGCGCATCGACCCAGACGAAGGCCGAGGAGTATCGGAGGTCATTTTTCTCCTGGACGAAACGGTCGAACGCCGACAGTTTCAGCATGCTGCTGAGATTGGTCCGGAAAAAGACGTCGTAGCGGTCCTGCAGGAGATCGAGGGCAAAGATCGTCTTGAGCAAGATGCCGGGAATCCCGGGAGTCTGACGCGCCGGGTCGCAGTGGCGATCGTAGTCGGACGTCGGGTCTTGGATGATGTGGTTTTCTAGACCGCCGAACCGGTCGAGCTCGACGTCGTGCTCAAAGAGTAGGAAGACGCTGATGTGCGGGTACACGGCGTTAGTCCAGCGGATCACGCTCGACCAATAGGTCTCGAGGTAGTGCACGTAGAGCGGCGACCTCGTCGAGGCAATGACGAGGATCGCGACGCGCTTCTGGGGCCCGAGGGCTTGACCGTGTGGACTGCTCATGACGTCGGCTCGCGCCACCCACTTCGCTGTGGGTGGCTGTCGATCTCGCCCCCCATCTTAGCTTTGCCCCCGAAGCGTTCCCCGGGTTCTGTGCTGGGGCCGACGGGCTGCTTCGGGTTTCCTTCCCCTTCAGTCGTCGTCGGCCCAGGAACCGATCGCCAAGGTCTTCCGACACGTTCGGGCCGATGAACTTGGAGAACTGGCCCCATTCACCCGCGCCTCCGAGGTTTCGGAGGAAAAAATAACCGGCGCCGGAACCCGCGCCTTCCGTGTCATCGCCGAAAGCGCCGGCGACCAGGAGGTGGCGGTGGTCCCGCACGATCAGGGCCTGTTGAGAGATTGCGTCCAGGCAGATCTTCGACCGCGGGTTAGCATGCCCACCGACCTATGAAGACCGCTTACCACCTCCGGCTCTTCGACCTCCTGGAGCAGGCGCAGGGCTGGCCTCCGTCAGATCGTCGACGCCTGGCTGAGGCGGCGTGCGCCGGCGGACCGGTTTCGGCGCAGGAACTCTTGGCAGCGCTAGACCGCGTCGAGCAACTCTCGGGCTTTCTGGAGAGCCCGGCCTGGAGCACCGAGACCGCGCCAGATCCGGAGTCGGCGACCCGATCCTGGATCGGGCGAGAGATTGGCCCGTATCGCATCCTGGCGATGCTCGGCAGCGGAGGCATGGGCCAGGTCTTCTTGGCCGAGCAGCAGGAGCCCCGACGACAGGTGGCGCTGAAGCTGATTCGATCCGAGAGTATTTCCGACTCGGCGGCTGAACGGTTCCGCGCCGAACAGCGCGCCTTGGCTCGTCTCAATCATCCGCACGTGGCCCAATTCATCGAGGCGGGCGTCTCGCAGGAGGGGCGCCCGTTCTTCGCCATGGAGCTCGTGGAAGGGCAGCCGATCGACGCTTACTTGGAGGACGAAATCCCGGCATTTGAAGAGCGCCTGGCGCTCTTCCTCCAAGTCTGTGCCGCGGTGCACCACGCCCATCAAAAGCAGATCGTCCACCGAGATCTCAAGCCGAGCAACGTCCTGGTACGCCCGGTCGATGGCCGGGCCGTGGTGAAGGTCATCGACTTCGGCATCGCGGAAGCGCTGGACCGGCCGATCGCCGGGGCCGGGGTTGACGATAGCGGGGGCGTCTACGGCACGCCGGAGTTTCTCAGTCCAGAATCCTTCGACGGGGACGTGGATACCCGGGCCGATATCTACGCCCTCGGCGCGCTGCTCTACCAGCTGGTGTGCGGCATCAGCCCCTTCCGACGCGGGCAGGGCACGCCGGCGGACCTGGTCGAGCGCATTCGGCGCGGTGAGAAGGAAGCGGCGAGCGTCGCGGCGGCGAGGGTCAATCTCCCGTGGGCGGCGCGAATCCGAGGGGACCTCGAAGCGATCATCGTCCGGGCGATGCACCCGCAGCGGGACCGGCGCTATGGCTCGGTGGTCGACCTGGTCGCCGACGTCAGACTCTTTCTCGGCAGCCGTCCGGTGTCGGTGCTCGAGCCCAG
>JBCDKB010000440.1:0-7465 GCA_038747035.1 Acidobacteriota bacterium | reverse complement strand
TACCCGGCGAATCGCATCGGCTTTGGCGAAAAGCTTGGAATTTACGGCGCCCGCTGGGCCGAATTCCTCACCGACGAGCCCCGCGAAGCCAATAGTGAAGGCGGCGTCTATCCGGCGATCTTCGGCACCGTCGCCATGACGCTCATCATGTCGCTGGCGGTGGTGCCCTTCGGCGTGCTGGCGGCGCTTTACCTGCGCGAGTACGCGAAGCCGGGTCCGCTGGTGACGGCGGTGCGTATCGCCGTCAACAACCTCGCGGGCGTGCCGTCGATCGTCTTCGGCGTTTTTGGCCTCGGCTTTTTTTGTTATGTCGTCGGCGGCACCCTAGACGAAGTCTTCTTCGCGGCGTCATTGCCTAATCCAACCTACGGTAAGGGCGGCCTGCTCTGGGCGTCGATGACGCTCGCGCTCTTGACCCTGCCGGTGGTGATCGTCGCCACCGAAGAGGCCGTGTCGGCGGTGCCGAATTCGATGCGCGAAGGCTCCTACGCCTGCGGCGCTTCGAAGTGGCAGACCATCAAGCGCATCGTGCTGCCGCGCGCTCTGCCCGGCATCATCACCGGCATGATTCTGGCGATCGCCCGCGGCGCGGGTGAGGTCGCTCCGCTGATGCTGGTGGGCGCCGTGAAGCTCGCGCCCGAGCTCCCGATCGACGGCATGGCGCCCTTCATCCACCCCGAGCGCAGCTTCATGCACCTGGGCTTCCACATCTACGACGTGGGCTTCCAGAGCCAGAACTCCGAAGCGGCGAAGCCGATGGTCTACACCACGACCATGCTGCTGATCACCATCGTCGCGCTGCTGAACTTCACCACGATCTGGATCCGCAACCGCCTGCGCAAGAAGTTCTCCGGTGGCCAGTTCTAGGCTGGACTGCCGACGCCGTTTCTTTATCCGCTCACCCATCCGCAGACTTCTGGAAAATCAACATGGCTGACCAAGCGACCGCCGCCGACAACAACACCGAACCCCGCGACGACGCCATGGACCCGATCGAGGCGATCGCCCGCGGTGAGACCTTGCCGAGTGAGATCCACGACAGCCTCGGAGATGAAGAGTCGGTGCTGGAGGTGGAGAACTTCCGCCTCTGGTACGGCCAGGCGCAGGCCCTGCACGATATTTCTATGTCCGTGCCGCGCGGCAAGGTCACTGCGCTCATCGGTCCATCGGGTTGCGGCAAATCGACCCTGCTGCGCTCGGTCAATCGCCTCAATGACCTGATCGACATCGTCAGCATCAAAGGCGATATGCGCCTGAACGGCGACTCGGTCTACGGCCCCGGCGTCGACGTCATCGAGCTGCGTAAGCGCATGGGCATGGTGTTTCAAAAGTCAAACCCGTTCCCGATGTCGATCTTTGAGAACGTGGTCTATGCGCTGCGTATCGACGGTGAAAATCGCAAGAGCGTGCTCGAAGAAGTCTGCGAGCGCAGCCTGCGCGGCGCCGCCCTGTGGGACGAAGTCAAAGACCGCCTCGACGATCTGGCCCTCGGCCTTTCCGGCGGTCAGCAGCAGCGCCTGTGCATCGCCCGCGCCATCGCGGCGGAGCCGGAGGTGCTGCTCATGGACGAGCCTTGCTCGGCGCTCGATCCGATCGCCACCGGCAAGATCGAGGACCTGATCAGCGAGTTGCGCGGGTCCTACACGATCCTGATCGTGACCCACAACATGCAGCAGGCGTCCCGCGTGTCGGACTACACCGCTTTCATGTACCTCGGCCGCCTGGTCGAGTACGGCGATACGGGCGAGCTCTTCACCAAGCCGCACCTGAGCGCCACCGAGGATTACATCACCGGCCGCTTTGGCTGATCTGATTCCCGGTCAATTTCAGTTGAAAACTCCTTGACCGCGGGGGTGGGGCGCTTTTCACCTCGCCTTTCCTTTTTCTTCATAGAGGTGATTCATGCTCCGCGCGGTTCCAAACCAGTGCGATCCCGGGTGCTCAATCGTGGGTGACGGGTGCGCGTCAGTATCGAACAAGGAGGATTGAGGACATGACCAAGAATCGAGTGACTGGCATCGTTAGCTGCCTGCTCGCTCTCGGGCTCGTAGCTCCGGCCGCTCACGCTGATTGGGTCGCCAAGTGGAGCAACGGTCACAAGATCGAGAATAGTGACAAGGGCCACAAGCTGAAGTTCGGCGGCCGCATCATGGCGGACTACACCTTCGCCGATGTCGACGACATCTTGGATCCGGGGCAACAAGACGGCTTTGAGATTCGCCGCGCTCGTCTATTCTTCTCAGGCACTCTTTATAAGAACGTCGAGTTCAAGGCTGACTACAACTTTAGCGGGGACGGCCCGGAGCTGAAAGATGCGTGGATTGCCTTGAAGCAGGACTGGGGCAAAATTAAGTTCGGCCATTTTAAGGAGTATCACTCTCTTGAAGAGGCCAGCAGCTCCAAGTACATTCCGTTCCTTGAGCGCTCCCTCTCGAATACCTTCTCTCCCTCGCGCAACAGCGGCATCGCCCTCGAAGGCAAGTCGGGCGACAAGTTGAACTGGGGCGTCGGGTTCTTCTACGAGTCGGACGACTTCGCTGAAAGCCAGTCGGACGACGCCACCGTCATCAACGCCCGCGTGGGCTACCGCCCGGTGTGGGAAGACGACGGCGCGCGCATGGTGCACATCGCCGCCGATATCCAGCTCCGTGACATCGACGGCACGCTGCGCTATCGCTCCCGTCCCGAGGCCCATTTTGCGGACCGCTACGTGGATACGGGCAGCTTCGTAGCGGACGGCGTCGACATCTTTAACTTTGACCTCGCCACCGTCCAAGGTCCGTTTTGGGCGGCCGCCGAATATGTCACCGCCGACGTCGACGCACCGCTATCCGGCGATCCGTCTTTCGACGCCTACTACCTGCAAGCCGGTTACTTCCTAACCGGTGAACATAAGGCGTTCAAGACCAGCAGCGGCGGCTGGAACCGTCTGAAGCCGAAGTCTAACTGGGGTGAAGGGCGAGGTGCCTGGGAGATTGCGGGTCGATTTTCGACCATCGATCTCAACGACGGCGCCATTGAGGGCGGTGAGCAAGAGAACTTCTCGCTGGCCCTCAACTGGTACCTGAATCCGGCGACCCGCCTGATGCTCAACTACGTGCACGCCGACGTGGAAAGCTCGGGTGAGGCCGACTTTTTCCTCGCCCGCTGGTCGCTCGACTTCTGATCGGTCGACATCGACAGGTCCACCAAGACCTTCGGAACGGGCGGCCTTCGGGTCGCCCGTTTGGCTTGTGCGCCGGGCCTGGGCACTGGCTTGAGCCTCGCCTTGGAGATGCACTTGGCCCTGACACCTGATCGTGGGAACTGAAGCATCACGGGAACTGAAGCGAACCGCGGCGGTCGATACGATCAGCCTTAGGAGTCGATAGAATCCATTACAGGCACGCCGTCGAAACCAGCAGGGCTAAACGTCCGCATCGTCTCCCCGTTGACCTGCTGGCGCCTCCACATCCCAAGGCACTACTGCCCCCCTGCGATGGCTAGCGGAGCCGATAGCGCTTCGCTCCTTCGACCGTTCTCGAGGTAAGCCTTCATGATCATTCGCCGTCTTGCCCCCACCGTTTTGCTCTTGCTGCTATTCGCCGCTGCCCCGGTTCTGGCTCAAAACACGGGCGGAGTCTTCGGCCCGGTCGTCAACCCTTCTGACCAGGCCTTGCAGTATCGATTTACCTATGACCCCGACCTCGACGGATGGGCCCAGCGGCTTCATTACGAAAAAGCGGTCAACGGGGATTTCATGCTGAGGGGTGTCGTGCAGACCCGGAAGACCGAGGATTCGGATCTCGACCTCGACTATGTCCAAGGCGAGCTGTTCTGGGACCTCAGCGAGGACGATGCCCCTTGGCGTACGGGCCTACGTTTCGATCTGCGGGTGCGCAACGGCAGCCGCCCGGAAATGCTTGGAATCAACTGGATGAACCAGTGGAGTCTAGCCAACGGATATTCGGCCCGATTTCTCGTGCTCACCGCCATCGAGGACGGCGACAACGCGCGGGATGGTGTACTTCTGCAGACGCGCGCCTCACTCTATCGACGGTTCGGCCAGGGCCCGCTATGGGGGCTGGAGCTCTACAACAGCTACGGATCAACGGATGATCTCGGCGGCTTTGACGAGCAGCGACATCAAATCGGGCCCGCGGCATCCTTTCGGATTGGAGATGGGCGCAGCCTCTACACCAACGTCCTGCTCGGCTTGACCGACATCACGCCCGACGCCGAGCTGCGTTTTTGGTTCACCCAGAAGTTCTGACATCCCGTAGTCCTCACCCAAGGGATTTCCACAAGGGACCTCTCCGCGGCGCCCTTGACGCTTCAGGGGCCTTGAACGGGGACGCGGCCCGGTCACCCGCCTGATGCGCGGCGACTTGCACGCCGGCCTCGGCAATTTCGACGGGTCGGACTTTTCTTTCGTAAGCTAACCGTTCGATATCGCGGGTCCACGGGACCCCTAAAACGGGCGACCTTCGGGTCGCCCGTTTTGCATGGTGGAAAAGGCCGCGGTCGGTCGCGCCCGGGGCCTTTCTGAGCGACTGGGAAAAAAAGTTTGAAATCGATGACAGGACTTTCGCAGATCCTGCGCTACTCCAAATGACCGCAAAATTCAGTTTACTTTTCTTCCTTTAGCGCAGCATGACCGCAGCTCTGATCCTGTAGGAGACTAACCATGAAGAAAGCCAAGAGCCTTCTCATCATCGCGGCTACCGCCTCGCTGCTGACCACAGCGACCTTCGCCGCCCCGTCGATCGACGTTGCCGCCTACGGCAGCGGCGCCGCCTTTTCCACCGATTTTGCCTACGGCCAGGCCTGGGTCCGCGTGACCGGCCCGGAAGGCTATGCCCAGCAGTTTGAGGTCGGCGCCCTCGATGACCTCGCTTTCCAACTCGACGAATCCGCCGCTGACGGCCAGTACAACTGGGAAATCCTCGCGGTGCAACCGATCGGCGAAGTCCTCCGCTCGAAGCTCGACGCCGCCGCCGAGTCCGGCGACCGCGGCGCGGTCGAACGCCTGAAGGCTTCCGGTGAACTCCAATCCGCCACCTTCTTCGGCACCTTCCAGCTGCGCAACGGCGTCGTCCAGACCCCAACCAAGAACTTCAGCAATAGCGACCAGGACATCGATCTGAAAGCCCAGGTGGTGACCACCGATCAGATTATCCAAGGCAGCCAGTGCGTGGGCTTCGACTGCACGTCCAGCGAGAGCTTCGGCTCCGACACCGGTCGCTACAAGGAAAATAACCTGCGCATCCACTTCGATGACACGTCGTCCTCGGCGAGCTTCCCCAATAACGACTGGCGCATCACGATCAACGACACCAGCAACGGCGGCGCCAACTACTTCTCCGTCAACGACGTGACTGGCAACAAGACGCCTTTCCGCATCGACGCCGGCGCCGCGAACGGCTCGATCTACGTGTCGAGCGCTGGCAAGGTGGGCTTCGGCACCACGAGCCCGAACGCGAATATCAGCCTGCACGCAGTCGACGGCAACACCCCGGCGCTTCGCCTCGAGCAGGACGGTTCCGACGGCTTCCAGTCGCATATCTGGGACCTGGCCGGCAACGAGACCAACTTCTTCGTCCGCAACGTCACCAACGGCTCCGCCCTGCCGATTCGCATTCTCCCCGGCTCGGGCCAGGACGACGGCCTCGTGATGCTCGGTAGCGGCGACATCGGCTTCGGCACCGACAACGCGAAGGCCGACCTCCACATCCTCGGCGGCGGCGGCGTGCACACCCCGAGCAACAGCTCGGTGCTGGCCCTCTTCCAGAACAACGCCACCGACGCCGACGGCTCGATCGTCTCTCTGCTCGCCGGCAACGGCACCGCCAACGCCCAGCTCTGGTTCGGTGACACCGACGACGACAACGCCGGCCGCGTGATCTACCGCAACGGCGCCGACGCCATGTCCTTCTACACCGCCGGCGCGGAGGTCTTCTACCTCGACTCGACCGGCAACGTGTGCATCGGCTGCAACAACGCCCAGGGCGACGCGATTCGCCACTCGAACGGCGCTGTTTTGACCTCGGGCGGCACCTGGACGAACGCCTCCAGCCGCGAGCTGAAGCGCGACATCACCGACCTCTCCTCCGCCGACGCCATGGCGGCGCTGAAGGAGCTCGCGCCGGTGACCTTCCGCTACAACGCCGAGCTCGACGAGACCTACGTCGGCTTCATCGCCGAAGACGTGCCGGCCCTGGTGGCGCAGAAGGACCGCAAGAGCCTGACGTCGATGGACGTGGTCGCGGTGCTGACCAAGGTGGTGCAGGAACAGCAGAAGGCGATCGAAGAGCTGACCGCGCTCCTGGACGCCGAGGTCGAGTGATCCAAGCCCTATTTCTCCAGTCATAGGCTTCGCCCAGGCCTGTGACGACCTCGAAAAAACGCCGCGGTTTTCCGCGGCGTTTTTTCGTGTGGGTGAAGTTTTCGATCGAAGGATGTGGAGAAAGTTTCGCTCTGGCTGAATTCGATGCTCTCCATTGGCAGTGAAGAAGTCGCTTTTAGGGGGCTGTCGTGAGCTGTCCCGAAGAAGTGCGAAAAATATGTGAAAAGTGTGACAGGAGTTTGGCCGATCCTGCGCTTGTCCATATGAACGAGACAGATACAACGTGATTTTTTCGAGCCTCTTCATCTCTGCTCTAGCCCAGCATGAACGCAGCTCTGAGTCCCCAAGGAGACTGATCATGAAAAACGCAAAACGCCTTCTCATCATCGCCGCGACAGCCTCGCTGCTGACCACGGCGGCCTTCGCCGCCCCGTCCATTGACGTCGCCGCCTACGGCAGCGGCGCGGCCTTCTCCACCGACTTCGCCTACGGCCAGGCCTGGGTCCGCGTCACCGGCCCCGAAGGCTACGCCCAGCAGTTCGAGGTCGGCGCCCTTGAAGACCTCGCCTTCCAACTCAACGACTCCGCCGCCGACGGCCAGTACACCTGGGAGATCCTCGCGGTGCAGCCGATCGGTGAAGTGCTCCGCTCGAAGCTCGACGCCGCCGCCGCGTCCGGCGACCGCGGCGCCGTCGAACGCTTGAAGGCTTCCGGCGAGCTCCAGTCCGCCACCTTCTTCGGCACCTTCCAGGTGCGCAACGGCGTCGTCCACACCCCGACCAAGAACTTCAGCAGCAGCGACCAGGACATCGAGTTGAAGGCTACGGTGGTCGTCGACGACCAGATCATCCAGGGCAGCCAGTGCGTGGGCTTCGATTGCACCACCTCGGAAAGCTTCGGCTCCGACACCGGTCGCTACAAGGAAAACAACCTGCGCATCCACTTCAACGACACGTCCTCCTCGGCGAACTTCCCGGGCAACGATTGGCGCATCACGATCAACGACACCAGCAACGGCGGCGCCAATTACTTCTCCGTCAACGACGTGACCGGCAATACGGCGCCTTTCCGCATCGACGCGGGCGCCAACAGCAACGCCATTCGCGTCTCCAGCGCCGGCAAAGTCGGCTTCGGCACTGG
>JBCDKB010000439.1:0-7545 GCA_038747035.1 Acidobacteriota bacterium | reverse complement strand
GGCGATGCACGAGAACCGCGGCGCGTTCCGCAACTTGACGGTCTTCGGACGGCTCCGGGACGGCGCTGAGCTTGAGACGGCTCGCGCCGAGGCCCGCGGCATCGCCGAGCGATTCCTCCACAGCCACCCCGACACCTATGGCCAAGTGCAGGACTTCGGCGTTGACGCCGCGCCCCTGCAGGACGAGATCACCCGCGGGGCTCGGCCGATGCTGCTGGCCCTGCTCGGCACCACCGGCCTGGTTCTGCTGCTCGCGTGCTTCAATGTCGCCAACCTGACCCTCGCCCGCCAGGCCCGCCGACGTCGAGAGCTGGCGGTGCGGGCGGCGCTCGGCGCCGACCGATGGCGCCTGGTCAAAGGACCGCTCAGCGAAGCGACCGTGCTCGCCGTTTCAGGGGGCGCCCTGGGTCTCCTGCTGGCGGCCGGCAGTCTCGGCGTGCTCAAACAGTTCTTGGCGGGCCTGTCGCCGCGCGTCGCCCATATCGAGCTCGACGTGCCGGTCCTGCTCTTCGCTTTCGCACTGTCCGTCATCACCGGACTCGGCTTCGGCGGCGCGCCGCTCCTGGCCAACCGTTCCGCCCTGGTCGGTCACCTGCGCGACGGCGGACGTGGCACGGCCGGCTCCGGTCGAGCGCGGGTCCGCGGCCTCTTCGTGGCCGCCCAGGTCGCGGTCTCGACGGTCCTCCTCATCGCTGCGGGCCTGCTGCTGCGCAGCTTCGACCGCCTGCAGAGCGTCGACCCGGGTTTTGCCACCGAGAACGTCTTGACCGCGCGTCTGGCGCTGAACTGGACGAAATACGACTCGCCGGAGAAGACGCTCGACTTTTTTGACCGCGTCCTCGATCGACTCCAGGCCCACCCCGCCGTCGTGCACGCCGCGGTAGGATCGGCGGCGCCGCTGACCCAAGGCGGCATGATGAGCCAGGATTTCCGCATTGCGGGCCGTGAAGGCGAGACTGACCGAGGCCCGGCGCCGACCCTCGACCTGGCCTTCGTCTCCGAGTCCTATTTCGAAGCGCTGTCGATTCCGCTGATCCGCGGCCGCTTCTTCGACGGTCGGGACCACGCCGACGCCCCCGACGTGGCGATGGTCAGTCGCACCTTCGCCGACCGCACCTTCCCCGGCGAAGATCCGATCGGTCAACGCCTCCTCTTCGGTGACCAGGGGGCGGCGGTGGAGATCGTCGGCGTGGTCGGAGACGTCCGCCAGCTCAGCCTCGATCGACAGGCCACCGACCTCCTCTATCGACCCATCGCCCAGACGGGATTCTCCAACCGGATCGTCGTGCGCACGAGGACCGAGCCCTCGGCTATGGCCCGGGATATCGCCGCCGCGGTGCGCGCCGTCGACCCGCAGCAGCCCGTCGAGCGCATCGAGACGCTCGAGAGCACGCGGCGGGCGTCGCTTGAGACGCCCAGGACCACGTCGCTGCTGCTTTCGCTTTTCGCCGCCACCGCTCTTTTCATTACCCTGACCGGCGTCACCGGGGTCGTCGCCTGGTCGGTGGCGCAGCGGACCCGCGAGATCGGCCTGCGCATGGCCCTCGGAGCGCAGCGCCGTGAAGTGCTGCAGCTGGTCGTCCGTCAGGGGCTGAAGCTGGTCGCCATCGGCGCCGCCGCTGGCCTCGCCGGGGCGTTTTTCTTCACACGTTTGCTCTCGGACCTGCTCTTTGAGACCCGGGCGATGGACGCCGCAACGCTGGTGACGGTGGTCGCCGTTCTGCTCGTCGCAGGGCTCTTCGCCTGTCTGCTGCCCGCCCGCCGAGCCGCCGACGTGGACCCCAACGTCGCCTTGCGGAGCGAGTAGAAGCCGTCGGCGAGTCTCGCCGATGGGCGGTTTAGAGCGGCACTGGAAGCCCGGCGGCGCGTGCTAAGCTGGGCGACAGCGTCCCCGCCCGCCGCCGCAGCTCCGCACACGACGAAGACGAGTTCTCACACGCCATGCGACACCATCCCGCACCGCCCCACAGCGCCCCCGCCCCCCGGCTCCTGAGGCTCGGGCCCTTGCTCCTCGTCTGCGCCGTCCTCACCGCTTTTGTCCCAATCGCCGTCGCGGACACTGTCGCCATCGGCACCGATCGAGCCGAACCCGGGAATACGGTCACGCTACCGGTCACCGTCACCGACTCGAGCTTCACCGCCCTCGGCGTCGATCAGCCCGCCGAGCTGCGCATCCAGAGCTTCTCCGTGGGCGTGCGGCCTACGAGCCCTTTCGCCACGTCCGCCACCTTTACCGCCGCCGGCGTTCTCTCGGGCCTGACGCCGATCTTCGAGACGACCGTCAACGCCGGCCAAGCCACCCACTGGATCAATGCCTACGACAGCACCGGCGCGCCGATCCCCTTCCTGCTCGACCAGGAGGTGCTGATCGGCTGGCTCGACGTGACCGTCGCCCAGACGACACCGCTCGGCACGCGTATCGACCTTGAGCTAGCCCCGGCGCTGACGGCCCTTTCGAATCAAGGTGGTGGCATCATGCTCAACGGCCTCAACGGCGGGCTCGCCCTTTCCGATGGATCTATCCTCGTCGACTCCGAGCCGCTCTTCGCCGACGACTTCGAAACCGGCGACACCTCGGCCTGGACAAACCTCTTTCCCTAGCCTCTCCCCAGCCGCCTGAGGGGGCGACGCTGGCGGCGGATCGAGCCTCGCGATAAGCTTCGCCGAAATTGATGGATTGACCAGGCTCGCTGGTTCTCATCTAGCCCACGAGAACACGACGAGGCGCCCCACTCCCCCTGTACTCCGTGGGTCGACCTATTCAAGACGCCCTTCCGCTCTGGGCGCCGTCACAGCGTCGCCCCTGGCGCGAGGGTGCCTATGGCTTCAAAGGGTTTGCACAAAGCGGTCGCGGAGGCGTTTGCGCTCGCCGACATCGAGCTCGACGGCGGTCGGCCGTGGGACGCCCAGGTCCGTGATCCGCGTTTTTACGACGAGGTCTTTGGACGCGGCTCCCTCGGCCTCGGCGAGGCCTATATGGACGGCTATTGGGACTGCGCGGACCTGGCGAGCTTCTTCGAGCACGTCTACCGCGTTGACCTCCAAAGCTCCCACCTGACCCTTTCCACGCGGGCGCACTACCTCCGGTCGCGGGTCTTCAACCGCCAGCGCATCTCCCGCGCTTTTCAAGTCGGTCGGCGCCACTATGACCTCGGCAACGACCTTTACCAGGCCATGCTCGGGCCGCGCATGGTCTACTCCGGCTGCCTCTATGCCGGTGACAACGATGTCGACGGGAAGCGCAGCCTCGCCGCCGCAGAAGAGGCCAAGCTCGAGCTGATCTGCCGCAAACTCGACCTCCAGCCGGGACAGCGCATCCTCGACATCGGCTGCGGCTGGGGTAGCTTCGGGCGCTACGCCGCGGAAAAGCGCGGCGTTGAGGTCGTCGGCATCACGGTGTCGAAAGAGCAGGCGGCGCTCGGCGGAGAGCTCTGCGCCGGCCTGCCGGTCCGCTTCGAATTGCGCGACTACCGGGCCATTGAAGGCACCTACGACCACATCGTTTCGATCGGCATGCTCGGCCACGTCGGATACAAGAACTACCGGACGCTGATGGAGGTCGCCCACCGTTCCCTCAAGAGCGACGGCCTCTTCCTGATCCATACGATGGGCGCCAATCGGTCGGCCATCGCGGCGGACCCTTGGCTCGACCGCTATATCTTCCGCAACGGGATGGCGCCGTCCCTCGCCCAGCTCGGCGACGCCTTCGAGCGGCTCCTGGTCATGGAGGACTGGCACAACTTCTCCGTGGACTATGGCCACACCTGTATCGCTTGGCTCGAGAATTTCGAAGACGCGTGGCCGCAGCTCGAAGGGTCGAATTACGACGAGCGGTTCCGGCGCATGTGGCGCTACTACCTCTGCTGCTTCGCCGGCGCGTTCTTCGCCCGCACCCTAGAAACCTGGGACGTCGTGCTTTCTAAGCAAGGCGGACGCGGCAAATACCGCTCGGTCCGCTGAGGCCGCCCGGGCGACACCGCACGACACCGCCGGAGGGACGAGACGATGACCCAAGCCGCGCGCCGCACGGCCGAACGCATCTTGGCCGAGGCCGATATCCGCATCGGGGGCGACCGCCCGTGGGACCTCCAGGTCCATGAGCCGAAGTTCTTCGCCCGGGTGCTGGCGGAAGGCTCCCTCGGCTTCGGTGAGTCCTATATGGACGGCTGGTGGGACTGCGAGGACCTGGGCGGCATGACCACCCGCGCCTTCACGGCCCGACTCGAGCAGAAGGTCAAGCTGAACGCCACCACGCTCTTCGCGGTGCTCCACTCGCGCCTCACCAATCGCCAAAAGAAGTCCCGCGCCGTCGAGTCCGGGGGCATGCCCTATCGATTCGGCGACGACCTCTTCGAAGCCATGCTCGACCCGCGCCTGTGCTATTCCTGCGCCTATTTCGGCAATGAGAGCGTCGCCGGGTCCGGTGACCCTCGAGACGACTTAGCCGTCGCCCAGGAGCAGAAGCTCGACCTCATCTGCCGAAAGGTCGGCCTTGGGGCCGGGGACCGGGTGCTCGATATCGGCTGCGGCTGGGGCAGTTTCGCGGGTTACGCCGCCGAGCGCTACGGAGCCAACGTGCTGGGGGTCAACGTTTCGGAAGACCAGCTGAGCCTCGGTCGCACCAAGACGGCCCACCTCGACAACGTCGAGCTCCGCTTCATGGACTATCGCGACCTCGCCACCGCCCCGGATATCGAGCGGCCCTTCGACCACGTCGTGTCCATCGGCATGTTCGAGCACGTGGGCGTGAAGAATTACCGCGATTTCTTCCGCGTCGCCGCGGAATGCGTCGCCGATGACGGGCTCTTTCTACTGCACACCATCGGGCGCAACCACTCGGTGCGCACGCTCGAGCCGTGGATCGACAAATACGTCTTCCCCAACTGTCAGCTGCCGTCCGCCAAGCAGATCTCCGACGCCGTCGAGGGCATTTTCGTCATCGAAGACTGGCACAACTTCGGCGACCATTACGCCACGACCCTCGAGCACTGGTGGCGGGGATTCGACGCGGCCTGGCCCCAGCTCAAAGGCCCGAGGTACGACGAGCGCTTTTACCGCATGTGGCGCTTCTACCTCCTGGGCTGCGTCGGCCGGTTCCGGGCCCGGCGCAACCAGCTGTGGCACCTCGTGCTTTCAAAGCGCGGCGTGACCGGCGGCTACCGTTCGGTCCGCTAGCTCTCCGGACGCTAGGCCGCGAGGAACTCGACGCCGCGTCGGATGACGTTCGGGTCGCGGGCGATACGATGGTGGCCGACGTCCTCCACGGCGACCACCTCGACGTGGGGCGCCGCTTCGGCCACACGCTGCGCGCCGACCCACGACGCTTCGCCGTCCTCCGGATCGTGCAGCCACAGCGTCTCCACCGGTCGACGGGCGAGGATGCGGTGGCCGTCGAAGGTCGCCGGGCGGTGGCCGGAGAGCTCGGCGGCGCCGTCGAGCAGCACCGGCAGAAAATCATCCGGCAACCCGAGCGCCGAGCAGAAGAACCCCATGGCCTCGGCGCCGCTCTCCGCCCCCGCGAGAATCAACAGGCGCCGCGGATCCAGACGACGCTCGTCGATGAGCTCGGCGGCGGTGATGGCGATCGCGCTCGACAAGCCGCCGAGGGAGTGGCCGATCACGCCGTCGATGGCCCCGACATGGTCCACGGCGCGACGCGCGGCGCGCGAAAACAAGATCGGGCTGCTGCGCCGACCCGAAGACTCGCCGTGGCCGGGGGCGTCAAAGGCGACCACAGAAAAGCCGGCGTGCAGGAGCGGATCGACCCAAATCGCCAGGCGCGACGCCCGCGATTCCCAGCCGTGCACGAGCAGGACGCGCGGCGCTCCGGCGTCCGCCGCGTCCCACCGATAGCCAATGACCTTCTCGCCTTCAACCTCGAAACTAAAGCGTTCGCTGCGCTCCATCACGTCGACGACGGCGGGGGGCGTCGGCCGGCGGAAGCGGGGCGTCGAGAAGAGGCGAAAGGCCTGGCGGCCGGCGACTCGCGGGGCGATGCGCTGCATCGCAGAAAAATAGGTGCGGATGGCGGTGATCGCGATGGGGTGCATCGGGGCGCTCCTGGTGTCGGGCAGCGATGGGAGGTTCAGCGGTGCCGCGACCGCTAGATGTGACCACTGTAAACATCAATGTTACTGTTGTCAACATCAAAAGTCACTCCGCTCGACGGCGGAGCCGACGCCGCACGACAGCGAAGGACTCCGTCCAGTACTATCCTGTCGTGTCGAAACGAGCCCCGAGGTCCAGCGAGGGCCAGCCCCCCGCCCAGTACCACCACGGCGACCTGCGCGCTGCCCTGGTGAAATCGGCCACGGAAATACTCGAAGAGTCCGGTCCGGGGGCCCTCAGCCTGCGGTCGGTGGCGCGCGCCGCGGGCGTCAGCCACGCCGCGCCCTACCGGCACTTCAAGGACCGGCATGAGCTGCTCGAAGCGGTAGCCGCCGCCGGCTTCCGGGCCCTCGAGACCGGCCTGGACGACATCGCCGATCGCTTCCCCGACGATCCGCGGCGCCAGCTCCACGCCGCGTGCCGGGTCTACGTGCGCGAAAATCTCGGCCACCCCCACCGGGCGAACCTGATGTTCGGGGGCTTCCTCGACGCCGGACGTCGGTCCGAAGAGCTCGACACCGCCGTCAACGAGTCTTTCGCCAAGCTGGTCGCCACGCTCCGGCGCGGCGAAGGCCGTCTCTATCGGTCGATGCCCGCCCGCCAGCTGGTCCTGACGCTGTGGTCGGCCACCCACGGCTTCACCCTGCTGGCTCTCTCTGGACAGCTCGAAGCCTTTGACCCCAACGCCGACGTCGAAGAACGCTTGACCCAAGTGCTCGAACATATCCTCGCCGGCCTCGCCCGGCCCCCGGCGCCGGCGTCCTAAGGCCGCGTCCGCGCCGCCCGGTCTTTTTGATCTCCGGGGTTTAAACCTTTCCCCCGCGGCCGCCGTCTAAGGAGGCCAGGAATCAAAAAGTTCCGCCGGCCACTTCCGGCACGACTCAGGAGAGACTCCATGCTCAATAAGATATTCACGATCCTCGCCGCTTCTCTGCTGATTGGCACCGCCGCCGACGCCCGCAGCTCGGTCAACAAGTCGATCCGCATCGACGCCGGAAGCACCGTCACGGAAGAGCTTTCGAGCGTCAACGGCAGCGTCAAGGTCGGCGAAGACGTCAACCTGCAGGAGGACGCCAGCACGGTCAACGGCAGCCTCTCGATCGGCGATAACTCGAATACCCGCAACCTGTCCTCGGTCAACGGCACCGTCGACATCGGTGACCGGGTGACCGTCGACGGCGACGCTTCCACCGTCAACGGCGCGCTCCGGATCGGCAACTCGACGGTCAGCGGCGACGTCGAGACGGTCAACGGCAGCATCAAGCTCAGCGGCTCGACCGTCGAGCGAAATATGAAGACCATCAACGGCGGCATCAAGCTCTACGCCGGCAGCCGCCTACTCGGAGACATCACCATCCAGAAGACCCGCGGCCGCTACAACTGGAGCAAAGCCCTCAAAATCGAGCTGCGGGATGGGTCGGTCGTCGAAGGCGATAT
>JBCDKB010000438.1:0-7568 GCA_038747035.1 Acidobacteriota bacterium | reverse complement strand
GGCGCCCCCAACGGCTGGCGCCCCCAACGGCTGGCGCCCCCAACGGCTGGCGCCCCCAACGGCTGGCGCCCCCAACGGCTGGCGCCCCCAACGGCCGGCGCCCAAAGACTAAGCCGGGCTCGGCTGAGCGTCGCCGAAGGCTTCCTCGCTGTCCTCAGCTTCACCGACGGCGTCGACATTGACGTCTTCTTCAACCGCCACCGCGCTCGAGTCGTAGAGGTCGTGGATGTCTTCGAGGATGCGGTAAACCACCGGCACCAGCACCAGGGTGATCGCCGTCGCGAAGACGATGCCGAAGCCGAGGCTGATCGCCATCGGGATCAGAAAACGCGCCTGGACACTGGTCTCGAAGATCATCGGCGAGAGGCCCATGAACGTTGTCAGCGTGGTGAGCAGGATCGGCCGGAAGCGGCGCTTGCCGGCGTCGCGGATGGCGATCTCCATCGGAATGCCGGCCCGGCGTTCGCGATTGACCAGGTCGATCATGATCAGCGAGTCGTTCACCACCACGCCGGTGAGGGCGACGATGCCGAAGAACGACAGCAGGCTCATATTCATCCCCATCAGCAGGTGGCCGGCGACGGCGCCGACGAAACCAAAAGGGATCACCGACATCACGATCAGCGGCTGCGAGTAGCTGCGGAAGGGAATCGCCAACAAGCCGAAGATCACGAGTAGCGCAACATAGAAGTTGGTCTGAAGGCTGCCGATCGACTCATCCTGCTCGCGCTGCTCACCTTCGAATTTGTAGGTGAGCCCCGGGTAGGACGCAAGCAGAGTCGGGAGCACTTTCTCGCGCAGCTCGCGGTTGGTCTCACCGGCGTTGGCGACCGACTCGTCGACCTCGGCGGAGACCGTCACCACGCGGCGGCGGTCCACCCGCGAGATGCTCGCGAACCCCCGTCCTTCCTCGACCGTCGCCACGGTGGCGAAGGGTACTTCCGAGCCGTCGGCGAGGCGCACCCGCATGCTCTCCATGTCGCCGATGCTGCGGCGTTCATCCTCGGGGTAGCGCACCATCACGCGCAGGTCATTGCGCCCGCGCTGGACCCGCTGGACCTCCTCGCCGTAAAAGCCCGATCGCACCTGGCGCGCCAAGCTCTGGAGCTCCACCCCGAGCGCTCGACCCCCGTCGGTGAGGCCGAGCTCGAGCTCGAGTTTTCCCGGGACGAAGGAGTCGGCGACTTCCTTGGTGCCGGGGAAGGCCGCGATCCGTCCCTTGAGATCCTCGGTGGCCCGCAGCAGGGAGTCGAAGTTTTCATGCGCCAGCTGGACCGAGATGGCGTCACCGGCGCTGAAGATCGACGCCGTATAGGTCAGCGCCGTGGCTCCGGGCACCTCTCCGACGATCTCCCGCCACTTGGCCATGATCTCTCCGGACCCGATATTGCGCCGGTCGCTGGGCAAGAGCTCGGCGTTGATCTCCGCGAGATGCGATCCCGACCCGGACGTCGATCCCGTGGACTCGGGGCCGCCGCCGCCTGAAGTGGGCTGCGAGCCGACGGTATTGGAAAGGTGCACGATCAGGGGCTCGTCGAGGCGATCCTCGTAGCTCTTCGCCACCTCATAGGCCGCCCGCTCCAGGCGGTTGGCGATCGCTTCCGTCTGCTCCACCGGCGTGCCGAGGGGCATCTTCAGGTACGCGGTCATATTGTCCGCGTCGATCGTCGGCATGAAGGTGAACTTCAGATAGCCGCCCGCCAGGACGCCGATGCTCAAGAGCAGAAAGGCGAAGCCGGCCGCGAGGGAGACGTATCGCCACTCGAGGGCGAGATTAAGGAAACGGTCGTACGGGCCCTGGACGAACCGCTCGAGGCCCGAGGACACCGCCCCTTGAATCTTCTTGAGGGCGCCGCCCGGAACCGCGAAGAGTCGGCCGAGGGGACCGGGGGCTTTGCGGTCACCGGAGAGGTGGGCCGGCAGGATCAACAGGCTCTCGATGAGGGACATCAAGAGCACGGCAATCACCACCGCCGGGATATTGCGCATCACTTTGCCGAGGGTGCCTTCGACCAGCAGGAGCGGCATAAAGGCCGTCACCGACGTGAGCACGGCGAAGGTCACCGGCACCGCCATTTCCCGCGCCCCCAAGATTGCCGCTTCGATCGGGCGTTTTCCCCGCTGGATATGGGCGAAGACGTTCTCGCCGACGATGATCGCGTCGTCCACCACGATGCCGAGGGAGACGATGAAAGCGAAGAGCGAGATCATATTGATGGTGACGCCGAAATTCGGCAGCAGCCAGAGCCCGCCCATGAACGAAATCGGAATGCCCATCGTCGTCCAAAACGCGAGGCGCAGGTCCAGGAAAAGCGCCAGCGTGATGAAGACGAGCATCAGGCCCACCGCCGCGTTGCGGACCAACAGCTCGATGCGCTGGCGCAGAATGTTGGCCGCGTCTTGCCACGTCGATAGGGCGACGCCCGGCGGCATCTGCTCCTGCATCGACGCGATGTATTCGCGCACCGCCGCGGTCACGTCGAGGGCCCCTTCGTCGCCCGTGCGGTAGACCTGAACGAAGGCCGCCGGCTTGCCGTCGAAGCGGGCGAAGACGTCGAGGTCTTCAAAACCATCGACCACGGTGGCGATATCGCCGAGCCGAAGACGGCTGCCGTCGGGGCGGGCCAGCACTTCGATCTCTTCGAACTCTCGGCCGACGTAGCGCTGCCCCTCCGTGCGCAGCAAGATCTCGCCGCCCGCCGTCTTGACCGACCCGCCCGGCAGATCGAGGGAAGCCCGCCGCACGGCGTCGGCGACGGCGGCGAAGGACAGCCCGTAACGCCTAAGCTCCGTTTCCGACACCTCGATGGAGATTTCATAGGGCGGCACGCCCGCCAGCTCCGCCTGCGTGATGTCGTCGAGCGTCGTCAAATCGTCCCGGACCCGTTCGGCGAGCTCGCGCAGGGTGCGCTGGTCGCCGTCGCCGTAGACCACGACGCTGATCACCTGACGCCGGGTCCTGACCTCGGAGATCACCGGTTCTTCCGTTTCCTCCGGAAAGGTGTCGATGCGGTCCACCGCCGACTTCACTTCATCGAGCACGCGCTGGTTGTCTTCGCCTTCGTCGATCTCGATCGACACGAGGCCGAAGCCTTCGGACGCCGTCGAGCGGATCCGCTTGATGCCTTGGATCGAAGCGACCGCCTCCTCGACCCGGATCACCACCCCGTCTTCCGTCTCGGCCGGGGCGGCGCCGCGGTACGGCACGCGCACGGTGATGGTGTCGATGGAGAACTCCGGGAAGACTTCTGCGACCGTCGAGAAGACCGCCAAGCCGCCGGAAAGCAGAACGAAGATCATCAGCAGGTTGGCCGCCACGTGGTGACCGGCGAACCACGCGACGAAGCCCCGGGGCTTGCGGCGCGCGGCCTCGGCCCGCTCCATGACGTCGAGGGCGTCTTCAATAGCGTCTGTCGGCGGCGGCGAGGAGGCGTCCGCCGCGTCGCCGGCGTCGACACCGTTGGCGTCGAGGCCGTCGGATCCGTTGGCCCCGTCGATATCGTGGCGGGACATCACGCTTCCCCTAGGGGCACGCTCTCGGCGGCGCTGTCGGTCACGCTTTCTGTAGGTGCCAGGCTCGTGCGCACCGACATGCCGTCGACCACGCCGTCGAGCGAGCTGGTGATCACCTCCGAGCCTGCGTCAAGTCCCGAGGCGACGTAGGCATAGAGTCGGTCGCTTCGCGCGACTTCTACAGCGTTGATACGCAGTTGGCCGTCGACCACCGTCCACACGGTGCTGCCCTGGCGGAGCGCAAAGCGCGGAATGCGAATGATGTCCTCAAGGGTCCGGCCGTCGATCTCGATATCGACGAAGGCCCCCGGCAGCAGCGGCGTCTCCCCGTCGAAGGGATCTTCCACCTCCACCACGACCCGCACCATCCGGGTCCGCGGGTCGACTTCGCCCTCGAGGCGGGCGACGGTGGCGGGCCAGCGGTGCAGGCGACCTCCGAATTCGGATCTCACCGCCGCCGTCGGCCGCTCGGCGCCCCGGCGCGGCAGCTCGAACCAGCGCAGCTCGTCGTCGGCGAGCGGAACCCGAACTTCCACGGCGCCGGTGCCGTAGAGGGTGGCCACCGCCCGACCTTGGCTCACGAGCTGGCCCGGGTCGACGTTCTCGGTGAGCACCACCGCGTCAAACGGCACGGTCAAGCGGGTCCGCTCCAGGTCGAGCTCGGCTTTTTGGAGCTGGGCGCGGGCCGCCGACAGCTCCGCCTCGATTTGCCGAATCTGCGGCTCTCGAACCAGCAGCGGCGGCGGCGCCGCGTCCCCGTTCACCGCCCGCCACTCGACCAGGGCCGCTTCCGCTTCCGCGCGCTCGACTTCAAGCCGAGTCTCGGCTGACGTAATCGACGCCTGGGCCGATTCCACCGCCAAGGTGTAATCGCGGGGATCCAGCTGCACCAGGGTCTCGCCGGCGGCGATCCGGCCGCCGGACACCATCTGCGGGTGCATGCGAACCACTCGACCCGACACCTCCGGCAGCACCTCGACCCGGGTCGAAGCGCGGACTTCACCCTGTCCCTCGACCTTCACCGAAAGGTCGCTGGATTCAACCTGAATGACCTCGACAAGAGGTCCGAGGGTCGGCCGATTTTCTGGCTCGGGGGACTGCCGCATCATCACCAGGGCGGCGGCGGCGCCCGCACCGACGAAGAGTACGATCGCCGGCAGCATCCACTGTAGAAAACTTCTCGTCGTCTTAGACATCGACATCAAGCATCCTCCTCGGTGGAGGTGGGTTGGGGGAGGGAGGTGGCGCCGGCCGCTTCGGCGACGCCGGGTTGGGGGCTGGGTTGACCGGAGCTCTCACCGTCGTCTGTCCAGTCGCCGCCGAGGGCGAGGAAGAGGTCCACGCGGGTGCTCCACGTTTCCCCTTGGGCCGAGGTGAGGGCCGTTTCGGCGCCGCGCAAGCGGCGGTCGGTCTCGAGCACCTGCAGCAGCGGCAGGACGCCGCGGCGGTAGCGCTCTTCCGCAATGTCTTTGGCGGCCCGCGCTTCCTTCACCCGGGTCTCCAGGTGGGTCAGCCGGTCGCGGGCGGCGTTGTCGCGCACCAGGGCGTCTTCCACTTCCCGCAGGGCCTGCAGAATCGAACCGGCGTAGGCGGCCGCCGCCTGGTCGGCCCGGGCGCGGGCGGCGTCGACGTCGGCGCGGCGCGGGCCGGCGGTGAAGATCGGCGCGATCAGGCTGGAGATCGCGTTGTAGACCAGGGTGTCGGAAGACAGGAGATCGGAAAACGTGTCGGAGTTGCTGCCGGCGCTGCCGGTCAGCGACAGGTTCGGGTAGAGATTCGCCAAGGCGACACCGATCCGCGACGTCGCCGCCGCCAGCTGCATCTCACGCTGGCGCAAGTCCGGCCGGCGGTCGAGCAGCGACGCCGGCAATCCCACCGGCACCGACTCGAGGGGGGGCAGGGGATCCAGCCACTCCGAAGGCACGTCGCCCGTTCCGGGCCGACGCCCGAGCAACACGTCGAGGCCGAGGCGGGCCTGCTCGAGACGCTGGCCGGCGAGCACCAGCTCCGCGTCTGCGGAGGCCAGGTTCTCGCGCGCCAAACGCATGTCGAGGGCCGAAGTGAGGCCCGCGGTGTATCGGCGCTCGATCGTTTCGAACGTCTTCGACCAGCTATCCCGGGTCTCCCGCGCGATCGACTCGGCTCGACCCAGGGTCGAGAGCTGGGTCCGCGCCCGCACCACCTCCGCAATCACCGAATGCACCACCGTCTTGCGGGCCGCCTCTTCCGCCAGTAGATCCGACCACGCCGCCTGCTCGGCCCGCTTGAGGCGACCGAAGAGGTCCAGCTGGTAAGACACGTCGAGGCTGGCGGAAAAAGTGGTCGCGTAAACGGCGACGCGCCCGATCTCCGGCAGGGTAAAGGAATTCCGGGTCCGGCTCAGGCCGCCCGAGGCGCTCAACTCAGGCCAGCGGGCGCCGCGGGCGCTCTTCACCCGCGTCTGGAGCTCGAGCACGCGGGCGGCGGCGGCTTGGATGTCGGTATTGGCTCCGAGCGCCTCCTCCACCAGGCTGACCGTCGCGGCGTCGCCGAAGCTCCGCCACCACGGCCCGACCTCGGCGCCGAGTTGCTGCCCGGACGCCCCATCATCCGCTAAGTCCTTAGCGCCCGCGTCCTCAGCGCCCCTCTCCGGAGCGCCCACGTCCCCGGGGTCATGGACGAACGTGTCGGCGCTATCCACCACGGTGGTCGGGCGATGGGGATCGGGCCCCAGGGTGCAGCCGCCGAGCAGAAGCGCTCCGGCGGCTCCGAGGGCTAGGACAAATCCCGCGGTCCGCGGCCGAGCGCCGGTCGTCGATTCGGACCGGCTTTCGTCGCGGGCGCGGGTCTTATCAGGGGGGAGAATCATGGCGAACCTCCGTCCTCCGGTGCGGTCACACCGAGTCCGGCGAGGGAGAATTGGGTGATGTGATCCGCGAGTCGATCCACCTCGACCTGCAGGATCAGGGGGGCCCCAGGCGGCAGTCCGCCGCTCTGGGAGAGTCGTTCCAAGCTTTCGAAGACGGGCTGGGCGTGGCGATAGAAGAGGCACTGGCCGACCACCGATTGGAGGCATAGGTTTCGAGCCTCGCCGTCGCGATGTGGCATCAAGGCCGCGACGATTTCGTAGAGCGTGCCCATCATCGGGGCCATCGAGCGCAGGATCAGCTGGTCAAGCGCCGTCGTCGGATCCGCCATCTCGCGCGCCATCAAGCGTCCCAGGGGCCCCGCCCCGTCGACGGTGAGCATCTCGAGGAACCAACGCAGCCAGGCCCTGAGGGCGTCACCGGGCTCGTCGAAGTCCGCCAGCCGCGGGATCGGACGACGCTGCCACGCCCGCAAGTGACACGTCGCGAGCACTTCGGCGTAGAAGCGCTGCTTGTCGCCGAAGTGGTAATTCACGGCCGCCGCGTTGGCCCCGGCGCGGGAGCAGATCTGCCGAATCGACGCGTCGGCGAAGCCCCGCTCGGCAAAAATCTCCATGCCCGCCTGGAGCAAACGCTCTTTGGTCTGGAGCTCTTTGGGGGCCTCGACGGTCGAGCCCTCGAGGGCGGTAGTTTTCGTCATGTCTATGGGCTTCCGGCTAGATCCGATCCGGCCCGGCGGAGTGACCCGGCCCCGGTTGGGATCTTGTCTTCTTACGGACGATTTAAACACATGTTTTAATCTTGTGTAAGAAAATTCGACGCCGGAGCGACTCCGGATGTCGCCGGAGCGCCAGGAGTCATGAACCGCGGGCCCAAAATAGGGAGCCGCTTCGGCGGGCGACCGCGGGCCAACCGCCGGCCGACCGCATGGCGGTCCGATCCCTCGCCGCACGGCGACAGAAGCCTAGAAACGCTCTTCCTCGCCCGTCCGCCGCACAGCCGGCCAGGTCGGGGCCCCGGCGCGCCTCGAGAGCTCGCGGCCGGGGGTTCAGCGTCCGCCGGATCGACTCAGCCCGAAGGGCTCAGGCGGTCAAGGGCCGCAAGGAAACTATCGACATCGTCCGCCGCGGTGTCGAAGGAGCACATCAAGCGCACCTCCTGGTGCTCGCGGCGCCAGTCATAGAAGAAGTGGGTCTCCCGCAGGGACTC
>JBCDKB010000437.1:0-7610 GCA_038747035.1 Acidobacteriota bacterium | reverse complement strand
CGGCAATTTCCTCGGCTCTTCCCCAAGGTCCCACGATGGATTTCTCCCGCCTCGAAAAATACCGCGACCTCATTGACGATTGGGAGGCCTTGTGCGACGCCTCGGCGACCCCGCTCCCCACCACGTGCTGGGTCAATCGTCTGCGCACCGACCGCGACGCCCTCGCCGCCCGCTGGCTGGACGACGGCATCGAGTCGAACCCGCTCCCTTGGTACCCCTACGGTCTTCGCATCGCCTTCGGCGGCCGCCCCGGCAAAACGCTGCCCTATATCGCCGGCTATTGCCACATCCAAGAGGAAGTGTCGATGCTCCCCGTGCACTTCCTCGATCCCCAGCCCGGCGAGCGGATCCTCGACATGTGCGCGGCACCGGGGAACAAATCCGTTCAGGCGGCCGTCCACATGCTCGGACGCGGCCTGGTCTTGGCCAATGACGTCAATCACCGACGGCTCGGCATGGTGCGGCGAAATATCGAGCGAATCGGACTCTCGAACGTCATGGTGAGCCAATGGGATGCCTCCAGCCTGCCGCCGGGATCCGGCCTCTACGATCGGGTGCTCGCCGACGTGCCGTGCAGTTGTGAGGGCACGACCCGAAAGAACTCCCAACTCCTGTGGCGGGACCAGGTCGGACGCAGCCTGATGGGCGCCCAGGCGGCGATCCTGCGTAAGGCGGTCCAGCGGTGCCGGCCCGGAGGGCGCATCGTCTACGCGACCTGCACTTACTCTCCCGATGAAAACGAAGCGATCGTCGATACGGTCCTCCGCGAATATCCGGAGCAGATCCGCATCCGACCGGTCGATCTGCCCGGTTTCACCTTCGCCCCGGGTCTAACCGAGTGGCAAGGCCGTGAGTTTCTACCGGAGCTTCGCCACACCCTCAGGGCGTGGCCGCACGTCAATGACACCGGCGGATTTTTTATCGCGGTGCTCGACCGCATCGAAGGCGAGCCGGACCGGACCGCCGCGCAGAAAGCGGTCAAGAAAGAGGCGGAATGCGGAACGCCCCCGCCGCCGACCCGAATTCCGCCGGCCGACACTGTCGAGGCCCTCGACGTCGACCACCTGCTCCACATCCTCGAGCAGCGATTCGGCATCCCGCCCCAGCTTTTCGATCGGCAGGTCGTCTACCGACCGAACCGACACTGCCTGTGGACCGTGGACGCCGACTTGCCGCTTCCCCAGAAGCCGGAAGCCTACGTACTCGGCATGCCGTTCTTTTATGCCGATATGGAGTTCCCGCGACCGACGACGGCGACCGCCATTCGCTACGGCGCCGCCGCGACGCGGAACCTGGTCGATGTCGGACCGCGGGAAATCGCCAGCCTCCTCGCCCGCGAGCCGATCGAGCTCCAGGCTGAGCGAGCCGCCGCGATTGACGGCGACGGCTATGTGATGCTCCGCCACCGCGGACTCGTCTTTGGCCTCGGCCTTTTTCGACGGCATCCAGAGGCGGAAGGAGGACGCCTCAAACCCCTCCTGCCACGCTCTTGGACCACTCGGCTCGGCATCGAGGCGCCTCCGGAAGAGCCTTTGCCGTGGGTCACCGGCGCCGATGACCTCGAATAATCGCCATCTTGCGATAAGCTGAGCGAGGTCAAGGCGCCTTGAGGGCGTCGCGATGGGGCGGGATCTATTGAAGAAGCCGGAATAAGAACGTGAGATGGGAGGGAGCGCGCAGGACCTGCAAAGGGATGGACCATGCCGCGAGGACGGAAGGTCAAGGTACGCAATGCCATCGGCGATGCCTTGGTGCAGCGACGGAATGAGCTCGGACTCCCCCGCCACCTTTTTAGATGGCGCTATCGCCTTGAACAAATCGAAGGGACGGCCAAGATCAAGCGGGCCCTTCGCCTGCTAAGCCTCGAAGGCTCTCAGGAAATCCTCGAAACCCTAGGATTCACGTGGGCCGACCTCGAGGCCCTGGCCGCTGAGGAGCTCAGTCTCGAGGAAGCCCTGGAGCGCGCTCGCGCAAAGGTCCCGCCCCCGGCCCCAGAGCCGACGGAAGACGACGGCTAGCGATGGCTCGCCGTGGGCCAGCGGGGCCATGCTCAGCAGCGCAAGCCCGGTCGCGGATGCGAACCGGGCCTCGGTGTCGCCGCTCTCGCCCCGCTAGACGACCCACCTAGTCGTCGAGCGAGAAACCGTCGTCGTCCGCGGTGCCGGACGAACCGACGTTGACCAACGCCCCATCCTCGAACCGGATGGACGACGGGAAGTCGCTCTTCTGGGCCTTGGCGGTGAAATAGCCCATCTTGACGCCCCGATCCGTGCGCAGGCGCCACGTCTCGATTTTCTTGCCACCTTCCTCGGACTTCTCGAAGCTCTCGGGCGAGCCGACGACATAGAAGGCCTGGCGCTTATTCATCCCGTCGACCAGCTTGCGATCGGCGACCGCCTGCTTCATTTCCGCACTCCAGTCGTCGTGGAGATCCTGTAGCGGCACATCAGAAAAGGTCTGGTCGAAGGCCTTCTCAAAGTCTTCGTAGGTCCGGATGTCAACGAACTTGATCACGGTCTCCACATCGTCCGCGGGCCCGACCCCTTCAAGCTCGATCTCGACCTCGTAGTCGTCCTCATCGACGTCGACCTCATCGAGCTCCACCGGATCGTTGATCCGGATTCCCCAATAGGTGGTGTCGGCGTGGAAGACTCCCATATTCATGGTCGTGGAGGTGTCCATATTCGAGCCTTCTGGCGAGACTTCCACCAGCGGCTTCTTATAGACGCCGTAGGGGTGGCGGCCCGTCGCACACGGGGCGTCCATGCGCATGTAGAGCGTCACGTCTTCTAGCTTTTTCTCGATCTGTTTCTTCTCGTCTCGGGTCAGCTCGGCGTTGGCCGGAAAAGCACAGGCCAGGGCGAGCGCCGCGATGGAAAGTCGCTGGATCACTTCTTCTCTCCTTAGAAGCGGTTCTCAGAGATGTAAATAGCTCCATCGCTATTCTAGCCGACCGCCGCCTGCGCCCGCTCTTCGCCCGTCTGCGACGTCCCTCGGGGTCCGTCGCCGCCGCGACCACTCAGGAGCCGGTAGATCACGGGCACGACGATCAGGGTCAGGACCGTCGAGGTCAGCAAGCCGCCGATGACGGTCAACGCCATCGGGCCGCGGAGCTCGCTGCCTTCCCCCTGGCTGAGGGCCATCGGTACCAGCCCCAAGACGGTGGTCGCGGTGGTCATCAGGATCGGCCGGAATCGCAGCTCTCCGGCCTCCTGCACAGCGCTCTTCGCATCCAGCCCGCGGTTGCGCCGAAGCCGATTCGCGGTGTCCACCAAGATGATGGCGTTATTCACCACGATTCCCGCCAGCAAGACCCCGCCGATAAGCACCACCACCGAGACCCGAACGTCAAAAAGGTGGAGCGTCCCGACGACCCCGACCACCGCCAGCGGGACGCTAAAGAGGATCACGAAGGGATGGAGCAACGACTCGAATTGCGACGCCATCACGAGATAAACCAGAAAAATCGCCAGCGCCAGCGCCAGGCGCAGCGAGGCGAAGGACGTCTCCATCTCTTGCTGCTGGCCGCCGAGGCGCCAGTCGAAGCCCGTCGGCAAGGCGAGCGCCTCGACCTGCTCTTCGATCACAGAGGCCGCGCTGGCTAGATCCGCCCCGTCCAGATTGGCGGTGATCAGGGCCGCGCGCTCTCCGTCGACCCTCCGAATCTCAGCCGGCCCTTCGGCGACCTCGACCGACGCCAGGGCCTCGAGCGGTAGCGAAATCCCGTCGACCTGCGCCACCGAGAGCTGGCGCAGGGCGTCGACCGACGACCGATAGGATTCGGCCACGCGCAGCCGGATATCGATCGTGCGATCTTGCCGCTGGATCTCCGAGGCGACATCGCCCCGGACTTTGGTTCGCACCACCGACGCCACCTCACCGACGCTCAGCCCCAGGTTGGCCAACCGCTCGCGATCAAAACGAATCTGGAGCTCCGGCGTGCCCCCTTCGGCGCTCGATTCGACATCCGCGAATCCCGAAGTGCGGCTGAGGCCGGCCACCAAAGACTCGGACAGACGTCGCAGGAGGGTGAGGTTAAAACCGCGGATCTCGACCTCGATCGGCTTCTCGAAGCTGAAGAACGAGGGGCGGCCGAAACGGGCGCCGAGCTCCGGATCCGACGTCAGCACCCGTCGAACCTGATCGACTAGCATCGCTTCGCGGGCCTTGGAAAACGGCGGCGCCACGGACACCGTCAGGCGTCCGAGGTGCTCCCGGTTTTCGGCGGCGATGCCGCCTTCTTGGCCGGTGCTGCCGGCTAGGGCATAGACCCGTCCGGCGAGCTCCAGCTCGCCGATGGCCGCCGCTAGGACCGCCATCCGTCGTTCGGTGATATCCAGGTGGGTGCCCGGCGGCAGCTCGATGTCGACGTAGAATTCCCCTTGCGAAAGCTCCGGCACCAGCTCGCCGCCGAGGTCCGACGCCCCCCACAGACTCGCCGCCAGGAGCACCAGCGCCACCGAGAGCACCGGCAAAGGTCTCGCCAGGGCCGCCTGGAGGGCGCGCCGGTATACCGCCGCCACCGCCCCGAATCCGGCCTGAAAGAGCAGCGCCGGCCGTTCGACGAGCCACACCACCGGGCCCGTCACCGTGACCAAGAATCGGGCGGCCGCCCCGACGACCGCCGCCGAACCCCGCACCATTCGCCCATCTTCTTCCGCCGCCTCCGATCGACCAGGGTCCGCCGACTGCGGCAGCTGCCGCGACGCCAGCATCGGGATCACGGTCAGCGCGACCACCAGCGACGCCAGCAGCGAGAAGGTCACGGTCAGCGCCTGGTCTGCGAAAAATTGGGCGGCCACGCCTTCGACGAAGATCACCGGCAGAAAGACGCAGATCGTCGTCGCGGTGGCGGCCACAATCGCCGACGCGACCTCCCCGGCCCCCCGCCGAGCCGCGTCAAGGGCGCCTAAGCCTTCCGACCGCCGCCGTTCAATCGACTCGAGGACGACTATGGCGTTGTCCACCAGGAGCCCGATTCCGAGCGTCAAACCACCCAGGGACATGATGTTGAGGGACACATTGAACGCGTACATCAAGAAGAAGGTCGCCACCACGGAGATCGGAATCGCCACGCCGATGATCGCCGTCGCCCGCGCCGAGCGCAGGAAGAGGTAAAGCACCAGGATCGCGAGAACGCCGCCGAGGGCCGCCGTCTCCAGCACCTCTCGGACAGAACTCTCGATGTACCTCGCCTGGTCCGTCATCTGCACCAGCTGGAGGTTCGGGTCGACTTTGGATAGCCGCCCCCTCACCGTCTCCACCCGCGCCCGGACCGCCCGCGCGACGGCCACCGTATTCGTGCCGCCGGCTTTGTAGATCGCGATCTCCACCGCTTCGCCGCCGTCCAGCCGGCTGACGACCTCTCGCTCCTTGTGGCCCCGCCGCACCTCCGCGACGTCCCGAAGCCGCACCAAAGTGCCGTCACCGAGGCGCTCAACGACGAGGTCTTCCAACTCTTCCGGGCGCAGTATTTCCGCTACGGTGCGCACGAGAAAACGGCTCTCGCCATCCCTCAGGAGGCCTCCGGTCACGTTGACGTTCTCCTGGGCCAAACGCGCCACCACGCGCTCCACCGACAGGCCCAAGGCCGACAAACGACGTTCGTCGACCTCCACCTGGACCTCTTCCTCAAGCCCCCCTTGGACCACGACGGCGGCGACACCCTCGAGTCGCTCGAGGGGTCGCTGCACCCGCTCCTCGGCGAGCCGTCGCAGGCGGGCCAAGTCGGGGTCGCCGGTGAGGCCGAAGCGCAGGATCGGATCGAGGGACGGATCGTAGCGGAGCAGGATCGGCGGTTCTGCGTCCTGGGGCAAGCGGATCACGTCGAGGCGCTCGCGGACGTCGAGAGCTGCAAAGTCCATCTGGGTGCCCCACGCGAATTCGAGGGTCACCTCGCTGATTTCAGCCCGCGAGCTTGAAGACTCCCGCAGCAGCCCGCCGACGACCCCGACGGCGTCCTCGATCGGTCGCGTGATCAGGTTCTCAATCTCGAGCGGCGCCGCGCCCGCCAGCTCGGTGCGGATCGTGAGTGAGGGATAGGTGACGTCGGGCAGCAGGTCCGTCGCCAGCTGCCGGAAGGCCACGACGCCGAAGACCAGCGCCGCCATCGCGCCGATGATCACGCTCACCGGCCGCCGGATGGCGAAGTGGACCATCAGCCACCTTCCCCGCCCGAGTCGCCGAAGCGTGCGCGCATACGCTCCAGTCGCTCATCGATTTGGTCCTCACTGAGGCCCCGCTGACGCATCCGCTCCTTAACTTTCTCGACGTGCCCGGGATCATCCCAGTCGAGGTCACGGAGGAAGCCGGGCGGGCCCCGACGCTCGCCGCGGCGCTGCCCCTGTCCGAGCTCAGGCCCGGCGTCGCCCCTCGGACCCACCCGAGCGCCTTGCCCGGGCGCGCCCGTCGCCGGCGTCGGCGGGCCCCCGAACGATCCGGAGGCCGGCGGAGGGGCCCCACCGACCTCGAGCTCCAGGGGCGTCCCGTCAGCGAGGCCATCCTGCCCCACCACCACGACCCGCTCGCCAGCCTCGAGGCCGGAGAGCACTTCCAATTCCCGGTCATTGCGCAAGCCGATCTCCAGCTGACGTCGGGCGGCGACGGGCCCACCCCCCTCGCCGTCGGCCACGACGAAGACCGTCGGCTGGAGCGAATCGAGGGTCAACGCCACCCTCGGCACGATGATAGATGCGTCGCGGCGTTCCATTTCCAACTCCACGGCGCTGAACATGCCGGGCCGGAGATCCCCTTCCCCGTTGACTTCGAGCGTGACTTCGATGGTGCCCGACGTCGCATCGACCACCGGACGGATGCGCAGCACCCGCGCGGAGAAACGGCGGTCGCCGAAAGCCTCGACGGTGAGCTGCGCCGCCTGGTCTCGGCGCAGGCGCTGGAGGTGCCGTTCGGGGACCTGGATCGGCGCGAGCAGCGGATCGAAATCCGAGAGCCTCACCACACGCGCGCCGTTCTGCACATATTCGGCGAATTTCACGTAGCGCTCGACCACCAAACCCGAGAACGGCGCGCTGATCGTCGTGTAGTCCAGCTGGACTTCAAGACGCGAGGTCTCGGCGAGGGCCGTATCGGAGGCCGCCTTTGCCTGGTCGTAGAGGTCACGACTCACCAGTTCCTGCTCAAAGAGGGAGCGGGTGCGGGCGAAAGAGGCCGCCGCCTCGGCCCGGCGGACTTCCGCGGCCTGCAGCTGGGTCCTCAGCTCCCGATCATCGAGCTTGGCCAAGAGCTGACCGGCCCGGACTCGGTCCCCCTCTTCGACCTTCAGCTCGACGATGGGGCCAGCCACCCGAGACACCACGTCCACCTCGTTCTCGGCCTCCAGGGTCGACTGGGTCACGAAGAAGCTCGCAATCGCGCCGCGCTCGACGGTCGCAACCTCGACCGGCACCCCGCTTTCCGCCGCCGGCGCGCCGCCGCCCCAATCACTGCCGCCGCGGCCCGGCGGTCCGCCCCGCCTCGCGCCGCCCCTAGTTCCCAGCAAGACCGGGGCCGTGGCCGGGGCCGCGCGAGGCGGGGCGGACCGACGGGCCGCGGCGGCGGTGATTGGGGCGGCCGCGCGCCGGCGGCGGAAAACGGGGTGCCGGTCGAAGTTG
>JBCDKB010000436.1:0-7635 GCA_038747035.1 Acidobacteriota bacterium | reverse complement strand
GCGAGGATGTATCGGTCGAGGCGGCGCAACATGGGCGAATTATACGCGGAAGCCCAGACCCCTCGGGGCTCCAATCGACACCCAGAACGCGACGTCCGTTCCGATACCGAGGCAGCCTCCAGAACCCGGCGGGCAGCGTCCCAACGCCGCCGAATTCCAGACAGGTTCAGCCTTGAGGTGCCAATCCCGACGCCATTCTCAATGTCTGATAATGATAATTATGTAAACTTAGATAACTGGAATTCAACTCCCGTAAGACCGCAAACCCGATCGCGTCTCGATCAACGTCGAGGCTCGATCCCCTCTCCGAGACAGTCTGGACCTTCGAACATGGAACGCACAACCTACTTCGAAGACGAAGGGCAAAACCGACTAGGACAGGAAGCCGGGACCCTGAGCACGACAAGCTGATCCCCGACCAGCTCCCGAAAGAGGCTCAAGGCAGCTTCAGCGACCTGCAATGCCTTCAGAACTCAAGTCGCATCCACATCCGACTTACCATGCGAGATCCAGAACAGATCGGTCCCGATCAAGTTGAACCCAAGGATCGGCCCAGCGATCGAGCACGGAGCGCAACCTATTTGAGCTGGAAGCCAGACCCCTCGAACACCAGAAACTGACCTCCCACAAATCTCCAACAGAGACTCGCGATCGGCTCAGCGAGTTTGAGCACCGCGCACAGACGCCAGGTCGCTCCCGGCCTACCACGCGTAGGACCCAACCCTCCCTACAAAGCCGGATCGAACCAATGGGTCGTGCTTTACGAGATCAAACCAATGGGTCGTGTTTTACGTCGGGAGCGGCAACCATGCTCTCGATGGGATCGATCCGGTTCTGTAGGGAGACCTCGAGTCGTAGGTCGATTGAGCCGAACCCAGAGAGCGCTCCGCAATCCATCTTCTGGCTCTTCATTCCAGCCAGATAGCCGCATGAAAATTGGCACAAAAAAATGACCGGCTTGGTGGGGCCGGTCGCGGAATATGGTTGCGGCTGGTTGCCAAGCCCTTGGACAAGCTCGGCGGATCGAGATACCTAAGACGGATCTACAAGAAAGACTATAGCAGAACTTTAGTCCGCTGCCTCCCCTTCGCGACGTAGATCTTCCAGAATCGCCTCTAAAGTCGTGATCAATTCAGACTGACTGACCGAAGTCTGCCTGAATTTCAGCGACAGACTGAAGCTCTTGTCCGGTGGGCGGAAGCTGAAGACATAGGGCTTTCGACGCTCCGTGCCGTCCTGCTTCTTACGGCTTCGGGTCTGTCGACGAAGATCGTCACGATTCAGCCCATGGCGGCTGACCTGCTCAAGCCACTGGATCATCTCCTCTTCGTCCTCCGCCTTCAGGAGCTCCAGGAGGATCGACTTGGTTTGAATGCCAAGGGCCTGGGCAGCCTCCCGGACACGACGCGGAATCTGCAAGAGGGCCATACTCTCGGTCACGACGGTCCGCGACTTCCCCACCGCCGTCGAGATCGCCTCGTGGGTATACGAGAAACGGTCCGCGAGTGCCTTGTAGCCCTCTGCCTCTTCGAACGGAGTCAGATCCTTCCGCTGGAGATTCTCGACGAGGGCAATCTCCAATGCCTCCTCGTCCCCAACCTCCATCTCGATCACGGGGATTTCGGAGAGCCCTGCCTGCATTGCGGCCCGATACCTTCGCTCGCCGCTGATGATCATGAGCTGCGCACGGGAGTCTATATCCTCCGGCTTGGGCCGAACCAAGATCGGCTCCAAAACGCCCTTGTCCTCGATCGACTTTGCAAGCTCCCCAAGCTCCCCCATCGTCGAACGGGGCTGCTTTGGATCCGGAATCACAGAAGCCAGTGGAACAACTCTGCCCACCGGCTGGTCATTCCTCGCCGTCAACTCGTCGACGAAGTGACTCGTATGGCGCATCTTCACGCGCTTCGGCAGCCCTCGTTTGGCGCTAGACACGACTCAGAATCTCTTCAGAGAGCTTGTAGTACTCATAGGCGCCGCTGGAATCTGGAGCAAAGGCAAAGATCGACTCCTTGTACGCGGGACTCTCCTCTAGCCGCACACTCTTAGAAATGACGGTATCGAAGAGACGATCGCCGAAGACCTCTCCTATCTGCTCCCGGATATCCCGAGCAAGAAGCGTACGTCGATCAAAAAGCGTGATGACCGCGCCCAAGATCTGCAGATCGGTGTTGGCCCGCTGCTTGATCTTGTCGATGGTCTCTAACAGATCGTCCGTACCTTCGAGGGCGAAGTAGCTCGACTGAATCGGAATCAGAACGTGAGTGGAAGCCACCAATGCATTGACCGTGATGATTCCGAGGGTCGGAGGCGTGTCGATCACCACGTAATCGAAACGGTCTTGAACGCGATCGAGCTCGTCCTTCAGCCGGAAATGGCTATCGAGCTCACCCAAAAGACGCGCCTCGATCTTCGCAAGGGAGATCGTCGACGGCGCGATCTGCAAGTTTTCAGTACTCGTGGCGGGTTGAATCACATCCTCGATGTGAATCTCGTTCTCGGTCAGCGCCTCGTACATCGCTGGCCCCAATGTATGAACATCGAGGAACGACATGGAGCTGTTGGCCTGGGGATCCAGATCTACCAAGAGGGTCTTGAAGCCCTTCGAGGCCAACGCGGCGGACAAGTTGATGGCTGTGGTCGTCTTACCGACGCCACCTTTTTGATTCGTGATTGCGATAATCATGGGCAAGGAGGAGTCTACGAAAGCGTATTCAGAGGGTCAAGAACACTAGGGTCTTGACTTTCCCTGACTTCCCAGGGAGGCCGAAACTGCGCTGTTAGTGGATGGAATTTCAGCCAATCGACAACACCGCAGCTTGTCGGCGCGCCGACAAGTTCGCTCTCTGCTGGAGCCCCACGCCTCGGACGCGCCCATGGAAGCATGTGGAGATGACGGAACTCGGGATAGTTCCGATGTCGACTGCTGTCGGCGCGCCGACAGTTGAAGATCTCGAAGCCCGGTTGTCGACGCGCCGACACACAATCGTCCCGCCAGCCTAGGCCGAGCCCTGGGAGCGATCCGGCAAGGTGAGACTTCTCGGAGGTTGCCGGGGCCCGGAACCTGATAGCCATGCGAGGCGCACCAGCTCGCCGCTTCGATGCGAGACTCTGGCCAGGTCCCTGGGAGGGATCCGGCCGGAGGCGTACGCCTCTTTGACTTTCGAACGCCCTCTCTAGACAAGACATGAGCAAGGTGTACCGGCTCAGTGTCGGCGCGCCGACAATCGCCCACCAAGGCCAACTGACTGTGTCGACAAGCCGCCGACTGCGCGAGCGAACTGCAAGGCGAGCCAGCCCGGGCACACCGAGCCTTCTGAATCGCTCCGGGCTGAATCGGCCCATCATGCGCCAGGTCGCGAGGACCTATCGCTTATGCTCGCTGCTTGATCGCCAGACCGCTCCTAGAGCCAAGCTCCAGTAGAAGGGCTAGGCGGGCTGCGCTCGCCGCTTTCGTGGAACATGTCGGCGCGCCGACAAGCGAGACCCGCGTGTCGGTCGACCGCTAACAGGCCCTGACGGCAGCCCCGGCGCGAACGCCTCCCCTCCCCCACCGGCAGACGCTTGTCGTTCCTGCTCAATGGAGCGGAAGCTGGAGACCCAGCCCACCGTGGCGACGAGCAAGAGTCAGTGCACTGAGAATGTCGGCGCGCCGCTGAGGCGAGACGCAGGGGCACGGTGTCGCCCGCCAAAGAGGAGAAGGGGCCCAGGACCCCAGACGAGCAGTCGCCACGGCTACATCGTGTACTTACCTAGATCGCCGGGATCCAGATCCTCAAGCCACTTCTTGACCTTCTCCTCTTTGCTGAGGCGCTCCGTCCGCTCGTCACCCTTGGCTTTTTCGAGCACCGACTCGGCGACAAGGATCTCCGATCCCGTGCGAAGGGCCAAGGCAATGGCGTCACTGGGCCTGGCATCCACTTTGACCTCACCGCCGGCCCCCCTTAGAACGATCTCCGCGAAGAAGGTTCCCTCTTCGAGGCCACACACGACGATCTTGACCAGTTCAGCCCCGAGAGCTTCGATCAGGCGCGTCGCAAGGTCGTGGGTCATCGGCCTGGGCAACTCCACCCCCTCCATCTGAAGTGCAATGGCGTTGGCTTCGAAGACGCCGATCCAGATCGGAAGGAACTTTGCGCTGCTCTCGTGCCTGAGGATGACGATGGGAACACTGGACATCGGATCCATCATCAAGCCCTTGACGTCCATTGGAATGAGGGGTTCGTCCATACACCTATTTTCCGCGCACGAAACCAGTACGTCAAGCTCGTGCACCACCTTAGAGAATTTACTTCTAAGAAATAACTTTAATTAGTTGCGCCCCGCTTGCTCGCGCGAGGATTTCCCTTGTCTACCCGCTTCTTTATTGAGACTGACCTGCCGGCCCTTATTGAGACTGGCTTGCCCGGAGATCCAAAGACCTGATCATGGCGAAGACGACCCAGGGAGTAGAGTGAGCCGAGCGCAGAACTGTGGACTAGCTGTTGGAGGGCAACATGCCAGAAGGACCGGAGATTCGAATTGCCGCGGACAAGGTCGACGGTACCGTCACCGGTCACGTAGCTACGAGCGTCTACTTCGGGCTCCCCCACCTGGAGCCCTTCGCCGCCGAGCTGACGGGGCAGACCGTCGAGCGGGTCGTGGCTCGGGGCAAGGCCATGGTCACCACCTTCGCCAACGGCTGGCATGTCTACTCCCACAACCAGCTTTACGGCCGGTGGTACGTCCGCAAGCGGAACGGGCTTCCCAAGACTAGCCGTAGCCTCCGCTTCGCCATCCGCACCCGGCACGGCTCCGCCTTTCTCTACAGCGCCTCGGACATCCATGTCCTGGAAGGGGACGCCATCGACGGGCACCCCTACCTTGCGAAGCTGGGTCCAGACCCTCTCATCGCCGAAACGAAAGCGAGCGCGATCACCGCGCGGGCCCGCTCCGCCCGATTCCGTGGTCGCAGCTTCGGCGCCCTGCTCCTCGACCAGAGTTTCGTCGCCGGCCTCGGGAATTACCTGCGGAGCGAGATCCTGTTCTTTGCCGGGCTCCACCCCAGGCGTCGCCCTCGGGACTGTAGCCCCGCGGACCTGGCGAGGCTCGGCCGGCACGCCCTGAACATACCCCGGCGATCCTACGAAACCCGGGGCATCACCAACCGGCCCGGCGACGCCCAGCGCCTCAAGCGCGAAGGTGCCCCCCGGCGGGTCTACCGCCACGCGGTCTTCGGCCTGGAAGGTCGCCCCTGCCTCCGGTGCGAGTCCAAGATCGAGAAATCCCAGCTCGCCAGCCGGCGGATCTACTGGTGCCCCACCTGCCAATCGGAGGTCGAAGGCGGGGCCTGACTCGGCTGCGCCTCCGCCGTCGGCGCGATTATCGGGGTACCGGTCAGGCCACGAGGCGACCGAGGAGGGAGTGTGGCAGCGCCTGCTCGACCTTCACCCGGGTCAGGCTGCCCATCTCCAGCGGCGCGTCCCCAAAGGGAAAGTGCACCACCCGGTGGCAGGGGGTGCGGCCGGACTGGGTGCCGGGCTTCTTACCCCACTGGGTCACCAGGACCTCCATTTCCTTCCCTTCGAGGGTTCCGTTGAGCTCCCGCTGGATCCCGGCCTGGAGGGCGAAGAGAGCCTGGAGTCGACGGTCCGCCACCTCCAGCTCGACCTCCGGAACCCTCAGCCGCGGAGCAGCGGTGCCCGGCCGCGGGGAGTACTTGAAGGCGTAGACCGACGCGTACCGAACCTCCTCGATCAAGTCGAGGGTGGCCTGGAAGTCCTCCTCCGTCTCACCGGGGAAGCCGACGATGATGTCGGTGGACAGGGCGATCTCGGGTCGAGCGATGCGGATCCGGCGAATCAGGTCGCGGTAGAGCTCGACGCCGTACCCCCGCCCCATCTTCTTGAGGACCCGGTCGGAGCCCGACTGGACCGGGATGTGGAGGTAGGGGGAAATGTTCTCGTGGCGGGCGAACTGGTCCACCATGTCCTGGGTGAAATCCCGGGGGTAGGAGGTGACGAACCTTAGGCGGCCGAGCCCATCCATCCGCGCGACTTTGTCCAAGAGCACCGCGAAGTCGGCGCCGGTCTCCGGATCCCGCCAGTGGTTGACGGTCTGGCCGAGTAGCTCGATTTCGAGGAAGCCATAATCGAGGAGGTGGCGCACCTCCTCGAGGATGTGGTCCATGGGGCGGCTCTGCTCCGGACCTCGGGTCGAGGGTACGATGCAGAAGGTACACTTCTTGTTGCAGCCCTCGATGATCGTCACCATCCCCTTGTGGGTGCCCTCTCGGGACAGGGCGTCCATGGTGTAGTTGCGTTTGACCGCGTCTGGGAAGCCCGTGGCGACGACGCTGCGATTCGTCTGCCGCCGCTCGTCGAGGATCTGCGCCAGATCCCCCACCCGGGCGGGGCCGATGACGAAGTCGAGGTCCGGCACCCGCTTGACGGCGGCCTCCCCCTCCTGCTGGGCCACGCAGCCGCAAAACCCGATCAGCAGGTGGGGATTCTGGCGTTTGAGCAGTCGATACTCCCCCAGCCTAGAGTACGCCTTCTGCGCCGCCTTCTCGCGAATGCTGCAGGAGTTCAGCAAAATGAGGTCGGCGTCCTTGGGGTCGCGGGTCGGTAGGATGCCCTGCTGCATGAGCTGGCCGCTCATGCGCTGGCTGTCGAGCTCGTTCATCTGGCAACCCCAGGTTTCGACGTAGAAGCGGCGAAGGGCCGGGGGCTGGGGCGCGGTATGGACGATGGGTAGGGTCTTCATGGCGAATCCTCACGGACACGGAAAGGGCCCGGCGGGGCTGGATGCCGGCCGGGGCTAGGGTCCTCTCGGAGACCGAATCGTTTCAGGGACCGTTTTCGGGGTCAATGGGGAGGTCGTACCGCTCCCCGGTCACCGGGTCCCTGGCGTCGGGCTCTTCGGCTTCGGAAATCCCGAGGGTGGCGGGCTCCCCGATGAGCTCCTTCTCCTCGTCGGTGGGCTCCAGCTCCCAACCCTGGTTCAGCCAGCCTTGGAGGGCACCGGACCGACGCCCGTCTTCGACGAAGACGTCGAGCTCCTGCTCGTACCGCTGGGCGCGGGTCCGCAGGGTTGATAGGCGATCCAGGGTCCGGTCCCAACTCGGCTTGACCTGGCTGTCGCGGATGTAGGGATCCTCTTCGGCGTAGAACTGCTGCCGCAGGGCTGCGGACTCCAGCTCCAGCTCCGCCAACTCGTCGATGGTGCGGCGCCAGCCCATCCGGAGCTCAAGGGCCCGGTTGCGCCAATAGTCCTCGTCGCGGATGTCGCCGCCATCCAGGTCCGAGCCCTCTGCCAGCGGGTCCGGGCTGTCGAACTCGTCCGAGGGTGGCGGCGCCGCCGGCTCGGATTCGAGGACGATGACGTCCGCACCTTCGGCGAACTCGGCGAGGTTGTCGTCGTTGATCTGGGCGATGGGCTGCTGGGCCTGGGCCCGCTTCTGAGCCTTCGCCAGCCGCGAAGCTTCGATCAAAGTCTTGGGCTGCTCGGCACCGCTCGGGCCGGGGTCGATCACCTTCACCGTCGCCCGACTCGTGGGCTTCACTTCCCGAATCGCCGGCGGCAGAGGCGGCGGCAGGGGTGGGGTCGCCTGGGCGATCTGGGGTGGAGTGACCTGACGGGAGCTGGCGGGCAGGG
>JBCDKB010000435.1:0-7646 GCA_038747035.1 Acidobacteriota bacterium | reverse complement strand
GCTTCGCGCCGGAAACGCCGCAGCTGGTCTTCATCCCGGGCCCACAGCTCGGGCAGCGTCTTGACGGCGACCAGCCTCGAGAGGCGAGGGTCCTCGGCTTGGAAAACGGTGCTCATACCGCCGCTGTCCAGGCGGCGCATCAGGCGATACGGTCCAAGATTCCCGAGCTCGTTTTCGGTCATGCGGCGCGATGATAACCCAGGCCGTGCCCGGGAAGCCGCCACGCACGGCGCCGCCCGACCGCAAAGGTCGGGGCCGTCGGGGGCGTCGCGTCGGCTTCTCCCTAACCGGTGCTCTGCAGACCTTGGGCGATCCCGTGCACGGAGGCCAATAGGGCGTCTTGGAGCTCGCCCTCGGGACGTCCGGCCGCGCGCCAGCGGCGCAGGAGGTCTATCTGAAGCAGGCTCATGGGGTCGACATAGGGGTTGCGCAGGCGGATCGACCGCTGGAGTGTGGTGTCCGTCTCCAGCACCCGATGCTGGCCCTTGAGGGAGAGCACCAATTCCTCGGTCCTCCGGAATTCTTTCTCGATCAGGGCGAAGATCTCCGCACCCACCGATTCGTCGAGGGCGGCGTAGCGTTGCGCGATGCGCAGGTCGGCCTTGGCTAATACCATCTCGACGTCCCCGAGCAGCGTTTGGAAGAAAGGCCACTCCCGGACCATCTCGGCCACCGCGTCGCGGCCGTATTTCTCGACGGCCTCCGCAAGCCCAGTTCCGAGCCCGTACCAGCCCGGGAGGAGATGCCTGGACTGCATCCAAGAGAAGACCCAGGGGATCGCGCGAAGATTTTGGATGCCGCGTTTCGCCCGCCTGGAGGCGGGGCGTGATCCGATCATCAGCTTCTCGATCACGTCCACCGGCGTCGCGTGGCGGAAGTAGTGGTAGAAGCGCTCGTCGTCGTACACCAGGCCCCGGTAGGTGCTCCGGCTGGTCTCGGCGACTTCTTCCATGATTTGGTTCCACTGCGACTCCCGCGGGTCGCCGCCCTTTGGCTTCGCGGTCGCCAGGAGGACCGTGCCGAGGGCGGTCTCCAGGCTGCGCAGCGCGATACCCCGCAGGCCGTATTTGGCATTGATCACTTCGCCCTGCTCCGTCATCCGGAGGACGCCGTTGAGGCTGCCCGGTGGCGCCGCCTGGACCGCCCGGTGGGTTTTGCCGCCGCCCCGACTGACCGTGCCGCCGCGGCCGTGGAAGATCACCAGCTCCACGCCGTGCTTTGTCGCCACCTCGACGATGGCCGCTTGGGCGCGCTGGAGCGCCCAGCGTGAAGCGGCGAGGCCGCCGTCTTTATTGCTGTCCGAGTAACCCACCATCACCACCTGGCGATCGCCGCGCTGGGCGAGGTGACTCCGGTAGAGATCGAGGCTGAAGAGCTCTTCGAGGATGTCGGCCGCCGCCTGCAGGTCTCCGACGGTCTCGAAGAGGGGGGCGATGTCCAGTGGGATGTGATCGCCCTCCAGGAGACCGCCCCAGCGGGCGAGCAGCATGACCGTGAGGACATCGTCGGCGCCTTCGGTCATGCTGATGATGAACGGTCCATGGGCTTCGTGCCGACCCGACGAAGTCCCGTCGTCCCGGGTCCCGTCGCCCCGGGCGTCGCCGGCGCGCAGGCGACCGATGGCTCGGAAGACCTCGACGATGCGTCGAGTTTCCGCCCCGTCCTGCTCGGCGTCCGGCCGCTCCCGAGCCTTTGGGATGACCTCGAGGAGCCGCCGGGTTCGGCGGTCCTTGGGGCGCTGGGGCCAGCGATCGTCGGTGAGCACTTCGGCGATGACGTGGCGGTGCAGCAGGGCGTCCTGACGAAAATCGAGGGCGGCGAGGTGGAATCCGAAGGTGTCGACGCGGCGCAGCAGACGCTTGACGGCGAAAGCACCGGCGAAGCGGCCGCCGTGCTTTTCCAAGCTCCGCAAGACGGCCCGCAGGTCGTCTTCAAGCTCGCCGGCTCCGGCGTAACCGACCGCGGACTGGGTCGCCGTCAGCCGAATCCGGGTCGCCATGAGGCGCAGCAGGACGCGGTAAGGCATGTCGCGGTGACGGGCCGGGATTGAACCGAGCACCTCCGGAAGGCGCCCGCCGTAGTCGTCGAGCAGCTCCTGGACCTCCGGCTCGATGGCGACTCGGGCGGCGCTCTGGCTCAGGTGGTCCGAAAGCTCGATGAGCTCGCGGTAGTAGAGGTCGAGGATCAAGCGCCGGTGTTCGCCGACGGTTTCTTCGATGGTGCGGGCCGAGACATAGGGATTGCCGTCCATATCGCCGCCGACCCAGCTACAGAAGCGGGCCAGGCGGGGCAAGTCGGGGGGCTTGATATCCGGCCCGTAGACCTGCAGCAGCGCGGCCTCGAGATCCTCATAGAGTGGTGGAATCACGCGGTAGATAACGTCGGTGACGTGGTAGAGCACGTGCTCTCGCTCGTCACCGACGGTCGGCCGGGTCTTGGACAGCTCGTCGGTCTGCCACGCCAGGGTGACTTCCGAGCGCAGCTGCGCCCACGTCGCTTCATCCTCCGGTGGCGTCAGGGAGGGATCCAGCCGTCTGACCAGGAGGCGAGCGATTTCGAGCTCCTTGATCAGCAGGCTGCGCCGCGTCGCCTCGGTGGGGTGGGCGGTGAAGACCGGCTCCAGGAGCAGGCCGTCGAGGTGCTCCAGGATCTGATCGAAGGCGACCCCCGACTGCTTAAGCCCCTCGAGCACGGTCAGCCAAGATCCGGCTTGGGGACGGTGCTCGCGGAGGTAAGACCGTCGGCGTCGGATGCGGTGGACTTGCTCGGCGAGGTTGACAACGCGAAAGTAGGTCAAAAAGGCCCGAACGAGCAGCTCCGCTTGCGCCGGCTCCAGGTCGCACACCAAAGTCTTGAGCGCCTCTTCCTCGCCCCGTTCCCTGCGCGCGATGGCGGCGCGGCGGGTGGCCTCGACGAGCTGGAAGAGCTCTTCGCCGCCCTGGTCCTGGATCACGTCACCCACCAGGGCGCCAAGGCGAGACACATCATCGCGGAGCGGGGAATCTTTTTCCGCGAAGAAAACGCTGCGGGTACTCATAAGGGGGACTCCGTTCGGGCGGCAGGGGAGACTATTTGCAGAAGGGCGAACATTGGTGCAACCTGAATCCGTTCAGTCTGCGTAGAATAGCCCGACTGGTGCATACAACTCATGGCGAAGTGGTACTTAGAAGGTTTCATCGATGACCGGCGCGACGTTTGGCGGACGCCGATTTCCAGCTATCCGTTTGTCGTCGGCCGTCGTGCCGGGGTCAGCCTCCATCTAGCGTCGCCGGAAATCTCCGGGCGACACGCCGAGATGGTGACCCGCGACGGCTGGCTGTGGGTGCGCGACCTCGGGAGCAAGAACGGCACGTTCATCAACGAACAGCCGCTCGAGACGGAAACTCGCGTGGCGGCGGGCGATGTGCTCCGTTTCGCGAATCGCGAGTTCCGGCTGGTCTCGGCGCTCGAGTCGACCCAGGGAAATACGACCCAGTCGATCACCCAGACCGTGGCCTTGCCGTCGTCGATGACTCCCAGCAATTTGGCGCGGCGCCTCGACCTGGCGCGCCAGATTCTCGAGAACCGGAATCTCGTTGCTTTTTTTCAGCCGATTGTGCGTCTGGATAGCGGCGGCACCATCGCTTATGAAGCCCTGGCGCGCGGCCTCGACGGCGGCGATCTCGTGTCGCCGGGGGAGCTCTTCGAGTTGGCGTCGGCGCTCGACAAGGAAGCCGACCTCTCCCGGGCGATGCGCCACCAGGCGGTGCTCGACTCTGGCCCCTTACTTCCGAGGCCGGTCATCTTCGTCAACACCCACCCGGCTGAGGTCAAGGATGGCCCGGGGCCGCTGCTGGATTCGCTCGGTGAGCTGTCACGCTCGGCGCCGCATTGTGACCTGGTGCTCGAGATCCATGAGGCTGCGGTCGCGACGCCCCAGCTGCTCCGTGACCTGGGGCGGGGCCTTGCGGAACTCAATATCGATCTTGCATTTGACGATTTTGGCACCGGGCAAGCGCGGCTGCTTGAATTGGTGGAAGTGGCGCCCAAGTATCTAAAATTCGACCGCGCGTGGATTTCCGGGGTCGACCAGGCCACCGACCATCGGATCGAATTGCTCTCGAATCTGGTGTCGATGGTGCGCGCCCTCGGGGTGATGACCTTGGCTGAAGGTGTTGAGACCGAGGGTGAGGCGGCGGTGTGTCGGGATCTGGGCTTCGAACTCGCCCAGGGCTACCATTTCGGCCGGCCCGCCGAAAGCGCGACCTTCGTCGACTAGCGGTCGCTCCCGCGAAGACCGCAAGCGGTCCGCGCCAAGCTCTAGAAAGTAAAGCCCGGCTGCGTGCGAGCGCCGCCGGGCTTTCTGGCGTCCAGACCCAGTCCCCCCTGGCACAGGGGGGAGTTCGGGTGCGCGCTAGTGGACGAGCTTCTTGTACTTGATGCGATGCGGCTGGTCCGCTTGTGCACCGAGTCGACGACGGCGGTCTTCCTCGTAGGCCTGGTAGTTGCCTTCGAACCACACGACCTGCGAGTCGCCTTCGAACGCGAGGATGTGCGTCGCCACGCGGTCGAGGAACCAGCGGTCATGGCTGATGACCACCGCGCAACCGGCGAAACCGAGCAGGGCTTCTTCAAGGGCCCGCAGGGTATCGACGTCCAGGTCATTGGTCGGCTCATCGAGCAGCAGCAGGTTGCCGCCGGCGCGCAGGGTCTGGGCGAGGTGGACGCGGTTGCGCTCACCGCCGGAGAGGTCCTTGACCCGTTTCTGCTGGTCGGCGCCTTTGAAGTTGAACCATGACGTGTAGGCGCGGGCCGCAATTTCCCGGCCCCCGAGCACCATCGGGTCCTGGCCGCCGGAGCAGACTTCCCAGACTCGCTTCTCGCCTTCGAGGGCATCGCGGCTCTGGTCCACGTATGCGATGTCGACGGTCTCCCCCAGTCGCAGGGAGCCGGAGTCGGGCTCCTCTTGACCGGTGATCATGCGGAATAGGGTCGTCTTACCGGCGCCGTTCGGGCCGATGATGCCGACGATGCCGGCGGGCGGCAGGCTGAAGGTGAGATTCTCAAAGAGGAGCCGGTCGCCGAAAGCCTTAGATAGACCTTCCGCTTCGACGACGACGTCGCCCAAGCGCTGGCCCGCGGGGATGTGGATCTCGCGGGTTTCTCGACGGTCAAGATCGACTCTTTTGTCTTCTTCGAGCAGCGACTCGTAGGCGTTGAGGCGGGCCTTACCTTTCGCCTGGCGCGCCTTCTGGGACATCTGGACCCATTCGAGCTCTTCCTTGAGCGCGCGGCGGCGGGCCTTGGCTTCGCGCTGCTCTTGCTCGAGGCGCTTGCCCTTGGCATCGAGCCAGTTGGAATAGTTGCCTTCGTACGGGATGCCTTTGCCGCGATCCAGCTCGAGGATCCAGCCCGCCACGTTGTCGAGGAAGTAGCGATCATGGGTGATCGCCACGACGGTGCCTTTGTAGTCGTGGAGGTGGCGTTCGAGCCAGGCCACGGACTCGGCGTCGAGGTGGTTGGTGGGCTCGTCGAGCAGCAGCAGGTCGGGCTGCTGGAGCAGCAGCTGGCAAAGGGCCACGCGGCGCCGCTCGCCGCCGGAGAGCTTGGTGACGTCGGCGTCACCGGACGGTAGGCGAAGCGCATCCATGGCGATCTCGAGGTGGCGATCGAGGTCCCACGCGTCTTTGGCGTCGATCTGGTCCTGGATTTCGGCTTGCTCGGCGAGCAGGCGGTTCATCTCGTCGTCGTCCGCGACGTCGCCGAAGGCCGCGCTGACGGCGTCGAAGCGCTCGAGGAGGGCTCGCGTCTCGGCGACCCCAACCTCCACATTGCCGCGCACGTCTTTATCGGGGTCGAGTTGCGGCTCCTGGGGCAGGTAGCCGACCTTTGCACCTTTACGGGCCCAGGCCTCGCCGTCGTAGTCCCCGACTTCGCCGGCCATGATGCGCAGGAGCGTCGATTTACCGGCGCCATTGACGCCGAGCACGCCGATCTTGGCCCCCGGAAGGAACGAAAGCCAGATGTCGTTGAGGACTTCTCGGCCGGGCGCATAGAGCTTGCGCAGGCCCTTCATCACATAAATGTAGTCAGCCACGGATACCTCGGAGATCGTGGGGGAGGGAAAAGGGGGCGGTTCCCGCTATCGGGGGAGGGAAGGGAATGTCCGCGTCGGCGGCCCGGCATTATCGCAGGGCGTCGCCCGGCGGCCAAGGTGGGTGGCCTCCGTCCGGCCGCGGCGCTTGGAATCGACCAACGCGCCGAGTCGATCCTGAATCCGCGGGCGGGATCCCGAGTAAAATGCGGCCACCCATGGGTGAAAAGACATCGGCGCCCCCGTCGATCAACGCCGCCGTCACTGAGACCGCCGTCGCGGGCTCCGCCGACGCATTCAACGCCCTCGTGCTTGAGGCCCTCGACCGTTTCAGTGGCGAGACGTGCTTTCGTATCTGGCGCAACGGCCGGTACCGCGACGTGTCCTACCGGCATCTTCGGCGTCAGACGCTGCGCCTTGCCCGGGCCCTTTCGGAGCTCGAGCTCGGCGGCCAGCGGGTGGCGCTGTGGGCGGCGAACTCTCCGGAGTGGATGGTGGCCTATCTCGCGGCCCAGCTGGCGGGCTCGGTGGTGGTGCCGATGCGCCAGTCCCTGCCGCGGCGCGCGAGTCTGCGCCAGCTCCGCGACTCCGGGGCTCGGCTCTTGGTGCTGGGGACCCGGGGCCAAGCCGAGCGCCTGGTGGGGGCCGAGCTGCCGCACCTCAAGCACGTGCTGGTGATCGAAGAGAGTGAAGAGGGGGCCCCGGCAGGCGTCGACTGGCCGTTTGAGGTCTTGCACCTTTCCGAGCTGGTTTCGGAGCGGCTCGAAACCGAGGCGCGGCGACGGGTCCTCGACAGCGCCCGGGAGGTCGACGGCGACGCCCTGGCGGTGATCTCCTATACGACCACCCAGACTGGCGAGCCCCTGGGCGCCGTTTTCAGCCAGGCGCAGCGCGGCCAGGCCATGGCCACTGTGGGTGCGTGGTTCACGCTGCATGAAGATGATCTCGCCTTCACCGCCCTGCCGTGGGGGTATCCGCCGAGCCTGGACGTCAGTCTCCACTACCTGCTTTCGGGGATCGCTAACGTGTTGTCGCAAGGACGTGAGCTGATGCTCGAGGAGTTTCGACAGGCGAGCCCGACGGTGGCGCTGACGACGCCCCACGCCCTCGAACGGGCCTATGAAGAAATCATCGACGACTACATCCGTCGCCTCCCGGATTCGACCCAGGAGATGTTCTTCTGGGCCCTCGGCACCAGCAAGAAAGTGCTCGCCGCCGGCGCCGACGCCAGTCCGGAGCTGCGTGAGCGCTACCAGCGGGCGGACCGGACGTTTTTTTCGCGGATCCGCGGCGCTTTCGGCGGGCGCTTCCGGCGATTCCTGTCGACCGGCGCGCCGCTGCCGCGACCGCTCGCGGAATCGATCCAGGCCGTCGGTCTGGAGCCGATCAACCTCTATAGCGTGACGGAGTCGGGCGGTTTCCCGTCGGTGAATGACGCCCGCGGTCGGCGGCTGGACGCCTGCGGCGACTGCGCGCCGGGCTTTGAGATCAAACTCGAAGACGGCGGTCAGATCTTGGTGCGCGGCACGACGGTGATGCGGGGCTACTGGCGCCAGGACGAAGCGACGTCCCG
>JBCDKB010000434.1:0-7697 GCA_038747035.1 Acidobacteriota bacterium | reverse complement strand
CAATCGGCCTCTAACAGCGGTCAAAAAGGATGTTTTGATGGTTCTCAAAATCAGAACGACATGGCTGGAGCTCTGCATTCCGTGCTTATTGGCACTCCCGACATCAGCACAAGAGGTCGAGAGTCCGCGGATGGTTTCGTTCTCCGCCGTCGTCGAGCTCGTCGTAGTTCACATCCAAGAGCTCGTGGCCGACTTCGGATTCAGCTCCGAGGCACACGGAACTCTGACCGACGTCAACTCCGCCACAATGACCGAAAGCGATACCGGGACCGCCACCGAAGATGACGACGGTTTACCAAACTTCGGACCGGGCCTTGAGCCTCACGGTTAGCGGGTTCGCCGTTTCTTCCACGGCTGGGTCCAGCTCTGGAGAGATTCCTCAAGTGCTTTGACCGTGAGCTGGCCTTGCGCCGAAAGGCGCAGAATCTGGAGCAACGTCGCTTGCCCAACTTTGTTGCCTCGTAGCTGCACGGCAAGAGGCATCAGCGTTTGGGCAAGCGCGTTGCTCTCGTGGGGTCTTCCGGTGCGCAGCAGATGGCTCATCTGCTGCAGTCCGCAGATGGCGACATCTTCCGCATTCCCAGCCACAGCAAACGCCGCTTGGGCCGCCTCGAAGCGATCGTCGGCAGCGTTCAGCTCGCCAAGTTTGGAATACACTTCAGCTTGGACCATCAGAATCTTGGCGAAGTCTCGGCCAGTCTTGGTTCCGAGTTCCTGCTCAATCTCGCGGAAATCATTTATCGCTGTCCTTAGTTCACCCGCTTCATAGCGTACATATGCCAGGGCGAATCTCGCGGCGAGTCGGGTGCTTTGATCTTCCGGGGGAACAAATCCTAGGCAGGCCTGCAGGTGTGACATCGCCGACCTGCAAGAACCCAAGCGACTCAGCATCTCGCTACGCACATAGAGAGACCGGCTGAGGCCCCGCTGATCCGCTGCAAGGACCGCAAGCGCAACACTTTCAGCGGCAAACCGATCGGCATCGCTCCAGAGGGCGAGATCGCTCAAGAGGTAGCTGCTTGTTCGCAGCAAGTAGCTCCGGAGCCCAAGGTTCTGCAGATGCCCCTCGATTTGGAACGCCAGATCGAGTAAGTCACAAGCGCTGTTGCGATCACCGCGATGGCGTAGGGTATCAGCCAGCGGGGCCAGTACACGACAGAGTCTTTCTGCCCCTTCTGGCTTCAGCCGGTTCATTCGAACCGCCAACAGCCCTTCAATAGCGGCAGTAGACAGCTTGAAGGCAGCTTCACTGTCGATGTTAATGATGTTCATCAGAGTCCCGATGTCAGGATTGAACTCGGCACCGCTTTCGTCGACCTCGATCGATGAACCCCATGACAACAACTCTGGACCGAAGGAGATACGCGGCTGAGTTCGCACACGCTCCTTGCATTTAGGGAGGAATCCCACAGGAGCTACGGGGATGGGTCGTGGTGGGAAAGCCATCCCGAAGAACTCGTTTGGAGCCACACCCAAGAAATCGAGAGTCCCTAGAAGCCGCTCGATGCTGAGGCGCTCTTTTCCCTTTAAGACCCGATTCAAGAAACCAGGTTTGCGCTTTAGCGCAGCATCGAGCCTCCCGAATCGACTTCGTGCATACAGCCAGCGATAAAATTGCAGCCTCTCCAGGAGGCGTCTCATTGAGCGCGCGATTCGGATACCGCGTTGGTTCTGTTGCTGGTTACGATCCGGTAGGGGCTCTCTTTTCGGCGACATCTCACAGTTCCAACACCGACCTGGAAGATGGCGCCTGCTTCCGGGTTGCGGGTGAATGAACACTCTGTACTGCCTGACGAGGCTGCCGGATTATGCCATGTCCCTGGTCAAATACCGTCCGATGGGTCGAATCCTGCGGGAAAGATGACTCGATGCGCGCTATCTGCCAAGACGGAGAACTCTGGCTCCTGGTGGGGCGTCGGAGGGAGGGGAAGGGGTAATCAGGGTTAGAGATCTCTCGGTGGCCCTGCTGGCCTGCTAGCGTCCCCGCTTTAGCCTGAACTAGAGCTGGAGCTGGGCCGGTTCGGCGGGTCGGCCGAGGAAGTAGCCCTGGCCGAGGTCGACGCCGAGGTCCTGGACGATTTCGAGCTCCTCCTGTACCTCGATGCCTTCGGCGATCGACTTCGCGCCGATCGATCGGGCGAGCTCGCCGAGGGTGCGCACCAGCTGGCGCTTGATCGGGCTCTCGTGGAGGCGGTGGATCAGGGAAAAGTCGAATTTGAGGTAGTCGGGCTCGATCTCGCCGATCGCTTGCAGCGACGAATAGCCGGAGCCGACGTCGTCGAGGGCCACCGCCATGCCGGCGTCCCGGACCCGTTCTAAGGCGCGGCGGAACGAGCGCCACTCGGTCACCGCCACGCGCTCGGTGACTTCGAGCACGAGGCGCGACTCGAGCCCCGAACCGAGCAGGCCATCCAGCAGCTGGGGATCCTGGAAGGCGAGCGGCGAGCAGTTCAAGAAGAGCTTGGCGCCGGCGTGGGGCAAGGCGCTCGACCGGATGACCGCCTCGTGTCGGCAAACTCGCTCTAGGCTCACCACGTCGGAGTGCTCTTCGGCGAAGCTGAAGAGCATCTCCGGATTCTCGAAGATACTCCCCGGCGGCGCCGCGGAGAGGGCCTCGAAACCGTGCACTTTGCGATCCCGGAGGGCGACGATCGGCTGGAATCGCACCACGATATCGCCGGAGCGCAGCAGGCGCTGCAGCTCGTCGAGCTGCAGGCTGTGGCGCCTTTCGACCTCTTGGCGACAGGCCTCCCGGGCGCGCGCAACGGCGCCGTAGATGGCGCGCTCGAGGCGGAAGCGGGGCCGCGGCTCGAGCACCACGCCGCTGGTTTGCGGCGCCGGCATCGTGCGCAGGTCTTCGTCCTGCCGCTGAGCCGTGCGCAGCCGACGGAGCAGGCGTTCCGGCAGCAGCGACGCGCCGTCGCCGTCGCCGAGCACGACCACCAACTCATCGCTCCGCACCCCGAGCTGGGCGACAATGTCCTCGGCCTCGAAGAGCTCGCCGCGACACTCGGAGAGCACTTCGACGGCGCGCTGCAGCCAGCGGTCGTGGTTCTGCCAGCCGCCGACCGCTTCGGCATGTCCGGCGCTCGACAGGTCCAGATAGACGAGGCAAAGCCTCTCGCCGGTTTCCAGGCGCCGGCGAATATCGTCGAGCACCGCGGGCAGGCTCGGCAATCGGGTGACGGGATCGAAGAGGTAGCCCCGCAGCTGCAGGCACTCGGCCTGTAGCGCGCTCATGCTGCCCCACCGGCTTTCCGCTTCAGAGGGCTTCGGCATCGTCTTGCAGCAGCGCTTTGATGGTGGCCACGCTCTCGATCACGGAGAACGGCTTCACGATGTAGTCGACGGCGCCCTCCTGCAGGGCTCGGATCTTGTCCTTAGGCTCCGCGCGGGCCGAGAGAATGATCACCGGGATCTCGCGGCTCTGCTCGTCGAGCTTGAGGAGGCGAAGGGTCTCCCAGCCGTCCATTTCCTCCATCATGATGTCGAGCAGGATCAGGTCGGGGTCCTCGACGTGGGCTTTGATCAGACCGTCGGTGCCGTTCGGCGACGTGGTGACGGTGAAGCCGCTGCGTTCGAGCACGGTGGTCAGCACCTGCAGGACATCGGGCTCGTCGTCGATCGCCAGAATCGTTCGCCGGCCCTGGCCGGTCGCGGGCGGGGCGTCGCTCGGCGGGTCCTGGGGGCGGGCGTGGGCGTCATTCGTTGTCACGGTCTCACCTTTCTGGGGGCTGATCGTCCGCTGGGATGTCTGGGCTTGGAATGCTGCTGGACGGCGGCTGGGCGGTCGGCGTGAAGTCGTCCGGGGAATCGGCCGATTCTTCTAGGAGTTTCTCGAGCTTGGACTCCACGACTTCGGGCTCGAGGGGCTTGATCCAATACGCGTCGGCGCCGAGTCGGAGTCCGAGGGAACGCTCCGGCCGCACCGTGCAGAGCGCGATCTTGACCTTGGCGTTTCGCTCGTCCGCCCGCAGGCGCTTGAGCAGGTCGAATCCGTCCTGGTCCGGGAGCAGCCGGTCGAGCAGGATGGCCTCGGGACGGACGCGCCGGACCAGCCCCGAGCCCTGTTCGGCGCTGGCGGCGGTTTGCACCTGCCAACCCTGGCGACAGAGGTAGCCGGTCAGCCGCTGGACGAAGGTGGCGTCGTCGTCGATGATCAGGAGGCGGCGACCGTCGGAGGTGGGCACGAAGCCGGTGCGCTGCTCGGCGATCGGGATCTCGAAGCGGAAGGTCGAGCCGACGCCGACCTCGCTGTCGATCGAGAGGCCGCCGTGGTGCATCTCGATGATTTCTTTGACGATCGCCAGACCGAGGCCCATGCCGCCGTACTGGCGTTTGGACGACGCGTCGATTTGATAGAAGCGCTCGAAGATGCGGGCCTGGTGCTCGGGGGCGATGCCGATGCCCCGGTCGGTGACCTCGACCACCACGGCCTGGTCCGTATCGCTGACCACGACGTCGACGGCGGCGCCGTCGGGTGAGAATTTGGCGGCGTTGGTCAGCAGGTTTTCGATCACCTGGGCGATGCGCGAGCTGTCGCCATAGGCTTCGGGCACATCGTCATCGGCGGTCAAGGCCACCGTCACGCGCCCGGCCTGGGCGGCGTTGACCGCTTCCACCACGTGGGCGGCCACGGCGACCGGGTCGAAGGGCTGGAATTCCAGCTCGATGCGCCCCGAGTCCATCCGTGAGTAGCTGAGGAGCTGGTCGATCATCGAGCGCAGCCGCACGATATTGCGAGCCACCACCTGGAGAGAGTCCCGCTGGACCTCGTTGATATCGCCGAGCAGGCCGGCCTCGAGGGCTTCGACATAGCCGCTAATCGCGGTCAGGGGCGTGCGCAGCTCGTGGCTGACGTTAGCGAGCAGGTCGCTCTTCACCTTGTCGAGCTCGCGGAGCTCGGCGTTCGCCCGCGCGAGTCGAAGATTGGAGGCTTCGAGGTCGTGCACGGTGCCGGCGAGCAGTCCGGCCATGTGGTCGAGGGTCGCACCGAGGACTTCGAATTCGTCGCCGGAGCGCAACTCGATCCGATGTTCGAGGTGTCCCTTCGCGAGCTGCCGGGCCCCGCGGGTCAGTTTCTCGACGGGCCCGAGACTCTGGCCGGCGAGCACGTAAGCGCACGCCACGCCGAGGCTGAGTCCGCCGAGCCCGAGCACCGCCAGCCACAGACCGAAGCCGGCGAAGGCGTTATTGACGGTCCGGAAACCGAACCAGGTCACGACGCTCAGTCGGTGGCGTCCCCAGTCCTCAATATAAGGCTGGACGATGATCAGGCGTTCTTCCCCTTCCCCTTCCTCGAGCCAGGACACCTGGTCGAGGCCGGCGATGGCGTCTCGTAGCGCCGGGGTTTCGCTCGGCGTCCAGGCCTCGGAGGCGCCGGGGTCGTCGAGGGCGACGGTGAGCTCGCCGTCGCGGTGGAAGGCGGCGAGGCGCCGGCCTTCGGTGTCGTAGACGGCGAGGCCGAGGAGGTCGTCGTCGAGCTTGGCGGTTTGGGCGATCAGCTCCCGAAACTTCGTCGCGCCGCTGTCGTGGTAGCGCCTAAAGTCCTGGCAGATCGGCGAGACGGAGAGCTTGGCGAAGGAGCGAGCCTCGTCTTCCACATGCTCATGGAGGTGGCGGTAGCTCAAGAGCACCAGGAACGCGGCCTGGGACACCAGCACCAGCGCGACGAGCGCCGAAATGGCGACCACGAAGCGCTGTCGGATGGTCGACGAGCGCTGGGGGAGCGTCGCGAGATCGATGGTTTCGCTGTGGTCGGACGCGGGGGGCGGACGGTCCATCAGCGGCCGCCCTTGCGCCCGGTGTCGGCGGCGAGCTCGTAGGCGTAGGTGCGGGCGTCTTGGCGCGGCGTCCAGCTCAGGTCGGAGCGCACGGCGTAGACGTCGCGCCGGGAGTAGAGCGGGATGTAGGCGAGATCGTTCCGGGACAGGCCGAGGGCCCGCTGCAGAAGCTCCTGCCGTCGCTCGAGACTGAGCACCGCGTTGCTCTCTTCGATGATCGCGTCGAGCTCCGGGTGGCTGAAGTCGCCGTAGTTGGCGTCGCCGTAGCCCCGCTCGGGCTGGCGACTGTGGAGCTTGCGATCGAGCACGTCGCCGGCGTCGCCCGACGTGTTGACCCAGGCGCCCAGGTAGAAGGGCACGCGGCGTTCCGAAAGCTGGGCGTACATATCGCCCCAGGGCCGCTCGACCACGCGCAGCTTCACTCCGATCTCGGCGAGCTGCCGCGCCAGCACGGGGCCGTCTTCACGGCCGTCCCGCAATTCCAGGGTGAGCTCGAGTCCGTCAGCGAAGCCGGCGTCGGCGAGCAGGCCGCGGGCGGTCTCGAGGTCGCGGACCGTGGGCTGGAGAGTCGGGTCGTAGCCGAACACGTTGCGGCTCACCATTTGCCCCGAGGGCACGCCGAACTGACCGTGGAGCTCCCGGACCATCGCCGGCCGGTCGATGGCCATGTCGACGGCGCGCCGCACCCGCGGGTCGTCGAAGGGCGGGACCGTCGCCGCGAGCTGGAGGTAGGCCACGGCCAGGCTGGGCGCCGTCATGAGGCGCATCGACGGATCGGCGTCGAGCGATTCCGCATGCTCGGGCGGCACGTCGTCGATCAGGTCGAAGGCGCCGTCGAGCAGGCCGCGCACCCGGATGTCGGCGTCGGCGATGAAGTGGTATTCGGCCCGCGCCGGCGCGCTGCGCACTCGCCAATGGTCGGCCACCGCCGTCAGATCGACCCGTCCGGGGCTGCGGGCCTCGAACCGATAGGGGCCGGTGCCGACCGGCGCGGTGATTTCGTCGGGGGCGTCGCTGGGCACGATCGAAACGAAGGCGAGTCGGTTGAGGAGGACCGGATACGGCCGGTCGGTGACCAGCTCCAGGGTCCGATCGTCGAGGCGGCGAACGTCGACCACCGCCACCAGGGATCCGGCTTGCCGACTCCTGGGGTGGCGCCTGACGCGCTCGATCGACGCCAGCACGTCCTCCATCCGCAGGGGCCGACCGTCGTGGAACCGGAGACCTTCACGCAATCGGAACCGCCACTGCAGGTCCGAGGGGTTGTCCCAGGTTTCGGCGAGCTGGGGCACCAGGGCCATATCGGGCCCGAAGGCGACCAGGGTCTCGTAGATATTGCCGAGCACCGCCTGGGCGATGACTTCCGACTGGAGGTGCGGGTCGAGGGTGCTGGGGTCGCCGTGGAGGGCGATGCGAGCCACCTCCGGCGTCCCGGGCGTATCTCCGGCGCGTTCTCCGCAACCCGCCAGCGCGAAGGCCGCCCCGAGCACCCACGTGACACAGCGCAGCCACCCGCGGCGCGGGGAAGCGGCGGCTCCGATTCCGAGGGGAAGGACACCGCGGCGGTCAGTGCGGACTGGGCACGGTCCGCTCCATGGCCGCCGCTCCAGGCGACGTCCCGGGGCACGTCCCGAAAACCTCGGCTGGCGAGGAAGCGACTGGTTGGAAAACAAAGCGCCGCCATCCTATCAGTCGGCCTCAGGTGGCGCCCATCGACCGCCGGCGCGATAAGCTTCCGCCATGGAGTCGAGCGCCCCGGGGGCCACGTCTACCGTCGCCCGGTTGGGGGCCGTCGCGCAGATCGCGAGGCAGTGGAGTTTTGTGCCCGTTTATCACAACACACAGGCCGCACCTATCAGCTCCCCAGCGAAGCCCAGTGGGAATATGCTTGCCGCGCTGGCACCACCACCCCGT
>JBCDKB010000433.1:0-7715 GCA_038747035.1 Acidobacteriota bacterium | reverse complement strand
GTCGACGCTCGGGTCGTGGACCACACCCTACGCCTCCTCGACGCCGTGCTCGAAGCCGCCGGCGGCCACGACCCCGGGGCCATGCTCGAATGGCCCCTCGGTCAGCTGCCGATGCTCTCCGACTCCGAGGCGGGCGAGCTGCTCCAGCTCGCCACAGGGCCGGCTCCGGGACGCGTAGGGACCGTGCTCGAGCGCTTCCGAAGCCGGGTCGAGGCCGACCCCGGCGCCGAAGCCCTGGTCTGCGGCGACGGGCGCTTGACCTACGGCGAGCTCGACGACGCCGTCCGCCGTCTCGGCGCTCGTCTCCGCGCCATCGGCGTGCGGCCGGGGGACCGGGTCGCCTACGCGGCGCAACGCTCGACCGACGCGGTGGTGGCCATGCTCGGCGTCCTCGGCGCCGGCGCCTCGTACCTGCCCGTCGACCCGACCTGGCCGACGGCTCGCGTGCACTGGCTGCTCCAAGACGCCGGCGTCACCGCGGCGGTCGACCGTCGGGCCGGCGACCCTGACAACCGGACGCCGATCGATTGGGGCGGACGGCCGTCGGTTCCGGCCGTGGACGCGCTGGCCCCGGGGACGCCGGATGCGAGACCCGCGGACCACAACGATCCGGCGTCGGAAGCCTATGTGCTCTACACCTCCGGCTCGACGGGCAAGCCCAAGGGCGTGCGCATCAGCCACGGGGCGCTGGCGAACTACATCGGCTGGGCCGCCGCCCACTACGGCGACAACCGGCCGACGTCGATGCCGCTTTTTTCGCCGCTCACCTTCGACCTCACGGTCACGTCGATCTTCGTGCCGCTGGTCACCGGCGGGCGCATCGTGGTGTACCCCGAAACCGGCCGCCACGCCGACCTGGCGCTCCACGGCGTGGTCCGCGACGCCGCCGTCGACGTGGTGAAGCTCACGCCGTCCCACCTGCAGCTGCTCTCAAGCATCAAGCCCGGCGGGCCGCGCATCCGCCAGCTGATCTTCGGCGGCGAAGCCTTGACCCGCTACGCCGCGCGGCGGGCGCGGGCGATTTTCGGCGCCGACGTCGCGATCCACAACGAGTACGGCCCGACCGAAGCGACCGTCGGCTCGGTGATCCACACCTTTGACGCGGACCGCGACCTCGAGGCGTCGGTGCCGATCGGCGTGCCGATCGCCGGCCTCGAAGCCCACGTGCTCGACGCCCAGCTTGAACCGGTGGCCACAGGTGTCGTCGGCGAGCTGGTGCTCGGCGGCGCGGGCCTCGCCGACGGCTACGTCGGCCGGCGGGAGCTCGAAGCCGAGCGCTTCGTCGAGGCGGCGCTCGGCGGCGAGCAGAAGCGGCTTTACCGCACCGGCGATCTCGCGCGCTGGAGCCGGGGTCGACTGGAGTACCTCGGCCGACGGGATGACCAGGTCAAGATCCGCGGCGCCCGCATCGAGCTCGGGGAAATCGAAGCGGCGCTCGCCGAGCACTCCGGGGTGGCGGCCTGCGCCGTGGTCGTCGAACGCCCGGAGGCGCCCGGGACCGAGGATACGGAGACCGCCGACGGTGTCGTCATCGGCACGTCGCTCGTCACGTCCCGCGGCGGCGGCGATCAAGACGCCCCGGTCCGCCACTGCGTGCGCTGCGGCCTGGCGTCCAACCATCCGAACGCGCGCATCGAAGCCGACGGCCTGTGCAGCGAGTGCGCCGGCTTCGAGGCGTACCGGGACAAGGTCGCCGGCTACTTCAAGACCGAAGACGAGCTCGTAACGATCCTCGGCGGCGCCGGCGCGAGGTGCGGCGGCGACTACGACTGCCTATCGCTTCTAAGCGGCGGCAAGGACTCGTCCTACGTGCTCGGCCGGCTCGCCGACATGGGCTTCAAGGTCCTCGCTTTCACCCTCGACAACGGCTATATCTCGGAAGAAGCGAAAGGCAATATCCGCCGCATCACCGCCGAGCTCGGCGTCGACCACATCTTCGGCACGACGCCCGCCATGAACGGCATTTTCGCCGCCAGCCTCGAACGATTCTCGAACGTCTGCCAGGGCTGTTTCAAGACGATCTACACCCTCGCCGTGCACGAAGCCGAGGCCCGGCGCATCCCCTTCATCGTCACCGGCCTGTCCCGCGGCCAGCTTTTCGAGACCCGGCTGACGCGCGAGCTCTTCACCGACCTCGACTTCGATCCGGAGCGCATCGACCGCACGGTGCTCGAGGCGCGCAAGGCCTACCACCGGGGCGACGACGCGGTGTCCCGTCAGCTCGACACCGCGATCTTCCAAGACGACGCCCTCTTCGAGCGCGTGCAATTCCTCGACTTCTTCCGCTATTGCGACGTCGAGCTGGCGGAAATGTACGCCTACCTCGACCGCCGCCTGCCCTGGGTGCGCCCGAGCGATACGGGCCGGTCGACGAATTGCTTGATCAATGACGCCGGCATCTACGTGCACAAGATGGAGCGCGGCTTCCACAACTACGCCCTGCCCTACGCCTGGGACGTGCGCATGGGCCACAAGACCCGGGACGCGGCCCTCGACGAGCTGGACGATGAGATCGACGTCGAGCGGGTGGAGAAGATCCTGCGCGACGTCGGATACACGCCCCGACCGCCCGGGGGCGGCGAGCGGCTCGTGGCCTATGTCGTGGCCGCCGGCGAGAATGCCGACGCTGGCACCGGCCCAGAGGCCGCCGAGCTGCGGGCCCACCTCGAAGCCCGCCTGCCGGCTTTCATGCTGCCCCAGGCGCTCGTCGCGGTCGATGACATCCCGCTCACCGCCCACGGCAAGGTCGACCGCCGCGCCCTCGAAACGCGCCCCCGGACAGGCTCGTCGGAAGACGCCGCGACCGCCGCCGCCGCGCCCGAGGGCCCGGTGGAAGGGGCCCTGGCCGAGCTCTTCGCCCAGGTTCTCCGCGTGCCGTCGGTGGGCGTGACGTCGAATTTTTTCGAGCTCGGCGGCGACTCGATCCTCGCTATCCAGCTGGTGGCCCGGGCGCCGTCATTCGGCCTCCGGTTCACGCCGGAACAGCTCTTCGACGCCACCACCGTGCGCGAGCTGGCGCGGGTCTGTACTGTGGTGAACGGAGCCGCGGCCGACGGCAGGCCAGCCGGAGCCACCGCCGCCCCGGGAGACGAGTCCACGCCAGGGGATCCGACGCCGCTGCCGGCCCAACTCTTCTACGCCGAGCACCAGCGCGACCCGTCGGCGTCTTGGCACCACGTGCTCGAGCTGGACGTCGCCGACGACGTGGACACGAAAGCGCTGGAAGACGCTTGGCGGCGCCTGCCGGAGCGCCATGCGGCCCTGCGCCAAACCTTCGCACACCGCGGTTCCTCGCTCACCACCGAGGTTCTGCCCCTCGACGCCCTCGACACCGGCGGCTTCCTGCCCGACGCCGACGAAGCCGCGCTCTTGGAAGTCGTGCAGCGACGCCTCGATGCGGGCACGGCGCCGCTGCTCGTCGGCGGCATTCCCCGCGCGGGACGGCTGCGGCTCGTCGCCCACCACCTGATTGTCGACGCGGTGTCCTGGGGCCTGCTGCTCGCCGACCTCGAGGGGACGCTGCGCCGGGGCCAGGGAAAGGCGTCGGCGGAGGCCGGCGGCGCGCTCGCCCGGCCGCCGAGGATAGAACCTTCGGAGCTCGACTATTGGCGGGCCCAGCTCCGCGCCGGCGGCCGACTGCCCGGCTCTGGAGAGGCGGGTGGGACCGACGGCGACGGCGAGCTTCGCCTCACCCTCGACCGCGACACGACCCGCGCCCTCGCCGAAGACGTACCCCGCCACTCCCGAAGGCGTCCCCACGAGCTGGTGCTCGCCGCCTTCGCGGCCGCCGTCGGGGAGTGGCGCGGCGCCGGCGACGTCGCGTTCTTCCGCGAAGGCCACGGCCGCGACGCCGACCCCGGCCTCGCCGGAACAGACGCGTCCACGGCGGTCGGCTGGCTGACGAGTCTCTACCCCTTCGCCGTCGCCGCGCCGTTTGAAGGCGGCGACCCCGACGCGACCCTCGACGCGGTGGTCACAGCGCTCGGCCGAATCCCGCGGGGCGGCGTCGGCTACGGGGCGCTGCGCTACCTCGGCGACGACCGGGTGCGGAGCGAGCTCGCCGGCCTCGAAGACCACGACGTGCTCTTCAACGACCTCGGCCGCGCTGAGCTGGTGCTCGGCGGCGCCACGCGATTCAGCCTCGCCGCGCCTTTGCGCCTGCGGCGGGATCGTCGGCCGTTCGGCCTCGAAGTCAACGTCTTTCAGACCGACGGCGAGCTCTACGTCGACGCCGACTTTGACGCCAAACGCTTCCCCACAGCCACCGTCCGGCGCCACCTCGGTCGCTTCCTCGAACACCTCCGCACCCTCGTCGACCGCCACCGCGCGCCGCGGGCGGCGCGGGCCGCCGACTTCCCCCTCGCCAAGCTCAACGAGGCCAAGATGAAGAAGCTCGGCCAGCTCCTGGGCAAGAAGCGCTGATATGGGTTTCGAGAACGTCGAAGACCTCTACCCGCTGACGCCGACGCAGGAAGGCCTGCTCTACCATGCGGCGAGCGATGGCGACGACGTCTACCACGACCAGATCCTCGCCACCGTCGACCCCGGCGACGGCGTCGAGCTTGACGTCGACGCGTTCAAAGCGGCCTGGGTCGAGGTCACCCGACGCCAGGCCGCGCTGCGCACCGGCTTCCTCTGGGACGGACTCGACGAATCGCTCCAGGTCGTGCGCACGGAGGTCGAGATCGACTTCCAGGTCACGGACGCGGCGCTTAGCGGAGCTGCCTTTGACCGGCTCGCGGCCGAAGACCGTCGACGCGGCTTCGAGCTCGACGACGCGCCGCTCTTCCGACTCCACCTCGCCCGCCTCGACGACCGGCGCTGGCGCCTGCTCTTGAGCTTCCACCACCTGATCCTCGACGGCTGGTCCGCCCGCCGGGTGCTCAACGAAGTGCGCACGCTGGTCGCCGGGCGGGGGGCGTCCCTCGAGCCACCCTTCCCGTTCTCCAGCTTCGTCGCCTGGCTGGGCGAACGGGACCTCGACGCAGATCAAGCCTTCTGGCGACGTCGCCTCGCCGGCTTCGAGACTCCGACCCGCCTGGATCTGACGGCGCCCGTCGACGGCACCGGGCCGGGCCAGCGCGAGCGTCTCTTTATTGACGCCGAGGCCACGTCTGATCTGCGCCGCGTCGTGCGCCGTCATGGCCTCACCGAAGCCACGGTGATCCAAGGCGCCTGGCTGCGGGTCCTTTCAGCCTACAGCCGGGAATCCGACGTCGTCACCGGCCTCACCGTGTCGGGGCGCCCGGCGGAGCTACCCGGCGTTTTCGGCGGCGTCGGCCTCTTCATCAACACCCTGCCGCTGCGCGCCGCCGTCACGGAGGCGCCCGCGGTCGAGTGGATGCGGGACCTCCAGCGGGCCCAATTCGCCACCCAGCCCCACCACTGGGCGCCGCTGGCGTCGATTCAAAAAACGAGCGAGCTGGCCGTCGGCGAGGCGCTCTTCGACCACCTGCTGGTGATCGAGAACCACCCGGACGGTGACGGCGACGACGGCGGCCTGCGCTTCCGAGACCTCGATTTCCGCGAGCGTAGCCACTACCCCTTCGCCCTGCTCGCCGTGCCCGGGGGGCGCCTTGAGCTCCAAGCGATCTACGACGGTTCGCGCTTCGGCCGCGCCGGCGTCGCCCGAGCGCTCCGCCAGCTCTCGGCCGTGCTGCAGGACTTTGCGTCGGATCCCGAGCGTCCCGCGTCGGCGCTCCGATTGGATACCCCCGAGGAGCGTCGACGGCGGCGGGGGCAAGCCACCGGGACCGACCTCCCCTTCCCCCGCGACGCCACGGTCCATCGACTGATCGCCGACGCCGCGGAGCGTGACCCGTCGGCGCCGGCGGTGCTCACCGCCGACGGCCAGCTCACCTACGGCGAGCTGCTCGGGCGTTCCCGCGAGCTGGCCGCCGTGCTGCGGGGCCGCGGAGCCCGGCCGTCCGAGCCCGTGGCGCTGCTCATCGAGCGCTCGATCGATATGGTCGTGGGCCTGGTCGCCATCCTCGAAGCCGGCGCCGCCTACGTGCCCCTCGATCCGGAGTACCCGGCGCCGCACCTCCGTCGGGTGCTGGACGACGCTGGGGCCCGGATCCTGCTGACCCGGCGGCGGTACGGCGGCATTCTCGAAGCCGGCGAGGGCTCCGTCGACACGGTCATCATCGATGAACCGGCGAGCTGGGGCGACGCCGCAGTCCCCGCCGATCCTGAACCCGGCGCCGACGACCTCGCCTATGTGATTTACACCTCGGGCTCGAGCGGCGCGCCCAAAGGCGTCGCCGTCAGCCACCGCCATCTGGTCGCGTCGACCTGGGCGCGTCGCGAGACCTACGGCGACGACGCGGCGCCCCGGCGCTTCCTGCTGCTCTCGTCTTTCGCCTTCGACAGCTCCGTCGCCGGCCTTTTCTGGACCCTCACCGCCGGCGGCGCCCTGGTGCTGCCGCGGCCAGGCGAGGAGCGGGATCTCGAAGCCCTCGATCGGCTCGCAGCGACGCACGGCGCCAGCCACACCCTCTGCCTGCCGAGCCTTTATCGCCTGCTGCTTGAGCGGCCGGCGACCGCCGACCTCCGGGTCGCCGTGGTGGCCGGCGAGGCGTGCTCCACCGCACTCGTAGCGGCCCACTTCGAGCATCGGCCGGGGACCCGGCTGTTCAACGAATACGGCCCCACCGAAGCCACCGTCTGGGCGACGGCGCAGGAGCTCCGCCCGGAGGACGCCGCGGGCGCCGTGCCGATCGGTGGACCGATCGCCAACACCCGTCTCCACGTGCTGGATCGGGCCGGCGCCGAGGTGGCGACCGGCGTCCCCGGCGAGCTCCATATCGCCGGCGCCGGCGTCGCCCGCTATTGGCGGAACGACCCGGGCGGCGCCTTCATCGAGCTCGAGCGGCCGGACGGTGCGGAACGGGTCTACCGCACCGGTGACCTGGTCGCCTGGGGCGACGACGGACGCCTGCTTTTCCTCGGCCGCGCCGACGCCCAGGTGAAGATCCGCGGCCACCGCCTCGAAACCGACGGCGTCGAGGCCGCGCTTCGGCGCCTGGGGGCCGTCGCCGACGCCGCCGTCGCCGTCCGCCCCGGTCCCCGCGGCCACCGCCTGTGCGCCTGGGTCGTGCCCCCCGTCGGCGAGCGGCCCGAGCCGCGGGACATCCAGCGCCGGATCGCCGAGGCGGTCCCCGAATTTATGGTGCCCGACGCCGTCGCCGTCATCGACGGTCTGCCCCGGCGCCCCAACGGCAAGGTGGACTACCGCGCGCTGCCCGACCCCGGCGCCGCCGTCACTCCGGCCCACCCCGATACGTCGGAAGCGCCCCGCGGTGAGGTGGAGATGACCATCGCCGAGGCCTGGGCCGAAGTGCTCGGCGTCGAGAAGATCTCCCGGCGCCACCACTTCTTCGAGCTCGGCGGCGACTCCATCCTCGGCATCCAGGTGATCTCCCGCCTGCGCCAGGCGGAGCTGCCCGCCGCCCACAAGGACATCGCGGCCCTGCCCGTACTCGCCGACCTGGCGGCCGTCCTCGAGCGACGCCGCCCCGCCGGCGAGCTCTCCGAGGGCGATAGGCCCGACGCCGGGGGCGAGCTTGAGCCGTTCGTCGGCGAGCTGCCGCTGGCGCCGATCCAGCGCTGGTTCTTCGACCGCGAGCTGCCGGCGCCGCACCACTGGAACCTGCCGGCGCTCTTCGCGCTCGATCCGTCCACGCCGCTCGACACCACGGCCGCCGCGGTCGAGC
>JBCDKB010000432.1:0-7716 GCA_038747035.1 Acidobacteriota bacterium | reverse complement strand
CGCATTTCCGCCGACGGCACCGGTCTCGTGGCAGCCCTGGGTGCACCCGCCGATAGCTTCGAGCTGCGGGAGATTGAGCCGAGTCCAGACGGTCGTTTCGTGACCTTCGAAGTGGTCGACGGGCAGGACTTTTCGCTGCGTGATCTCTACCTCGCGTCGACCACCGACGCCGGGTTCCGGAAGCTGCTCGACCGCGCCGACGAGCTGGCCTTCCTCGGCTATACCCCCGACGGCTCTCTGGCCTTCTACCAGAGGCAGAGCCCTGAATACTCGTCGCCTTTGATGGCGGTGCCCACTGCCGGGGCAGCCCCCTTTCCGCTGACGCCCTCGGACTTCGGCGATGTCCAGGAAGGACTCGTCTTCGGCCCCGCCGGCAATACGATGAGCTTCCGCGTCAAGCGCCACGAAGAGCGGATCGAGCTCCACGCCCTGGAGCTGGATGGAATCCTGATCTTCACCGACGGTTTCGAAAGTGGCGACTTCTCAGCCTGGAGCGGCGTCGTGCAGTGAGGTCCGGCGGCAGCGGCTCGCCGTCCCGGACCGCCGTCAGGTAGCCGACGAAGCGATTCACGATCGCTCCCCAGGACTGCTCTTCAGCGGTGGCGCGGGCTTTGACGCCGAGGGCGTTGAGCTCTGCGACGGGGCGGGTCGCCAGCCGTTCGGCCTCGGTGAGGAAGCGCTCCGAGTCGTCAAACGGCACGAGCACACCGTTCTCTGCGCTGACCAGCTGGGCGCCGGCGGCGTAGTCGTAGGTGAGCACGGGCAGACCGGCGGACATGGCTTCGAGCACGACGTTGCCGAATGTTTCGGTGGTGCTCGGCGAGATCATGACGTCGGCCGAGGCGTAGTGGGCGGCGAGGTCGTCGCCGCGGCGCATGCCGGCGAAGTGGGTCGCCGGGTCGTCCCGCTTCATCCCGTCGGCGGCCGGGCCGTCGCCGACGGCGACGGTGATCGCCCCGGGGCGGGCCTTGCGGAAGGCGGCGAAAGCCCGGGCGCAGAGGCCGAGATTCTTCTCTTCCGCCAGGCGGCCGACGTATATCGCCACCGGCGTCTCGGGGCCGGCGCCCCAGCTGGCCCGCAGCTCTTGGCTGCGTTTCGCCGGGTGGAAGAGGTCGCCGTCGACGCCGCGGCCGAGCACGCCCACGCGCTCGAAGCCGTCGTCAGTAAGCACTTGGGCGACGTCGGGGGCGGGGACCAGCGTCCCGCGGGTCTTATTGTGGAACCACCGGAGATAGGAGATCGCCAGGCGCACGCCGTAGCCGTAGTGGGCGCCGTATTGGTGAAAATTGGTATGGAAGGTCGATAGCACGGGCACCTCGAGCTTGAAGGCGAGGCGCAGGGCGTGCAGACCGAGGGGGCCTTCGGTGGCGATATGGATGACGTCGGGGCGGTCTTCGAGCCACGAGCGGCGCAGACGTCGGAAGACGGGCAGCCCGAATCGCAGGCCGGGGTAAAGCGGAATGGGGACGCCGGGGCTCAGGAGCTGGGACCACCCGGCGTCGGCGTGGGGATCCCCCGGCTGCTTCGGGCGAACGAGCTGGAGGTCGTGGCCCTGGCTGACCAGTCCGCGGCACAGCTGCCGCAGGGTCCGAGCGACGCCGTTGACCTCCGGCGGGAAAGTCTCGGTGACGAGGGCTATGCGGAGGGTCTCGGTCATCAGGGCGTCTTTCCGCGCCTTCGGTGGGCGGCAGTGAGATCTTCGTAGACGGCGCTGAGACGCCGCGCCATGGTGGCGGCGTCCCACTCGCCGAGGGCGTAGGCCCGAGCCTCGCGGCTCTTTTGGGCGTGGAGATCCCCGTCGGAGAGCAGGCGGACGACTTGGCGCGCAAAGTCCTCTTCATCTTCTTTGGCGACCAGGGCCCCCTTCTCCAGCTCGAGGATATCCCGCGTCCCCATGATCGAGGTCGAGACCACCGGCACCCCGAGCGCCATCGACTCGAGCAGCACGAGGCCTTGGGTCTCCGTGCGCGAGGCGAAGATAAACGCGTCGGCGGCGCGGTAGCAGTCCATCAGCTCGCCGCCGCGGTCGAGGTAGCCAACGAACTTGACCCGATCCTCGAGCTTGAGGGTCTGAGTTTGCTTGCGCAGGCTCCCGAGCGCCGGCCCTTCGCCGGCGATGACGAGCATGACGTCGGGGACTTGGCTGGAGACGCGCTTGAGGACGCGAAGCAGAAAGTCGATATTCTTCTCGAAGGCCACCCGGCCGATGTGGACCAAGGTCGGCCGGTCGGGGGCGATGCCGTGCTTAGCGCGGAAGGCGACGCCGTCGCCGTGCTCGAAGTCCTCCGGCCGCAGGCCCGTGGGGATGCGCTCCATGCGGTTGTCGACGCCGTAGTCCCGCAGCGCCCCTTCCATGGCGCGGGACGGCACCACCACCGCGTCGACCCGATTGCACTGGCTGCGCGAAAGGCTCCTCGCCAGAGCGCGCATCAAGAAGCGCGGGGCGAAGGGCACGTAGTGGAAGAGGTATTCCTGGAAGTACGTATGGTAGGTCTCGACCACCGGCAGCCCGGTCTGTTTCGCCACGCGCACGCCGACCCGGTGGGCGACGAAGGGCGTCTGGATGTGGATCAGATCGAAGTCGTCTTTGAGCAGCTCGTGGGTCGTGCGCAACATGGCGCGGAAGCCCATGATGCGATCTTCCGGGTCGAAGGGCACCGTCCAGCCGCGGACCCGGTGGAGTCCTTCGAGCGCCGGTTCGTCACCGTAAGCCGGCGCCACCAGGTGGACTTCATGGCCGAGCTTTCGCAGCTCGGCCATGAAGGTGGCGATGGACGTCGAAACGCCGTTGACGCGCGGGAAGAAGACGTCAGAGAGATAAAGGATTTTCACAGGCAGGGTCCTGTCCGACGATCCGGGACACCGGCTCGTCAAGGCAAAGCCGACGCGCGGGGCGTCGGCGCTTGGGAGGCAAAGGCTCGGTCAGCGTTAGAGGACGAGGAACGAGAGGGTCGCGAGCAGAGCGCCGAGCAGGGCGCCGGCGGCGACGTCGGTTGGATAGTGGAGGCCGAGCACGATGCGGGAGGCCGCGACCAGCACGGCGAAGGGCACCAAGATCCAGAGCAAGACGGGTAGGTAGGCCCCGAGCACCATCGTGAAGAAGACGGCGTGCATGGTGTGGCCGCTCGGGAAGCTGTATTTATCGAGCGGCGGCACGGAAAGGTCGAAGCCTTCGGTCGCAAAGGCGTAGGGGCGCTGCCGCGCCGTGCTGCGCTTCAGGGTCTTATAGAGGAGGTGGCAGACGGCGCCTGCGGCGGCGATATGGCCGAAGATCGGCAGGGCGGCGGCGCCTTGGATGAAAAGCACGGCGCCGAGCACCAGGTACCAATAGTGTCCGTCGCCGATGCGGCTGATCAGGCCAAAGAAACGTGAGACCCGTTGGCTGCTCCACCGGTGACAGAAGCGACACACCGGCAATTCCAGCTCAGAGATCCGATGGAAAGTCGACTCGACGGGGGTTGCGGGCATGGCGTCCTCCGGAAACCTTGATCGTGGGGCGGGCGCGGCGTCTTTTTAACCTGATTAAAAGCTAAAGAAGGCCGATGAAGGTCCCGTGAACGGTCGGTGATGTTCATGCGAAGTGATGGCGAAGAAACGTCGGCCTTCAAAACGGTCCCCGCGGGGACATCCGGCCGAGTGGCGGGTTTGATCGGGCGCTGTGTCTAACCCGCGTGGCGGCCCCCCAACGGCCGCTATGAATCTTCAGGAAATTGACGAGGTGCTCATAAAATTGTGCATTTTTGGCAGAAACCGATGTGCAGATCGCCGATTTTTGTTGCGATAGTGGATTGCTGTGCGTATGATCTCGCCCGTCGGGCGCATTTCATGTGCGCCCTTTGGTTTTGGCACAACCGTTCCGCTCGACCCACGAGTAACCACTGAGGACACCATGACCCGCGACGAAATTTTGCGTCTGGCTGATAAAGAAAACGTGCGCTTCCTGCGCCTTCAGTTCACCGACTTGATCGGCGCCCTGAAGAACGTAGAGGTTCCGCGCAGCCAATTCGAAAAGGCCCTCGACAATCAGATCATGTTCGACGGATCGTCGATCGAAGGCTTCACGCGCATCGAAGAGTCCGACATGCTGCTCTTCCCGGACCCGAAGACCTTCCAGATCAACCCGTGGAAGAGCCCCGACGGCTCCCGCGTGGCGCGCATGATCTGCGATGTCCACCTGCCGGACGGTACGCCCTTCGAAGGCTGCCCGCGTCTGACCCTCAAGCGTCAGGTCGAGCGCGCCGAAGCGATGGGCTACACGATGGTGGCGGGACCGGAGGCGGAATTCTTCCTCTTCCAGAAGGACGAAGACGGTAAGCCCCTGCTCGACACCCACGACGCGGGCGGTTATTTCGACCTGACGCCGGTGGACCTCGGCGAAGAGTGCCGCCGCGACATCGTCGTGGTGCTCGAGTCGATGGGCTTTGAGGTCGAAGCGGCCCACCACGAAGTAGCGCCCGGCCAGCACGAGATCGACTTCAAGTACTCCGACGCGCTGGCCTGCGCCGATAACGTCGTGACCTTCAAATTCGTGGTGCGCAAGGTCGCCCTCGACTACGGCCTGCACGCGTCCTTCATGCCGAAGCCGATCTTCGGCGTCAACGGCTCCGGCATGCACGCCCACCAAAGCCTGATCACCAAGGACGGCGTGAACGCGTTCTACGACGAGGACGCGGAGTACCAGCTCTCATCCATCGCCATGGGCTATATCGGCGGCCTGCTCGATCACGCGCAGGCCCTGGTGGCGATCACCAACCCGCTGGTCAACTCCTACAAGCGTCTGGTGCCGGGCTACGAAGCGCCGATCAACGTCGCGTGGTCCGAGAAGAACCGCTCGCCGATGGTCCGCGTGCCCGCCAAGCGCGGCATGTCGACCCGCTGCGAGCTGCGCATGCCGGATCCGTCCTGCAACCCGTACTTGGCCTTCGCTGTGATGCTCGCCGCCGGCCTCGACGGCATCGAGCGCGACCTGCACGCCGGCCCGCCGGTGACCAAGAATATCTTCGCCATGTCGCAGCGGGAGAAGCGCCGCCTGAAGATCGCCCCCCTACCGGCCGACTTGAACGAGGCCCTCGATAAGCTCGAGAAGGACAAGGTGATCCTCGGCGCCCTCGGGCCGCACATCGCCGAGCACTTCCTGGCCGCCAAGCGCCAGGAGTGGCACGACTACATCTCCCACGTCCACCCGTGGGAGCAGGAGCGCTACCTCGGCACCTATTGATGGCCAAGGAATAACCCTCGTGACAAAGACCGCGGTGGAAGCCGCGGTCTTTTTTCGTCCGGTTCGCTTTCCTAGGCGCGCTCGATCGGGAAGGCGATGACCTCGTCGATGGCGTCGGCGCCGGCGGCGAGCATCACGAGGCGGTCCACCCCGAGGGCGACGCCGGCGCACGGCGGTAGACCGTGCCAGAGGGCGGCGAGAAGGCGCTCATCAACGGGCCCTTCGGGGAGTTTGCGCTCTCGACGTTCCCGGAGGTCGTTTTCGAAGCGGCGGCGCTGTTCCTCGGCGTCGAGCAGCTCGTGGAAGCCGTTCGCCAGCTCGACACCGTCGATGTAGAGCTCGAAGCGCTCCGCCACCGCGGGGCTTCCGCCACGCCCGGGCCGGATGCGGGCGAGGGCGGCTTGGCTCGCGGGGTAGTCAAAAAGCAGCGTCGGGCGACCGACGCCGAGGTGGGGCTCCACCAGCTGGCTGCCGAGCACATGGAGCCAGAAGTCGCGGTCGGTCTCATCCCCGAAGGCGTCGACGTCGAAAGACGTGCGCCGCGCCGCGCGGCGGAGCTCGGCGACGTCGGCGCGGTGGGGGTCGACTTCGGCGTGGCGAAGAAAAGCATCGCCGTAGCTCAGGCGCTCCGCCGACGGTGTGCCGAGCACGGCCTGCGCCAGATCGTCCACCTCAGCCATGAGCTGGCGGTGGTCGTAGCCGGGGCGGTACCACTCGAGCATCGTGAACTCGGGGTTATGGTGACGGCCCCTCTCGTCGGAGCGGACGGCCTTGGCCAGCTGGTAGATCGCCCCGGAGCCGGCGGCGAGCAGCCGCTTCATGGCGAATTCCGGCGACGTCTGGAGATAGAACGTCGTCGGTCGGCCAGCTAGGGGGAGCTGACAAGCGACGCTCTCGAGGTGGACGTCGGTGACCGTCGAGGCGGCGAGCAGCGGCGTGTCGACTTCGAGCACGCCGCGTTCGGCGAAAAAGGCGCGGATCGTCGCGAGAATCTCGGCGCGTCGACGGAGCCCGTCGAGACCCGCGGTGGGGCGCCAGTCTTCGGCGCTCCGCTCCGTCACCCGCCGGTCCGGCTCAGGCCTTGGAGCGGGAGACGTATTCGCCCGTACGCGTGTCGATCTTCAGCACTTCACCTTCGCCGATGAAGAGCGGCACCCTGACGACGGCGTCGGTCTCGAGGGTGGCCGGCTTGGAGCCGCCGGAGGAGGTGTCGCCTTTGAGGCCGGGGTCGGTTTGCTTGACCTTCAGGTGCACGAAATTCGGCGGCGTGACGGAAATCGGGATGTTGTTCCAGAGCGTGACGTCGACCCGATCCTCTTCCTTGAGCCACTTCTTGGCGTCGCCCATGGCGGCTTCGTCGGCCTCGTATTGCTCGTAATTGTCCGGCACCATGAAGTGCCACTTCTCGCCGTCGGAGTAGAGGTACTGCATGGGCGTTTCCATGACGTCGGCGCCTTCGACGCTTTCGCCGGACTTATAGGTCTTCTCGATCACGCGGCCGTTGAGCAGGTTGCGCAGCTTGACGCGGTTGAACGCCTGGCCTTTGCCGGGTTTCACGAATTCGTTTTCAATGATCGAGCAGGGATCGTTATCGATCATCAACTTGAGGCCGGAGCGGAATTGATTGGTGGAGTAACTGGCCATGGGATCCTCGCGGCTGGGCGGCGTCTCGGCAGGTGAGTCCGGGGGGAGTAGTGGGCCGCGACGGCGGCCGATGGGTTAACGTTGGGGGATGATAACCCGAACGGTCGAGGCGAAAAATAGGTCCCGGAGCGGCGACGGCGCGGGCCCCCGCGGGGCGATCTCCGGGGCCCGGTCCGCGTCCGGGCCCGCGCCCTGGCAGCGGCTGCTGCGCGGCGCCGTGCGGAGCCTCGACGAGCTGCTGGACGCCGTGGACCTCACGGCCGCCGACCTCGAGGACGCGGGCCACGGCGTCGACCCGGCCGCCGCGGCGTCCTTTGCGCTGCGCGTGCCGCGGGGCTTTGTCGACCGCATGCGCCGGGGCGATCCGCGGGACCCGCTGCTGCTACAGGTGCTGCCGACGGCGCGCGAGCTCGTCGCGGTCCCCGGCTGGGTTGCGGAGCCGCTCGAGGAATCTGACTTTTCCCCGGTGGACGGCCTGCTGCACAAATACTCCGGACGGGCGCTGCTGGTGGTCACGGGCGCTTGCGCCGTCCACTGCCGCTACTGTTTCCGTCGGCACTTCCCTTATGGCGAGCACGTGGCCGACCTCGGGCCGGCCTTGGAGCAGCTGCGGGCCGATCCGACGATCCGGGAAGTGCTGCTCTCCGGCGGTGATCCCCTCTCGCTCAGCGATAAGAAGCTGGCGCAGCTCGTCGCGGAGCTCGAGGCCATCCCGCACGTCGAGCGCCTGCGGATCCACACGCGGCTGCCGGCGGTGCTGCCGGAACGGGTGGATGGAGCGCTGATCGGCTGGCTGTCGAGGAGCCGGCTCCAGAAAGTCGTGGTGCTCCACGTCAATCATCCCCGTGAAGTGG
>JBCDKB010000431.1:0-7761 GCA_038747035.1 Acidobacteriota bacterium | reverse complement strand
CTCGGTCATACATTCTTTACATGCACTGGATCAAAAGCATAATCTGAATACAGATGCACAAGACATGCGTAGTATGGGTGGGTTGAAATCTGTTCTGGACCGCTGAGGCGGGCGAGTCTGCGAGCATGGCGAGCGCTTCCGGCCCGGCGGCGTCGAGCGAGCAGCTCACCATCGCTTCGAGCCGCGTTTGGCGAAAATAGAAGACATTCCGATTCTCGGGGTCATCCTCGGCCTGGAGACCAGCCAGCAGACCCGCCAACGCGTCACAGCGCCCGGTCTTGCCGAGCTCTTCGATGAACACTCGACGCCAGCCGAGGATCGCGTCGTTGCCGATCCCCGCCAGCGCTTCGATCTGGCCCGCGGCGGCCAGCGAGCGCGCCAAGGACCGGAGGTGGTGGCCGGCGAATGGGCGGTAGTCGTCCGGTTCGAGTGCGGCCACCCGGCGCTTCCAGCAGGTGGACGCCGCGGTGACGGCGCCGACGGTCTCGAAGTCGAGGCACAGCTCGCCGTCGATCGGTCCGGACTGACCTTCGAGGATCGACGACGCTATCTCCTCGGCATCACGGTCCGGGAGCTCGAGATGCGAAAGCACCAGGTGCTGTCGACGCGCGTTGAGGTCTTCGGGATGTCTTTCCAGCCACGCCGCCGCGACCTCGCCGGCCCGGGCGTAAGCCCTCTGATCTTTGAGGTCGGACACCAGCGCGGCATAGGCCTGGGTGTCGTCGGGATGACGACCGAGGTAGCGCTCGACCAGGGTCGTCGACGCTTTCGCGTCGCCCAGATCCCGAAGCTCGGCGGCGGTGTCGGCGAGCGCCGGGAAGGTGTCGCCGAACTTCGCTTCGATCTGTCCGATCACCGCGCTGCGCGGCTCGCCCGGGGCCGCGCGCCGGAGCCGGGCCAGGTAGCCGCTGACGTCGTCGGGCCGATCGTGGATCCAAGCGTCGATAGCGTCGGTGATCTGACCGTCCAGGTCGGCGAGGTGGACGGGCGGGTCGTCTCCGCTCCGTTTGATTTCCAGCTGGAGCTTGACCAAGATATCGACCAGGGAGCCATGGGTCGCGAGCTCGTAGTTGCCGCCGGCGAGGCCGTCGCGAAGCCAGCCGATCTTGCGCTCGTAGTTGGCGTAGGGACCGGGGATCGCCTGGCGACGCATCTCCTCGACGGTCGGCGGCGACCCGGCGATCGGGGACGCGATACCCCCAAGTCCGATCATCAGGGCAGCGCACCAGGTCAGAAACCCTGGACGCCGGTCCTTAGAAACCTTTTGTTCGAAGCTTGCCATCGCGCTCCCCCGCTCTGGTTCGTGATCCCGACCGCCGACTTTAGGCCGAAATTCTGTGGATGCGCCTGAATCTTATCCTTCCGCCGCGACGGCGGCGGACGGTTGACCCTACCTGGGACTCCTCTCGTCACCGGGGAGTTCCCGCGAGCTGTTAGACTGGCCGCAGTGTCCCACCACGCACCCTCCGCTCCGACGCCGCAGCCTGCGCACCGCGCCGCCGGCGACCAAGTCGCCGAACAGACCCGGGCGTCCGAACAGACCTTGAGGGATAGCACCCGCGGCCGCGACTTCCCGGCCCCGCCGCCGACCGCGGCGCCGCGGCACCGCCTCGCAGACATCAGTTTCGCGCCGATCCAGCGCTGCGGCTGTCACAAGCACTACGAATCGCCGCGGCGACTCCAAGACGCCGACTGACGCCGGCTTAGCTTGCTAGACTCTCGACCCGAGATCCGCCGCCCAATTCGTCGGCGGCCCTGCGTTTTTCTTATCTTTTTCTGCCTCAGGAGTTTCCCATGCCGTCCACCTTTCCGCGCCCGCTCGGCGCCGCCTGCCTCGCGGGCGCGCTGACGCTCGCCATCGCCGCCGGGGCGTCCGCCCTCGAACTCACCGCCCTCTCCACCCCGCAAGGTCTGGAGCGCGCCCGCGCCGCAACCCCCGGCGACACGCTCACACTCACCGGCCTGGCCCTCGGGGCGGACGAGCTTTCGAGCCTCGAGCTGCGTCGAGTCCAGATCTTCACCCCCGGGGCGACCCTCTTCGTCGATATCGATGGCGAGAATAGGGCCCTCACCGCACCCGACATCGCCTGGTACACCGGCCGCATCGTCGGCGTCCCCGGTTCGCGCGCCGCGCTCGGAGTGCGCGCCACCGGCGAGGTCCGGGGCCTCATCTCCAAACCCGGCGGCCACTGGATGCTCGGACGCGCCCGCGGTGCGGCCCTCTCGAGCCACGTCCAGGTGCGGCAGATCGACCAGATGTCGGAGGTGCAGACCCCCGGCGGCCACGACTGCGGCTCGAATGAGCTCACCCTGCCGGATGGGACGCTGCCGCCGTCGGCGCTCCACGCCAACCTCATCGAGAGCCTCGAAGCCAAGGTCCGCGACGCCCGGAAGATGGCGAAGGCGGGCGGCAACCCCACCTACACCGCCCGCATCGCCGTCGAAACGGACATTCAGTTCCTGGATAAATTCGGTGACGACGCCAACGCCGCCCTCGCCTACCTCGGCGACATCTTCGCCTACGTCACCGGCATCTTCGAGGACGAGATCGACACCTCCCTCGCCATCACCCACAGCCAGTTCTGGGCCACCACCGATCCGTGGACCCAAGGCAATCCGGCGTGCGCGCTGCTCGAATTCGGCCGCTATTGGAATGACAACAACGGCTCGATCGACCGCACCATCGCCCACTTCTTCTCCGGCCGCAATAACGGCGGCGGCATCGCCTGGGTCGGCGTCCTGTGCTCCGGCGCCTTCAATTACCAAGCCTCGCTGCTCGGCTGCTCCCTAACGCCCGACAACGACAATTACGGCGGCGGCTACGGCTATACCGGCGATATGGACGCGAATTTCGACCTCGACAACCCGAGCTTCGTTTGGGACGTCTACGGCTGGAACCACGAGGTCGGCCACAACTTCAATTCGCCCCACACCCACTGCTACAACGGCGTCGGCGGCTCGAGCAACCCCGTCGATACCTGCGAGAGCGGCGAGTGCTCGCTGGGCTGTTACTGCGGCAGCGAAGCCTTGCCCTGCGGCACCTCCGGCGGCGGCTGCGGCACGATCATGAGCTACTGCCACCTCCGCTCGGGCGGCCTCGCCAATATCTCGCCGACCTTCGGCGCCGGCCATCCGTGGGGGGATACGCCGGACCGAGTGCCGACCCGGATGGGCGCCCACGTAGTGTCCCGCGCCAATAGCAACCCGGGGTGCCTCGACTTCTTCCAGGCCGACCTGATCTTCGGCGACGGCTTTGAAAGCGGCAATATCAGCGCTTGGGATAGCGAGTTTCCCTAGCAGAGTCCGTCGCGCGCTCCCGGCCCGACTTGATCTAAGCTGGGCCGGACGACGAAGATCCCGGGGTTAAACCAGAGGACATAGCCATGACGCGCAGCGATGATCCCGGCCGAGACTTCGGCCATATTCTCGAAGAATTCGAAGGCCGCCACGGTCAGAAACCCCAGGGCCGCTTGATCCGACAGGACCGCAAAGAGCCGACGCCGGTCCCGGCTTACCAGAAACCGACGGAGGAAGAAGACTTCGCCTCCGCCCTCGCCGCGTTCGACGCCGAGAAAGGGGTGCGAAAGTCCAAGCCCCTCGGTCCGGGGGACCGCGTTGAAGGCACCCTCGTGACCCTCAACCTCGACACCGCCCTCGTCGACTTGGGCGCCAAAGCCGAGGGGATTGTCGAAACGGACCTGCTCACCGACGAAGACGGCGTCCTGCTCCACCGCACCGGCGACCGGCTGGACTTCGAAGTCGTCGCCCGGGCGCCGGGCGGCAGTCTCGAGCTGCGACCGGTCGGCCGCGGCGCCTCCGACCGCCACCTCGAGGGCGGCGAGGTCGTCGACGGCGAAATTACCGCGATCAATAAAGGCGGCGCCGAGGTCAAGCTCCGGGGCGGGCGCCGGGCGTTCTGCCCGTTCTCGCAGCTCGCCGACCACCGCGTGGAGGACGCGGAAGCGATGGTCGGGCAGAAGCTGCAATTCCTGGTCAAGACCGCCGGCGACCGCGACGTCGTGCTTTCCCGCCGCGCCCTGCTCGAGCGAGAGAAAGCCGAACGGGCCGCCATCCGCCGGGCGGAGCTCAGCGTCGGCGCGGTGGTCACCGGCACGGTGAGCGCCGTCGAGGACTACGGCGTCTTCGTGGACCTCGGCGACCTCGAGGGGCTCGTGCACGTGAGCGAGCTCTCCCACCGGCGGGTCGACGATCCGCGCAGCGAGCTCAAGGTCGGCCAGAGTCTCGAGGTCAAGGTCACGAGCCTGGAGCGGCGTCCCGACGGTCGAGATCGCATTTCGCTATCGCGCAAGGCCCTCGAGCGCGATCCCTGGCTCGACGCCCACCGGCGCTTTGTCGAAGGCAAGATCCTCGAAGGCACCGTCCGCCGCCTGGAGAGCTTCGGCGCCTTCGTGGAGCTCGAGCCGGGCATCGAAGGCCTGGTGCACATCAGCGAGCTCGGGCGCGGCCGACGGCTCAATCATCCGCGGGAAGTGCTCGAGATCGGCCAGTCGCTGTCGGTCCGTGTCCTCAACCTGGACTCGACCAAGAAGCGCATCGCCCTCGCCGCCGCCGAACGGGCCGAGGTCGACGCCGCCGAGCCGTCGGTGCGCCAGATGCTCGAAGAGCACCGCGGCAACCAAGGCGGCTTCGGCACCCTCGCCGATGCGCTGCGCAAGCGGGGGAAGTAGCGCCGGGCCGTCGCGGTCGCCTGACGGCAAGTGACCACCATCCACGCCGAGCGGCTCCGGCACCGTCCAATGCCCGCAACACCGAAGGCCAATGCCTGTAACACCGAAGGACTGCGGCCGTAGTGTTGAGCATGCCCCCTCTGGCACCACGACATGGAGAGTCCCTGATGTTTGATTCCCACCTGTTTGATAACTCCGCGAAAAAACTCCTGACCGCCCTGTCGATCGCCGCCGTCCTGGCCACCGTCGGCTGCGACGCGTCGATCAATAAGTCCATCCGCGTCGATGACGGCGAGAGCGTCTCCGGCAGCCTGACCAGCGTCAACGGCTCGATCACCGTCGGATCCCAGGCGAAGGTCAAAGGCAATGCCCAAACCGTCAACGGCAGTATCCGCGTCGGCGACGGCACCGCCATCGGCGACGTGTCGACGGTCAACGGCAGCATCCGAGTCAACGATCAGGTCCAGGTCAGCGGCAGCCTGGAATCCGTGAACGGCGCCATCGAGACCGGCGCCGGCACCTCGGTCGGCGGCGACGTCCAGACCATCAACGGCCAGGTGAGGCTCAAGGGCACCGCCGTCGACGGCGGCATCGAGACCCACAACGGCTCGATCATCTTGAGCGAAGGGAGCCGCGTCAGCCGCAGTGTGCGCATCAAGGGCGAACAGAAGCTCGGCAGCACGAGCACCATCGAGGTCCAGCTCACCGGCGGATCGGTGATCGAAGGGGACTTGATCGTCGATGACGAGGATCAGAAGGTCCGCGTCACCGTCGACGCCACCAGCGAAGTGAAGGGCGAGATCCGCGGCGCCGAACTCAGTCGCATCTAGAGCTTGGCGGCTTAGCCCGGCACCCGGCCCCGGCCCGGGTTGACGAGCTCGAGTCGATCTCCGACCCGAATCCGGCCGCCCCGGACGACGTCGGCCCGCAGTCCCCCGACGCCTTTGAGGCCCCGCCGAAGATCGAGGCCGGCGATGCGCTCGAGGAGCCGGCACGGCGGCGCCAGCCGGACGCCGCGAAACTCCACTTCGGCGCCTCGAAAAGTCGCCCCGACAAGATCTCGAAGATCTGCATCGACGCCGGCCGTCGGCTCGACGCTGACGACGAGGTTCCGCCGCGCTTCACCGCCGGTGAAGCCCTCCAGCTCGAGTCGATCGCGGGCGGCCTCGAGGGCCCGGCGGTCGATGAGCGTCACGGCGCGGCCGGTCGACGACGTCGACTGGTCCCCCCAGCGCGCGCGGTCGAAGGAACCCCGGCGCAGGAAGTAACGGTCGCCTTCGAGGCCCCGGCCGGCGACGGCGCGGACCGTGTCAACCGACCGGAGCTCGGCCTTGGCTTCGGGACCGATCCAGATCTCTTCGATGGTGCCGAAGAACGAGCTCACGGAGCGAGCTCCGAGTGAAGGTCAGGGGACGATGGGGTCGAACCGGCCATGGGCCATGCTAGCGGACCACCGGGTGAGCTGGGCGCCGCGCGTCCACGGGCTTCGGGCTATGATCGCGCCATGCGCACACACCCGCCGTCCCGCGCCGAACGCCCCCGCCGTCGATCTGGTTCCGACCGGCCGCGGGCCGCACTCGCGCCCGTCTGCTTGACGCTGAGCGTCCTGATCTTCGCCACAGCGGCGGCCGCCGAGACCGAAGGGCGGTCGGACGGCCTGACTCCGGAGGCCCTCGAAACGGCGCTGATCGACGTTACGGCCGGTGAAGGCGAAGGCGCGACGACACTCGGCGGCCGGCGGGGCGCCGGCGGCCTGGTCGTGGTCTTCTTGTCCAATACGTGCCCCTACGTGGTCGACTGGGCGGACCGCATCCCCCAGCTCGCCGCCCAGGCCGCTGAGCGGGGCGTCGGTGTCGCTTTGGTGAATTCCAATGCTGGCAAACGCCGGGCCACCGACTCCCCCGAAGAGATGGGGCGATTCGCCGAAAAACACCTCGGGGAGCTGCCGTACCTCCTCGACGAGGGCGCCAAGCTGGCGGACCTCGTCGGTGCCGAACGGACCCCGGAGGCTTTCCTCTACGACGCCGAGCTCAAGCTGGTCTACCGCGGGCCCTTCGACGACCACTCCGGCCCCTTCGACCGCGTGACCCAACCCGGGCTGCGGGACGCCGTCGCCGCCTTGGCTGCCGGCGTCGACGGCCCGGAGTCGCAGCCGGCGCTCGGCTGCAAGGTCCAGCGACCGCGGCGCCGCGCCACGCGTCAGTAGGTTCCAGTGCGCCCGGTCCCTCGACCGCTCCTGGTGATCCTCGTCCTCGGGGCCGCCGCCCGAATCTGGGGATTCGCCACGGCGGGCCCCCTGTGGCTCGACGAGCTCTTCCTCGACCACAACCTGGAGCGCCTCTCTTTCGTCGAGCTGGCGGGTCCGCTGCTCGACGGCCAGAACGCCCCCGTCGCCTGGCTGTGGCTCGAGAAGGCGCTGTGGCTCGGCTTCGGCGCAAGCGAGTTCGGGCTGCGACTGCCTGCGCTCATCGCTTCCCTCGCTTCCCTGCCGCTGATCGCCGCCGTCGCCGGCCGCGCGCTGCCGACGTCCTTCGCGCTCTTTCCGGTGATGCTCGTGACCTTCAGCCCGTTTGCGATCTGGCAGAGCTTCCAGCTCAAACCCTACGCCGTCGACTTGGGCACCGCGCTTCTCCTCCTCTGGCTCGGCCAGCGATGGGTCGATTCGGAATCTGACGACGGTGAGGGGAGACGCCCGTGGACGCTGGCGCTCGTCGGCGGCGCGTCGGTGTGGCTTAGCTTGCCGGCGATCTTTGTGCTCGCCGGCGTCGGCGCCGTGCTCGCCCTCGACGCCTGGCGGCGTCCAGCTCAGGGACGCCGGTTCTCGACGGCCGCCGTCGGCGCCCTGTGGCTCCTGAGCTTCGGCGCCCACTACTTTCTCTTTCTGCGGCCGAGGCCCCAGCCGGAATGGCTCTACGGCTTCTGGTCCTCGGGCTTGATGGCGTGGCCCCCCGACCGCTGGGACGTCTTCTGGCTGCCCAGGGTGCTGATCCAAAGCCTCGCCGACCCGGCGGGCTTCGCCGCCCTCGCCCCGGTCGCCGCGGTGCTCGTCGTCGCCGGCTTCGCGACCGCCGCG
>JBCDKB010000430.1:0-7768 GCA_038747035.1 Acidobacteriota bacterium | reverse complement strand
CTGGGAATGCAGGGCCTTATGCCAGATTTTCATGTGGCGCGTCTTCGAGAGATCGGGCAGTACTTTGTAGATTTTCATAGTTGAGATCTCCTCCCGGGCGCGGCGGGGCCGCCGCGCGGCGGTCCAGGCATTTTATCGCCGTTGGAAGGCGCCGTCGACGGGCCGGGGGCGAGTCGCGGCGGCCGGGACAGGACGCTGAAACAAAGAACCCCGGCGCACGGTGGACGCGGCCGGGGTCGGGAGAGCGAGCTCCAGACCGATCGCTACGGACAGCCGTTGAAGGCCGTAGTGTCTTGAATCGGCTGGAAGGCGTTGCCGAGATTATTCGAGTAGGTATTGACCTGGCCGGTGAGGGTGTCTTCGATCCGCAGCTCCACCTCCACGTTGGTCAAGCCGCTGGCGAAGAGCCAGAAATGGTTGTTGAAGCCGCAGCCGTCGACGACTTTCACCACGACTTCGAGGTTTTGCGGGGAGAAGAACCAGAAGAAGCCGGTGTCGCGGGTCAAGCCCACGGGCTGCCCGTCACCGCGGGCGAGCTCGAAGTCGCGGTAGGTCGCCGTGATCTTGAAACGCCCTTCGGCGAGCTCCAGGGCCGGGCCGGGGGGCGTGTCTTGGCGCGAGATAGTGAACGTGCCGATGGGTACACCGTTGGCGAGCGGACCACCTCGGATCAAAGAAATCGGCGCCGGCGGATTCGTGTTGATGTCGGAGCCGATGAAATTCGAGCCGCTGTCGGTGCCGGCGTCGTAGGAGAAGAGCTGGATGACCCTCTGCTGGACCCAGTCGCCGTTCTCGATCAAGCTGTAGTCGTGCACGCCGACAAACCAGTCCGGGCTCGGCGCCACCATGCTAACCAGGGTGAGCAGCGGGTGATTGAGGTTCGCGGTGAAGCTCGCCGACGCGCTACCGGGGGACAGAGCGATGCCGCCGCCGCGCACCACGGCGCTGGCGTTGCCGGCGTTGATCGCGGCTTGGATCTCACTATCGAAGGGCGACGTGGCGCCGCGCTCGGCCATATTCTCGATGCCGTCGGTGGCGATTTGTCCGGGGCCCCAGAAGGTGACGCTGGAATTGTGCAGACCGCCGATGAGCCCCGAGAAGTGGGCGCGGTCGCCGGGAAACTGATTCGGGTGCGTCGACTGGCTCCAATTCGCTTGGAAGGTCACGCGATATTGGGCGGTCTGGGTCGGCTCGGCCAGGGCCGCGGGCGCCATCGCCAGGGCCAAGGCCAGGGGCGCGAGCGCTGATAGGGAGAGAGTCTTGGAAGAGAGAAGTCTCACGGAGTTAGCTCCTTCACACCGCCTTAGGGCGGGCTGATCGCAGAAAACGCTTTGGGGCCCGCGCAGGGGCGGGCCGAGTCGGTTTTCTTTCGATACGGGGGGCGTTTTCGGCCGGATGTGTGTCGTCCGGGTCCCTGGCGGAAAGAACGCCTGGGCGCCTCGGCCGGGGGGCTAGGTCGCCTTGGCCGGAGTCGCTACCGGTGCTCCAGGGAGACGCGGTCGAGCACCGCGCCCGTGGCGGCGACGAAGCACAGATCGAGCCGCCGGTCGGTGACGTCGAGGATCATCGAACCGCGCTCCGCCGTGGCGAAGGCCATGGCCGGGTGGTCGAAGTCGCCTTTGGCCGAGGTGGCGGCGCCGCCGGCGGTCACGTAGACCGTGCCCTGACCGCCGCGCGCTTTCCGGTACGGACCGTCGCCGTCCGGGACGCCGTCGCCCGCGTCGAGCACCATCGACGGCTCGAGGGTGTCGGAGGTGCCGTAGTGGCCGTGGAGGAGGCGGCTGCGTTCGTACGACGGACTGCGCCCGGCGAGCACGAGGTCGACGCCGTGGCGCTCGAGGATCGGCAGCACGTTCTGCCGGACGCCGAAGGAGCGACCGCTTTTTTCCGCGTCGTCGGTGGAGAAGAAGCCTTTGGAATAGGGCGGGTGATGGAAGTAGACGACCGTGAACGGCCGGGTATTGGCTTCCAGGTCCCGGTCGAGCCAGGTCAGCATCTCTTTGTCCGGCGCCAGGTTGCCGGTCACCGTATCCAGGCTCACGACGTGGAGCGGCCCCCAGTCGACGGCGTAATAGGACTCGCGCTCCGAGGCGACGCCGCCGGCCTGGGCCCGGTCGGGGAGGTCGAGCAGCAGGTAGTAGGGGATCGAGGAGGGGTCTTTACCCGTGCGCACGTCCCGATTGCCGAGGGCCGGATAGAAGGCCGTCGTCGCCAGCTCGCCGCGGAACGGGGTGAAAAGGCCGTCGTCGAATTGGTCTTCGCGACCTCGATCAAACGCCTGGTCGCCGAGGCTCAGCCAGAGCTGCGGCGACTCGCCGAGGGTGAATCGACGGGCGGCGAGGGCGGTTCGTTCGGCAAAACGATCGCCGGAACCGAGGCCACCGGTGACCCACACGCGGACCGGACCGGCGTCGCCGTCCGCGGGGGCGGTGGTGAAGCGATGGACCGCGGAGGCGATCTTTCGCTCCCCGGCGCCGACCCGGTAGTGGACGGCGCTGCCCGCGTCGAGGTCCTCGATCATCACCCGGTGCTCGTTTTTGGGCAGGTCGTCGACGAAGCGATGCTCGAGCGCCTCTGGATCTTGACCCCAGCGCAGTTCCGTCGCGACCCGGTCGCCGGTGCGCCACACCACCAGCGCGCGATTTTCGCTCACCTGCTGGAGGTAGGGGCCGCGGCTGATGGACGACGAGGCCGGATCGAAACCGGTGAGCTCGAGGTCGAAGCCGACGGTGGGCTTGCGGCCGGGGGCGAGGTGGAGCTCTGCGGCTAACACGTTACGGCCGGCGTTGAGCTTGCGCGAGTCGAAACGGTATTCCCGCCACACCAGCCGGTCGTCGACCTCGCTCGCCGCGGGCTGGGCGTGGCCGACCACGCCCGGGCGCATATTGGCGCGGGCGATGACCTCGCCGTTGAGGGAGACGATGGCGCCGTCGTCGTTGATCAGGCGCAGGCGCAGGCGCTGGAAGCGCTCGGGGTCGACGACGTCGAAGTCGCGGCGAAGGTAAAAGGTGAGCGTCGGCTCCAGGTCCGGAGCGGCGCAGGGTTCACCCGCCGCCACGTCGGGATGGCAGCGGAGCGTCGTCGACTCATCGCCGACGCCGTAGCCGATGAGGGCCGGCCCCGCCGGCCAGTCGCCGTCATTGAATTCGAGGGAGGTCCAATTCTCCGGCGGCTCCCGGCCGTCGTCCAGGTAGCGCCAGTCGGAGCCGGACTGCACCAGCTCCGTGACCGCCCCCGACGGCGGATCGGGGACGGGTTCGAAGCAGCCCAGGGACGCGCCCACTGCGAAGAGCAGGCCGGGGAGCACGGAACGCGGCGTGAGGTTGGACGACATGGCGCCGGCGGATTTTTTCACACCGGCGCCTCGGGAAACGGCCGGGCGCCGCTTCGTGCTTGAAATCCGACGCCCCGCGGCGTCGGGGGGGCTTAGCGCCCGGTGGTCGCCGCCGGCGCCTCGGCCGGGGACGACTGGGAGGCGCCCCAGCGCCAGACGGAAAGGGCGTCGAGGTCGCGGATGAAGACCAGGTCGCCGGCGACGGCGATATGGGCCCAGGTCTCGCTCTTCGCCACTTCGCGTCGGTCGAGCAGGTTGAAGGCGTCTGGGGAGGCGTCGATGAGCAGGAGCTCGCCTTCCTCGTTCAGCGCCAGGATGCGGTCGCCCCGGTGGGCCATCGACCAGTAGCTGCCCATGGGCTTCGTGGTCCAGAGCCGTTCGCCGTCGGTGAGGCGGATGGCGGTCAAGCGGCCGTTGCCGAGGTGGCTATAGGCGACGTCACCGATGATCAGCGGCGACGACATGTAGGCCTGCGCTTCGTTGGTCCACTTCTGGGCGGCGGTGAAGCCGGCGTCGCCGGCGTTCACCTCGAAGAGGTAGGAAGCGTTGCGGTAGGTGCTGGTGAAGACCGTGTCGCCCCAGGGCGCCGGCGTCAGAATATTCATGCCGCGGAAGCTCGGGACGTGGTGGCTCCACAGGATCGTGCCGTCCGCCGGGTCGACGCCGCGCAGCTCGTGACGGCTCTGCACCAGAATCTGACGCTTGCCGGCGATGTCGGCGATCACCGGCGACGAAAACGTGCCTTCGCTGGTCATATCGCCGCCGCTCAAGTCGTCCGTTTGCCAGACGATGTCGCCGGAGTCCTTCTTGAGCTTGAAGAGGTGGCCGGCGGCCTCGACGTAGAGAAAGTCGCCGTCGACGAGCGGTGAGCAGACGAAGCCGAAGGGCGGTTTCTCCGTTTCGAAGGTATTCGGGAAGTCGAGGCGCCACTTCTCGGCGCCGGTGGCGGCGTCGAGGGCGACGACCACGGCCAGGATTCCGCCGACGTAGAGCGTGTCGCCGTCGAAAGCCGGGGTGGCGCGGATCCAGCTGCCGTTGCGGGCGGCGAAGAACGGGACCTTCATGGCGCCGGGCCACTGCTTGGACCAGGCTTTGTCGCCGGTGGCGCGATCGAACGCGGTGACGACTTCAAATTTCTCGTCGCGGGTCTCGGTGGTGTAAACCCGCTTCGGGCCGACGATGGGGCCTGAATAGCTCGGGCCGAGGTCTTCGGAGCGCCAAATGAGCTCCAGTCCTTTGAGGTCGCTCGGCCACGCCGGGGCGTCGGACTCGACGGCGCCGGAGCGCTCGGGGCCGCGCCACTGGGGCCAGACGGCGGGTGCCGTGTCCACGGCCGCGATCGTCGCCGCGCCTTCGGGGGTGGCCTCGGGGGTGTCCTCGGCGAAGGCGGGTGCGGCGGCGCCGGCCAGCAGGAGGAGGGCGAGGGACGGGAGGACTTCGCAAAGGCGGGGCGGACGGACCAGGGAATGGTGCAGCATAGGTAGGTATCTCCTTGTGCCCATTTCTTCGCCGCCCCCCGCCGTTCCGATGTGGATGGCCAGGGGCCGGATCGGCGCCGGGATCCGACGCCGGTTGTCAGCGGGCCCGGGCGCTTTCGAGCAGGCGGTCGGCGATGGGCCGGAGGGCGTCCGGATCGCCCGCGAGGGACGGCGAACGGAGGGCGGCGAGCACGTAGGCGAGCCGATCTCGATCGAGGGCGTCCGCCGGTTCCCCCCACAGGCTGCGGGCGGCGGCGTCGAGGCCGGTGGCGCCGTTGTTGAGGGAGGAGACCGCGCAATAGAGCCCGACGATCTCCGACTCCGAGTAGTAGTAGCGCACGAGCCGCGACCATAGAAAGCGGTCCAAAGCCTGGACCGTGGGCGCTTCGAGGGCCGTGGGGTAGGACCGCATCAGGAAGTGGGCGCCGACGTCGTCAGCCGTCGAGGCGAGGGCGCCGCCGCCGAGCATGGCGCGCACCGCGTCCGGCGGATTTCGGTTGATCGGCGCCGTCGCCGCGAGCGCCCCGTCGATCTCCTGGCGGTGCTTGGCGAAGACGAATTGGGCGTAGCCGACCAGGGACGCCGCGACGAACGCCAAACCGGCGAGTCCGTAGGCGATCAGGACCTTGGGCGATGGCATGGCGTGCGTCAGGCCGCTCGGTCGCGCTAGTAGCCGCCGTCGGCGAGCTGGAAGTCGCCGAGGTCGAGGCTCTCGCCCGGCGCGACGCTGATGAACTGGAAGGCGCGCTCGCCGAGCACCACCGAGTAGACCCCCGGCGGGACGTGGGGGAGATGGAAGCGACCGTCGTCTCCCGTGCGCAGCTCGGCGACGTGGGCGCCGTCGGCGACGGTTTGCAGGCGGACCCGGACGCCGGCGAGGCGTCCGTCGGCGCTGCCGAATCCGCCGGTTCCGCTCACCCGACCTTCGACGTGGCCGTCCGGTAGCTCGAGGGTCAGCGGGTCGAGACCGGAGGTCGTTTCCGGCGGCCGTCGTCCCCCGTCGACCACGGCGACCCTCACCTCCACCTCGGCGTCGGTCTCGGGGTCGAAACGGGTCAAGAAGAGGTGGTGGGGCTCGCCGCGCGGGCGCGGTATGTGGAAGAGATCGTCGCTCGGCTCGAGGCGCTCCTCGCCGCGGGACGTGCGGGCGATGAGCCACCAGCCGGGGCCTGGGTGCGGGTCAAAGCGCACCGGCCAGCGTTCGGGCTCGAGCTCGAAGCGCACGGTCGTGATCTCGTCGGCCACCACCCGGGCGTGGCGGGTGAGCGTCGCCGGAATTTCCAGGACCTGACTACCCAGGTGCAGGACCCGCGGACGCTCGACGCGGTACCGGCCCGGGCGCAGGGCGTCTGTCACGACCTCGCCATCCGCGTCCGTGCGCAGCGTCAGGCCGCCGGGCTCGAGACGGAGACGGCAGCCGGCGCACGGGCCGTCGGCGCCATCGACGAGGGCCCGGATCCAGCCGCCGCGCTCGAGCATGATCTCCAGGGGGTCGTCGCGACGCTGGGCCTCCCGGTCGAGCTCGAGGCGGTGGGCGGCGAACCCTTCGGCGCGGACTTCGAGGTGGAGGGGGACGTCGCCGATCGCCGCGAGGGTAAAAAGTCCCTCGGCGTCGCTCGTGGCCCGGGCCGCCCCCGGCGGATCGACGGCGCGGATCTCGGCGCCGGCGACGGCGACGGGTCGGCGCTCGCGGGCCACCAGCGGCGGCGGGCCGTCGGCTTTGGGAGGGGCTTCCACGACCCGTCCCTCGAACTCACGGCCGGCCTGGAGCGGGATGTCTCCGAGGTCCAGGCGCTCGCCGGCGCCGAGCCTCAGGACGCGGCGGTCGACCACCAGGCCGGGGGCGGCGGCGGTGAAGTGGTGCTCGCCCGGCGGCAGCTCCAGGCGGAAGAAACCGTCGGCGTCCGGGGCCGAGGAGACGCCGGTCGCCGCGGTGCCGGGGGGCGACGGCTCCTCGACGCCGTCCACGGGCCGGGGCACGGCGGAGATCGCGCCGAGGGCGGCCTCGCCGTTGACGTCGATCACTCGCCCCGTGACCACGGCGAGCTCTTCGAGACGGCAGATGACCTCGACCGGCAAGAGCTCAAAGTCGGCCCCCCAGTCGCGATAGCCGTCGAGGCCGCAGTCGACCCTCGTCGGCAGCTCGACGGTGAACCCCGAAAGCCGGACCCAGCCCTCGGCGTCGGCGCGGCCGTTGAAGCTGCGCAGGTCGCGACGCGTCGTCCCTTGGCGGGCGTCGACGCGGGCGTCGGGCAGGGGTTGGCCGTCGCCGTCGAGCACGATCACTTCAACGGCCAGCTCGTCGGCCGCGTCGAGCTCCCCGAGGTCCCAAACGATCAGCTCCTGGTCTGCCCGCGGCCCGGTGGCGGCCTCGAGGTCCGCGGCGTCCGGCAGCTCGAATGGATCCGGCCGGTGGACGGCGCCCGTGGGCAGGCGCGTTTCCAAGTGGTAGCGCCCGGGTCGAAGCGGCGGCGTTCTGAATCGGCCGTCGGCGTCGGTGGTGGTCGTTCGCCGGAGTTTGGTGCCCTCGGCGGTGAGCGGCAGCGAGAAAGCGCGGCCGCTTTCCAGGTCCGCCGGCACCACCGAGATCCGGGCGCCCTCGACGGGCAGGCCGTCGAGCCGGTAGCGGCCGACCACGGACACGCCGGCGCCGAATTCAAGCTCGACCGCGAGATCTTCGGGCGCCGGACCGCGGCTGATGGCGCCGTCGGGACGGTGGAGATAGACGCGGCGACAGCCGACGGCACCGTCGGGCGCTCCGGTGCAGACCATGGCCGGACCGCGCGGCAGCCGGGTGTCGGCGGTGACCTCCGCGACAAGCTCGGGCCACGGCGGAGGCTCGGCGACGGCGGCCCGGGGCTCGGCGACGAGGGACCAGATCCGGGGCGCCGCGTCGCCGGTGAGGGGCGTGAGCTCGGCCCAGGCCCCGGCGGGCGGATCGGCGGGGCCGACCACG
>JBCDKB010000429.1:0-7793 GCA_038747035.1 Acidobacteriota bacterium | reverse complement strand
AGGGGTAAGGCATGGCGACCGAAGCGAGCTGGACGGCGAGGGCCGAGCGGGGCTCGAAGTCGACGCGGGCGACGGCGAGGCCCATCGACACCGGCAGGCGTCCGGGTCCCCGGCCTACTTCTTGCGGCGCCGCGTCTCGCAACATGGCGTCGAGGCCGATGAGCACGGCGTCGGGCTCCAGGGTTTCGGTCCGGAGCGCATTGAGCAAGCCGGCCTTCACCATGCTGACGACGAATCCCGCGGCCATGCCGTGCCCGACGGCGTCACCGATGGCGACGTAGAGGGACTGTCCGTCGCGCTGTTCAATCACGTCGAAATAGTCGCCACCCACCTCCGACGCCGTCCGATGGCGACCGGCGATCTCGAGGCGGGGATGGCTAAAGTCATCCCGGGGCAGCAAGCTGCGCTGCATCTGCTGGGCCATGCGCAGCTCGCGGCTCTTGCGCCGGTGCTCGAGCCGTTCCCGCTCCCGCCGCTCCTTGGCGATCAACGCCCGACGCTGCCAGAAGTAGGCGCCGAGGAGAGCCAAAGCAAAGGCGAGGGCCTGCAATGCCCGGAACCAGCCGGTTTGCCAGAACGGGGGCTTGATCCAGACGCGAATCGACGCCCCGTCGCGGTTCCAGAGACCGTCGGCATTTGAGCCCTGGACGCGGAAGGTATAGCGGCCGGGGTCAATGTTGGTGTAGCTCGCGGAAGGCTCGGCGCCGGCGTCGATCCAGTCGTCGTCGAAGCCTTCGAGGCGGTAGGCGAAGCGATTTCGGCCGGGGTCGGCGAAGTCGAGGGAGGCGAAAGAAAATCCGAAAACGCGGTCCCCCGGCCACACTACGACATCGTCGACGCCGTCGAGGGCCAGTTCGTGGCGACCCTCGGCGTCGAGGCGGAAGAAGCGGGTCAACGCCACCGGCGGCAGGTGGGGGTTGCTCGAGATCTCGTCGGGACGGAAGCTGACCACGCCGCCGAGGCCGCCGAAAAAGAGCCTGCCGTCGGCGGAGCGCACGCCGGCGCCGGTGGCGAAGCCGTCGGCGACCAGGCCATCGCGGCGGCGGTAGTGCTTGAGGTCGCCAGATCCTGGGTCATAGCGGGCGAGGCCGTGGCGCGTCGCCAGCCACAGGATGCCGGACGGTTGCTCGAGGATAGCCTCGACCATATTGCTCGGCAGGCCGTCGCGCTCGGTCAGGTGGATGAATGCGTCGCGCTGCGGATCATAGCGATCGAGGCCGCCGCTGAAGGTGCCGACCCAGAGACGATCTTGGGAGTCTAGGAAGAGCGAATTGACGGTGCGGTTGTTGATCGCGTCGGGGTCCGCCGGGTCGCGCTCGTAGCGTTTCGACTCGCCGGTGGCCAGGTTGATCCGAAAGAGTCCGAGCGACGGAGCGCCGACCCACAGGTGACCGTCGGCGTCCTCTTCGAGGGCCCAGACCGCGCTCTGTCTTCCGTCCGGAGACTGCACCACCGCGACCCGTCGCTCGACCGTGCCGGTCCGAAGGTCGAGTCGATCGACGTCGCCTTGATTGGAGCCGAGCCACAGATAATTAGGGTCGCGGGCCATCTTCAGGTGTCGATAGTTCTGGCTACTCGGCGTCGAGACGTCGCCGACGACGCTCGGGAAAGCCGTCAGCTCGCCGGTGGACGGCGTATAGCGGTAGAGACCTGAAAAACTGGTGCCGAGCCAGATATTGCCGTCGGGGTCAATTTCGAGGGATCGAACCGCCGTCGTCACGCCCGGCAGCGGCACGGTCTCGAGTCGATCGTTCAGCACGTGGTAAGTCTCGAGACCGGCGGCAGTCCCGATCCACAGGCGGTCGCCGTCGACATCGATGGCCAAGACGGCCGGATGGGTGAGGCCTTTCCGCCTGAGGGGGTCCCACCGCAGGCCGCCGAATTTGAAGCGCCACGGGGAGTAGAAAGACAGCCCGCGGCCGGCCGTGCCCACCCAGAGGCCTTCGCTACGGTCGAAGAGGGCGGCGGAAATCACGTCGCTCGACAGGCTCGTGGGGTCGGCGGCGTCGTGGATCCACTGCTCCATGGAGTCGTTTTCGGGGTCATAGAGGTACAGGCCCGATCCGAAGGTGCCCACCCACACCCGCGCCTCATCATCGATTTCGAGGAAGCTGACGCCGTTGACGAAAGTGCCCCGCGGGCGGCCGTTGACGGAGAGGCCAGTGGGCGCAGCGAAAGGGAAGAGTCGCCAGGTGCCGGATTCGGGCTGGAGTTGCCCCAGACCCTGGCCGTCGAATCCGGCCCAGACGGAACCGCGCTCGTCGAGGTCGATAAATCCGACGGAACCTGTCGCTTGGGGCGCCGGGAAGGACTCCACGCGCATCTCCGGATCCCCGTCGGACCATGACCGCAGCAACACACGGTCGACGCCCGCCGTCGAGGCGACCCACGCGCCGAGCTCGTCTGTCATCACCCGCCGCAAGCAGTCGTTGGAGAGCCCGTCCGCGGCGCGCACGGTGTGGAAACGGCCTTCGATGTGAACGCTCACGCCGCCGCCGCAGGTCGCGATCCACAGTCGGCCGGCGCCGTCGATCTCGAGGTCCGAGATATTGTCCGCGGCGGGGCCGCCGTCATCGGCGGCTTGGAAGCGCTCGAAACTGTCGTCTCGGCGGATGCGGAAGAGACCGCTGGCGAGGGTGGCGACCCACAGGTTGCCGTCGGCGTCGAGGTCGAGTTTGGTGATCGAGAAGTCGCTGGGCTCGGGCGTCCTCGGCGTCAGGTCGATATGTTCAAAGACCCCGGTGGTGGGATCGAATCGATCGAGGCCGCCGACGCCGAGGGTGATCCATAAGCGACCGCGACTGTCCTCCAGCAGCGGGCCGACCCAGTTGCCGTTGATCGAACGGTCGTCGCTGGGGTCGTACCGATAGACCACCACGCTGTGGCCGTCGTAGCGTCCGAGGCCGTTGCGGGTCGAGATCCACAGGAATCCTTGTCGGTCTTGGTAGATCGAGTTGACCTGCCCGTCGGGAAGACCGTCGTCCACGTTGAGCTGGTCAAATCGAATGCTCGGCGGCGATGCCCAAGCGGCGTGGGGCCAGGCCGCGAACAAGAGCGCAAGGCCTAGGGAGAGGAAGGGGCCCCCACAGTGGCTCAAAGCGCCGAGCGTGCTGAGCCATCCGGCCCGGTTCGAATACCTCACGGGGCTCGGCCCACCCCGCGTTCATCCCCGGCCGGGCGCAAGGTAAAGAGCGTGAGTTCCGGCCTCATGTTGAAGCGCACCCGTTTGAGGTAGCCGAGCCCGGGGTTGATGTAAAGGCGTCGCCGGTCGTCGACTTCGATGACGCCGGCCGTGTAGCGACGATTTTCGACCGGCAGGATCGGCGGTGGGAGGAAGGGCGGTTTACATTGGCCGCCGTGGGTGTGGCCAGAGAGGATCCAGCCGGAATAGTCGTGCCATACGGAGCGGTCGGCGGCGTCGGGATTGTGGCAAAGCACCAGCGAAGCGGGGCGGCCGCCGTGGCGTTGGAGCACGTCGCCGGGGGTGAAATAGGGACCCCATAAGTCCTCGAGGCCGATGATCTGGAGGCCCGCGACCTCCTCAGCTTCATTGCGCAGCAGGCGGACACCGGCCGCCTCCACAATCCGCTGGATACGCGCCGCGACCTTCGGCATCTGCCAGTTGTGGCCGTAGTCATGGTTTCCAAGCACGCCGTAGGTACCGAGCCGTCCGATGGGAAGGCCGTCGAGACTCACCTCGAGCTCGTCGAGCGTCGACTCGTCTATATAGCTGACCCAGTCGCCGGTATAGGCCACCAGATCCGGGTTAAGGGCCCGTGCGACTCTGAAGCTCTCGCTTAAGAACTCGCGATCGACCACGCCCACATGGAGGTCGCTCAGGTGCAGGAGCGTTCTTCCATCGAGCGCTGATGGCAAACCGACAATCGGAAGATCGAGTCGGACGACGTCGAGCCAGTGCGGCTCAATCTCTCGCGCGTAGAGCAAGGCGCCGGCCGGTGTCGCCGCCAGAGCCGCCGCAGAAGCCAAGAACCGCCGCCGCGACCAACCGCGGGCGGGTCGCTCCGGAAAGTCGCCCGTCGAGGTCTTCTTGGGAAGAGGTTCTTTGTGGTCTTTCATGTGATGTCGAGACTCCCCGATAGCACGTCAGACTAAGGGCCAAAGCGTTGACCGTCAAGCGGTTAAACCTCTTCTTGACTGATCACTCAAGTGCCGGGTATGATGTTGAGCGATCACTCAACACATCGGTCGAAGTCCGGCTCAGGCGGCAATACCCGCCGAGCCGCCCAGCCAAAGAACTTCGGAGCGTCCGTCTGACACCCGCTAATTGGCCATGAGCACTCGAGAGCGCATCGTCGAAGCCGCGGCCCGGCTCTTCCACGAGCAGGGCTACCAGGGCACTGGGATCAGCACCATTCTCCGGGAGGCCGGCGCCAACCCCGGTAGCCTTTACCACTTCTTCCGCACCAAAGACGACCTGCTCCGGGCGGTGCTCGAGCACTACGAGCACCTGCTGCAGCCGGTCGTGCTGGGGCCGGTGGAGTCGGCGGAATCCGACCCCATCGAACGCATCTTCAAGCTCCTCGAGTGGTACCGGGCGGGCATGGTCGAGACGGGTTGCCGCCTCGGCTGTCCTCTCGGAAACCTCGCCCTCGAGGTTAGCGATACCCACCCGGAGGTGCGGCCGGGTATCGAGGTGAACATGGTCAATTGGCGCGCCGGTATCCGTCGGTGGCTCGACGCTGCGGGGGATCGTTTGCCGGCGGACTGCGATCGCGACGCCCTCGCCTTTTTCGTGCTGACCGTGATGGAAGGCGGACTGCTGCAGGCGCGGGCCGCTTCCGACCTCGCCGGCTTCGATGCGTCCGTCCGGGTGCTGCGTGATCACTTCAATCGCCTGTTGGAAGACGCCCGCATCGAGCCTTGAATCGTCGAGCCCTCGGGGGCCGCGCGGCGGCGACCCGGGGCTGAAAAACCAGGAGACACACCGTGCTTCGATATCTGCGACCCTTGACCACTCTCGCCGCACTCGGACTCATGGTCCCCTGCGCGTTCGCGAATACGCCCGCTTCGGAGCCGGCCGATGGCGCCGCGACGCTCCACGAGCGCCTCGCGGTCTTTGAGCCGTACCTCGGCACCTGGGAACTCGACGCCGCCTGGTCGAGTGGCGCCACGGTCTATTCAAAGGCGCAATACCGGCCGGCCGTCGGAGGGCAATTCGTGGAGGCGATGACCTGGGTGAGCGATAACGGCGGCCCGCTCTACCTGCGCTACCACTCATTCCTCGGCCTCGACGCCGACGGAAAGGTCCTGGCGCAGAACTTCAATTTCGACGGCACGATGAAGTCCGTGGACTACGAAATGCCCGAGCCCGGGGTGCTGGTCACCGAGTGGACGATGGGCCAGGCCTCCATCCGCGAGCGCTACGAGCCCCAAGACGACAATACCGCCCGCTGGCAGGTCTGGATGAGACCGGCGGGTACTGACGGCGAGTGGCAAGCCGCCATGGACGGGCAGTGGAAGCGCTGCGACGGTCCGTGCGCCGGCGCCGCACGCCGGACGGAGGACACCGCAATGACAGAAGACTCGACGATCCGATCCATTGACCCCGAGCGATTCGTCGCCGCCGGCGCGGAATTGCGCAGCTTTGTGGTGGAAGAGTACATGGATGCGCCGGTGCAACGCGTCTTCGCGACCTTCACCGACGGCGCCGCCCTCCGAGCGGCCTACGGTCCCCAGCTCTCAGCCTTCAAAGCAGAAATCGATCTCGCCATCGGCGGTCGATACGAGTGGCTTTTCGACGGCAGCATCGGCTCCAACGGCTGCCAGGTGCTCAGCTACATACCCAACCGCATGGTGTCCTACTCCTGGAATTCGCCGCCGGACCAGGCAGACAACCGTGAGAAGCACACGTGGGTGGTCGTAGAGTTCGAACCCAAAGGCGACGGCACCGCCGTGCGTTTGACCCACCTCGGCTTCGGCGACGGTCCGCAGTGGGACGAGACATACGTCTACTTCGAGCGCGCCTGGCCGTCCGTCTTGGCGCTGATGAAGCAGAGCTTCGCGGGCTGACCGTCGCTTGGTGGCCAGGTCTTCTTGGTGGCTAGGTCTTAAGGCGATACTCCATCTGGACGATGCCGCTTTCAAAGGCCCGGCGCCCCGTATGCTCGAGGGCACCGACGTCAAGCCGCTCGGTAAAGAGCGGCGTCCCTTTTCCGAAAACCACCGGATTGAGCTTCAGGGTCAGCCGGTCGATCAGTCCCGCCTTGAGGCAGAGGGTGGCGAGCTCACCGCCGCCGCAGAGCCAGACACCGTCGCCGTCTTGGGCCTTGACCTCACGGACTCGCTCGACGGCGCCTTCCCTCACCAACTCCACCGCCGGGTCCGGGCTGTTGTCCATCGACCTCGAAAAGACCAGCTGTTGGAGGTGCGGATAGGGGCTGGTTTTTCCCTCCCGCAGGCCGACGTCGTAGGTCTTGCGGCCCATGAGCACCGCTGAAAACGTCCCGACGGTGGCCATGAAGTCGGCGACCAGCTCGTCGTCCCAGACGAAATCGTCAAAGGACCCGTCTCCCCGGGCGATAAAGCCGTCAAGACTCGTGGCGACGTAGTAGCGGAGTTCTTGCATCGGTCAACCCGCGACAACTCCGGTCAACGCGGCGCCGAGGATAAAGAGCAGGCTGATGAAGAGCATGACCAGGGAGACCAAGGAAACACAGCCGGTGACCTTCCAAAAGTAGCTTTGGTGCTGGAGCGTATCCGCCATGGCCATACTGGGGTTACCGGCTTCCCGGATCATTTTGGCGGATCTAGCCGCGCCCCGCAGGTGGTGGGCGACCATGAACATGATGGCCGCCATCAAGCCGTAGCCGATGAACATGCCGAAAAGCACGGCGCCGTCGGCCTCGGCCTCCGCCGAGAAAGCGGTGCCGCCGAGTCCGGCGATGGCGAGTAAGACGTACATCACCGCCAGGAAATAGCCGAAGCGCGAAGTGTGGCTGATCCAACGGCTCGAGTTCTCGAGCGTGACCACCATATCTTCGGTGATCGACCCGAAGCGGCCGACGGCGGCGCCGGGAAAGGCGCCGCCGCCGCCCACCACCGCGGTGGGCGGTGCGTAGATGTCCGCGGCCTGCACTTCTGGCGGCGGCGGTGTCGCCACCGTCGGCGGCATGACCTCGATACCGGTCGAAGCGGTGACCGGCGCGGGCGGCGTCCACTGCTGGGTGACGGCGTCCTGGGGGGCGGCCGCCGGAGGCTGGGCGAAGACCTGCTGCTCAGGCGCTGTCGCTTGAGCTGGAGCCACCGGTACCGATTGGGCCGGCGGCCCGTCAAAGGGGTGACCGCAGCGGTGACAGGCCTCCGATTTCCACTGGACAAGCCCGCACTTCGGGCACTTGATCCGAACTCTCTCCCCCGCCACGACGCTACTCCTCTTCGTGTTGCGCGTCTTCGGACCGCGGCGTATCGATCGCGGCCGTCTCTTGGGACTCGTCGATGAAGGCCTGGACGATCTCGCCGTAAATTTCAGCCGGATGGCCGCCGTCGCTCTCTGCCCAGGTGTTGGCGACGTGGCGGGCGAGGTCAGCGAGCAGGGCTCCCCAGACGGTCGGCGCCTCGAAGGCGAGCGGGTCGAGCGTCGCCTGCAGGTGCTCGTCTGCGACCCAAGCCCGCAGCACCTCCACGGCTTCTTCGGCGTCTTCGATCGCGCTGGGCGGCTCCAATTCCTCGATCATCGATTCTCCAATCCGCAAGTGATGTAAGTCCGAGGCTACCTTCTTTGGCCCGGAGTGGCCAGCATTGAAGCTCTGTCAGCCTTGAAAATTCAACCCTCT
>JBCDKB010000428.1:0-7826 GCA_038747035.1 Acidobacteriota bacterium | reverse complement strand
CTCACTGCCCCGGCCCCGTCCGTGAACACGGCCCCGGCGAACGTTGACCGGCAGCGTCTTGAAAAATGGGTCTCCCGCATCCGCAACCCCATACTGATTCGCTTTTTCCTGCTCGCCAAGCTGCCCCTCGGATTCGTCGCCGGACTGCGCGTCAAGTCCGCCGACGAACATCGCTGCGAAGTGACCGTCCCCTACGGCTGGCGGACCCAGAACCCCTTCCGCTCGACCTATTTCGCCGCCCAAAGCATGGCCGCAGAAATGTCGACAGGGGTGCCCGCCATGCTCGCATGCGAGCTGGCGCCGGCATCCGTCGCCATGCTCATCGTCGATATGGAAGCGAGCTTCGGCAAAAAAGCCACCGCGACGACAACCTTCACCTGCGAAGACGCCGAAGCGATCTTCGCCGGCGTCGCCCGCGCCGTCGAGACCGGAGAACCGCAGATCGTCCGCGCTGAAACCGTGGGCCGCATGCCGAATGGCGTCGAGGTCTCCCGTTTCGCCTTCACCTGGTCCTTCAAGAAAAGGGCTTCGCGCTAGACCACTCGGATCACGGGGCTCCGGACGACATCGCCGACGCGGACAGGAGCTGCGACTCACAAAGCTCGCCGTAGAGTCCGCGGCCGGCGAGCTCTCCGTGGGTGCCGAATTGCACCAGCCGGCCGCCGTCGAGCACGGCGATGGCGTCAGCCCGGCGGACGGTGGAGAGCCGGTGGGCGATGACCACCGCCGTCCTCCCTTCGAGGAGCCGGTCCACCGCCCGCTGCACCGCCAGTTCCGTGCGCGAGTCCAAGGCCGAGGTCGCCTCGTCGAGCAGCAGCAGGTCGGGATCCCGCAGCACTTCGCGGGCGATCGCCAGGCGCTGACGCTGCCCGCCGGACAGCCGCACACCGCCTTCGCCGACCTTCGTGGCTAGGCCCTCGGGCAGCGCTTCAACGAAATCACGCGCCGCCGCCGCCTCCAGGGCGCGCCAGAGCCGGGGCTCGTCCCGCTCGCCGGCGCCGTAGGCGATATTTTCCGCCACCGTCCGGTCGAAGAGAAAGACGTGCTGGGGCACGAGGCCGACCCGGCGCCGGAAGCTCTTCAAGTCCAGGTCGCGGAGATCGTGGCCGTCGACAACAATACGGCCGGAGGTTGGGTCGTAGAACCGCATCAGGAGGTGGGCGAGGGTCGTCTTGCCCGCCCCCGACGGCCCGACCACCGCAAGCACCTTTCCGGCCCCCAGCTCGAGATCGAGCTGATCGAGGGCCGGGCGTTCGGCGCCGTCGTATCGGAGGGACACGCCCTCAAAGCGGATCCGCCCCGAGAGCCGCCCGAGTCTGAGCGCCGGCGACGCCGTCGGCAGGTCAGGTTCCGTCTCAAGCAGCTCGAAGATCCGATCCAAGGAGGCCAGCGATTCCTGGAGCGCCGGGACCGCCGTCGCCACCCCGGCGACGGCGGCGAATAGGTGCAGGAGGTACATGAAGAAGGCAAAGAGCCCACCCACCGTCAGCTCTCCCGCGACGATCAAAGCGACGCCGCCGAGGATGATTAACGTCGGCGCCACCCCCGCGATCAGCCCGAGGGCATTGTCGGTACCGAGGGCGAATAGATCCCGGCGAAGCCCCGCCCGCAGAGCGCGGTGGACCGCCGCGGCCAGTCGACGGCGCTCGCGGATCTCCGCCGCGACGGCGCGCACCAGCGCATGGCCGGTGAGCGCCTGGTGGAGGGCGCGGCCCACTTCGGCCTTGGCTTCTCGCTCCCGCTCCGAACGTCGCCGCAGCTCCGGAGCCAAGAGGGCGACCAAGCCGAAAATGACGATCACCAGCACCAGGCCGCCGAGGGCCATCCGCCATTCGACGTAGAAGAGCATGGCCAAACACGCGACGGCGGTGAGAGAGTCGAGCAGCGCACGGACAAAAACGTCGGCCATGGCGCCGTCCAGCTTCTCGACATCGTCACTCACCCTCGACATCAAGTACCCGGTCTCGCGTTCGGCGAAGAACGGAAGCGACATCGACTGCACGTGGCCGTGCAGGCTCAACTGCACATCGCGCCGCACCTTGTGATCAAAGAGCGCCTTCGCCCAACCCCGCGTCAGTTCCAGGACGACGCCGATCACCGTCAACGCGACGAGCACGAGGCCCCAGAACCAGACCTCTCCGCTTCGGGAGGCCCCGACCGCGTCGTCAACCACCCGTCTAATGATGAGCGGCGAGACCAGCGAAAGCGGCGTCGCCGCCAGCAACGCGGCGCCGATCACCACCAGGTAGCGGCGGTGCGGTCGCATGAACGGCCAGAATCGCCGCAGCAGATCCTGGCTGCCCCGGGACGTAAACTCCCCACGCTCCTCGGTCACGGACTCGCCCCCCATGGGCCCAGCTTATCGGCTACGGTCGATAAGCTTTGACGAATGTAATGTCCATGTAATAATCCGCTGGTCATCAGACAACAGCGAGTGTGGGTGGTTAGCCCGCGGTCGCTCCGACTCCGCAGTCACTGAAGGTTTCAGTCACGCGTCGAGTCGGAGGCCGCGGAGCCAGGCCGGGTCGTGGGGCCACTAAGGTGGCGTACGGAAGCGGACCGGCCGGCGTCTAGCCGAAGTGTGGCGTCGGCCAACTGGTCGAACGGTCACCGCTGCCTAGGTCACAACGGGGCCTGGGCCCTTCGCGCTGCCCAGGGATCTAGCTTTGGCGCAGCCGGCGGCGCGAAAAGCTGCGATCACGCTCCAGCGACGGACCCCAACGCCCCACAAGGCCCTATCGATTCGGCGCAGCGGTTGGCGTCAACGCCGAAGAAAGGCGCGATTCGGACCGGACGACTAGACCGAGCCGAATTGCAACGCGGCGTGGTCGGCTAGCGCCGGTGAGTTGACCCCCGGCGCCGTCATCGACGCCCAGTCGCTGTGCGCGCGGCCAGCTTCGAGGAGCGCGCCGTCGGCGCGGCCGGCGAGCAGCAACCACAGAATCGTCACGATCGCCAGGAGGGCCAAGACCGCCCAGAGCCAGCGCCGGTCGCTTCCAGCGGCCGGGGCCGTCGTCGGCGAGTCCGCGGAAGGCGTCGTCGGCGGGGCGGGGCGAGGCGCCGAGGCGGGGGGCGACGACGGAGCCGCCGGCAAAGGCGCTCCGCGCTCACCGAGGTCCCTGAGCAGCTCTTCCGCGGACCCGTAGCGGTTCGCCGGATCCTTCGCCAGCAGCCTCGACACGAGACCGTCCAGGGCCGTCGGCACTTCGGGACGGCTCCCGCTCAAAGGCGGCGGGTCGTGCTGCTGGATCGCCGTCAAAACGCCGGCGAGGTTACGGCCGGTGAAGGGCTGGGAGCCGCTCACCATCTCGTAGAGCACGATCCCGAGCGACCACCAATCACCCGTGCGCTCGTCGTCGTCGGCGCCGCGAATCTGCTCCGGCGACATGTACTCGGGGGTCCCCAGCGACCAGCCGATCTGGGTCAAGCCTCCCTGACTGACTTGCTTGGCGAGGCCGAAGTCAATGATCTTGGCGGTCCCGTCCTTCGACACCAACACGTTGGCGGGGACGAGGTCGCGGTGCGCCAGGCCGGTCCGGTGCGCTTCGGCGAGGCCGGCAGCGATTTGACGCGCAATATCGATCGCCTGGTCCACGGGCAGCGGCCCCTTTTCGAGCCAGCGCTTCAGGGTTTCGCCTTCGTGGTACTCGAGCGCCGCATACATGCGGCCGTCTTCCGACTCACCGATCTCATACACCGCGCAGATATTCGGGTGGTGGAGGCTAGAAGCCGCTTGGGCCTCGTCGATGAAGCGCTTGCGCGCCGCCGGGTCTTCCTTGAGCTCAAAAGGCAAAAATTTGAGCGCGACCTCACGATCGTCCTTGGTGTTGACGGCGTGAAAGATCGGAATCGAGCCTTCATCAAGGGGCTTGACGAGGCGGAAATGACGAACCATCTTCGTAGACATGGAGAACGGACCTCTATCGGAAAAACCGGCCCAAAAGGGGCGCTGAGCGCCGACCGACTATATCGAAATCCCGGCACATAACGCCGCCGGGCCCCCGCCGCGCGTTCTGCGGGCTCACGGGCTACCCAATCGGACAAAAATCAACAGCAGAACACCGGCCATGGCGGCCCCGAGCACCAGGCCGGCGAACACTTCAGCCGCCGTGTGGCGGCGGAGGTAGAGCCGCGACCAGGCGACGGCGGCGGTCAGCATCGCGAGACCGGCCGTCGCCCGCAGATCGATCGCCGAGAATCCCAGCGTGACCCAGACGGCGAAGGCCGTATGCAGGGAGACTTTGAGCTTGAGATTGATCACAGCCGCCAGCGTCACCATGGCGAGGGCGCACGCCATCGACGCGAGCACCACCGGCGGGGCCCCGAGGGGCCAGGACGTCACGATCAACAAACCGCCGAGGGCGAGGCCGAGGAGATAAGCCGGCCCCCGCAGCTCACGGGTCGAGATATCGAAGTTGCTGCGACCTTGTTTGACCTGGTGCATCAGGAAGACGACGAGGGGCGCGACGCCGCACACCGCCACCCAGACCGTCAACGCCACCGCCCGGGACCACTCCATGGCCTGCAGGCTGCCGGCCAGGGCGAAGGCGATAAGCATCGTGAAAGGGTGTCCGACCCGCGAGATCCAGCGGGCTACGTGCGCCACCCGACCGGTGCGCACGTCCTTGTCGCCGATCGCTCCCCGGGTCCCGCCGCTCATGGCTCAAGCTCCTGTGGACCGAGCTGCGGGCGCAGCCAATCGGCGATCGCCGCCGTCGCCACTCGGTGGCCGGCGGGCGTCCAGTGGCCGTCGGCCGGGAAATAGAGCCGATCACCGGCCGCCGCTCCGTCGCGCAGCGCTTCGGTCAAATCGAGATAGGGAATGCCGCGCCCCCGAAGCATCTGGTGCAGGCGGCCGTGCATGCGCTCATGGAGCGAGCGGCGAAGGCCACTGCCGTAAATCATCTGATCCTTCGGCAGAATCACCACGAAGAATGACGCCCCGCGTTCGGAGCAATCCGCGGCCAAACGGTCGAGAATGGCTCCGGTGACAGCCCACGCCTCGCCGTAGCCGAGGTGACCGACCACTCCCCCCGCGGTGCGGGAGAGCAGGGCCCATAGCCTGGACATCGGCGGCGAAGGGGGCTCCTCCGGAACCGGGACGCCGCTGAGGACCAGCTCCCCACCTTCAAGCACAAAGCGCGGCTTGGCGTAACCGAGCTGCTCGTACCGCGCGTTGCGGAAGACGTTACCGGCGAAGAGGCCCAACACCACGACATCCGGATCCAGCTCATCCGCCCGCGCTTCGAAGCGGAGCATTTGCTGATCCGTGCCGTAGCCCGTCACGGCCAGGTTCTCGGTCACGACCTGGGCCAGCTCGTCTCCGAGCTGCGCCGGCCACGCTTCCCGCGCCTCAACGCCATGGCCGAAGGTAAAGGAGTCACCGAGCGCAGCGAGGCGGAGGGCGCCGCCGCTAACGGGGGCGTCCGGCGACGGCGTCGGTGACCGGAGACCGCGGGCATCAATCCGGATCTCGACATCGAACTCCGCAGCGCTGTGCCGGTCCGAAGCGTTCGGCACCAGGTCCCAGCCAAGGTCGGGGTCGTGGGCAAAAAAAGTGAAGCCGCTCTCCGAGGCCACTGGCTTCGGCTTACCTTGGGCCAGGATGCGCAGCGCCACTTCGCCGCAAAGGAAGGCGAAAAGGCCGGACATCGCGAGCAGGATCAGTCGAAACCGCCATTCCCGGGAGCCGCCGTCGACGGCGGCCGCCGCGTCGCGGACGCCGGGGTCGGGCGACGGATTCGAAGGGGGACTTTCTGGGGCACTCATTCTGTGCCAAGGATAGCCGAATCACGCCGCATTGCGGCATTAAAGGCGGCACAAAGACGACCTAAATAGAAACGATCTCTCTCAAGCGCCGGCCGCCGAACCCATTTCGTCCTCCAAGGCCTGCTGGAGAGCGTCCGAGTCCCGCGCCAGCGCCAGCCCCAGCCGCCACGTCTCGAGGGCTTGTTCCCGCAGGCCCTTCTCCATCTGAACGCGGCCCAGCAGCAAATAGGAAGCCCCGTGCCCCGGATCCGACGTCAAGGCTCTGCGGAAATGGGCCGCGGCGTCGTCTGGACGATCCTGGGCCCAGGCGAGTCGTCCGAGGTAGAACCTCGCCGGCAGGTGATGGGGTCTCAGCTCGACGACGCGCTCCAGGTGTCGCTCGGCGTCAGTCCACCGGTCGGCGGCGGCGAGCACCACCCCGAAGTTATAGAGAAGACCCGGATCGTCACCGGTCTCGAGGGCCCGCTCGAAAAGCCGAATCGCCGCCGTGACGCGACCCTCTCCGGCCGCCGCCATCGCCCGCCAGCCGATGACCGCCGGCCACGCCGCGTGCCCTTCCCCGAGCCTCGACGCCACGGCATCGAGGGCGGCGGTCGCCGCCCGCCAGTTTCGCTGCTGCACCCGGGCGCGCGCCAAGTCCAGCCACGGTCCGGGGGAATCGATCGGCGAGGCGGCCAGGAGCTTCTGAAGGCGGTCGGCGATGTCGGCGCCGCCGCCGGCCCGCAAAACGGCGGCGGTGCGGTAAATCTCGCCTTCGGCCGGGGGCGGGGCGTGGGCCGGACGGAGAAAGTCGAGGTCGACCAGGATCGGGTTGCGTTCAGCCAAGGACGCCAGGAGATCCTGACCCGCCGGGAATCTCTGGATTTTGTGGTCCGTCATCGCCACGTGCACGACGTCTTGGGTGCGACGACTCGGCATGTGACACGCCGCACAGTCTCCCAGGTCGACGCTCCCAGCGCCGAGCGCACCGAGGGCCGCGGCCTCCATCGACTGGGCGCCGCAGGCCTCGAGCTGGTGACAGCTCAAGCACGCGCGACGGTAGTGGGCCGCCTGCTCGGCCTCCGGCACCTTGCGGTGCGGATCGTGGCACGTCAAACAGGACAGATCCTGGCTCTGGGTGAAGCAGCGACTCTGCTCCAGACGGTAGGGGTGGTGATTGATCTCAAAGCGCTCGCTGCGATCCTGGTCGGCCGCTTCGGCATCCAGCAGCACCAGATAGTCATCCAGTGACTCACCGGGGCGAAAGTCGTAATCCGAGCTCTTGAAACGGCGCACGCCCATGAGCTCGACCGTCGGCTGCATGTGGCACTGGTAGCAGACGTCGTTGCGCAATTTGGGCGTCAGATGGCTCGGGTTGAGGATCGCGGCGCGGATCTCTTCGACGACGTATCGACCGGAGAAGACCCGGGCGACGTGCTCCGCGCCGGGACCGTGGCAGCGCTGGCACCCGGTCCCCTCCGGCAGCTCCGCCGGGAACGTCTGGGGCGCGCCGTAGACGTCGGCGCCGTCCGTCACCTCAGGGTAGGCGTTGTGGCAGAACATGCACTCGCGGCGGACGCGGCGGGTCAGTCCCTCGTGCACCGGAGCGTCGAAGCCGGGGGCCATGCCCCAGCCTTGTCCCTGGGAGTACCAGGCGAGGGGGAGCTGGAAGAGCTCGCCGCCGGCGGTTTGGTAGAGGTAGACCCTCGAGGTGTGGCCCGATCCCATGACCCAGTCGACTTCCTGCTCGACGCGGTGGACAGGGCGGCCGGCGGCGTCGAGCTGCCAGCGCGCCATCACCAAACCGCCGGCGGCGGTCCGGCGCATCTCGTAGTAGCGGTTCGACGCCGGGTGGTAATAGGGCGGCGCCTCGAAGTCCTCGACCACCACCGCGTGGGCGGGCCGCGCGAAGGACTGGGCCATCCCGACCGCTTGGTACGACTCAAACAGCTCGATGTGGCAGGTCGCGCACAGGCTGTCCTGGACGTAGCCGGCGACGGCGCCCTTGGTCACGGCAAAGCCAAACGCCGCCGGATCCAAGACCGCCGGATCCGAGACCGACGGATCCAAGACCGACG
>JBCDKB010000427.1:0-7848 GCA_038747035.1 Acidobacteriota bacterium | reverse complement strand
TTTCAGGAATCAGGAGAGCTGGCGATGAGACAGACACTTTGTGAGGGACGGGCGCTTTTTGACGAAAGGGTGGACGACATTGAGCAGGCGGTGACCGCGGTGGTGCGGGCGCATCGGGTGGGGCGGGACGAGGCGGCGGAGCTGTACGGGGACGTGATGGTCAAAGTGATCGATCGCGACTTCGCGGTCTTGCGACGCTTCGGCGGACGCAGCCGGTGGTCGACGTATTTGTTTTCGGTGGCGCGGCGGGTTTTGCTCGATAGGCGGGCGCGGCGGTGGGGGCGGTGGCGGCCGTCGGCGTCGGCGCGGCGGCTGGGGCCGGCGGCGGTGGAGCTGGATCGGCGGATCAATCGGGACGGACTCGAGGTCGCTGAGGCGGTGGCGGAGGTGCGGTGCCGCCGGCGGGCGCGGAAGGATCTTGAGGCCCTGGCGGCGCGCATCCCGCGGCGGAGTCGACGGCGTGCCGTGCCAATGGACAGAGCGCTCGAGCATCAGGCGGCGCCGGACCGGGCGGGGGAGCGGGTGGAGGCGTCGGAGCGGTGTCGCGCGGCTCTTGACGTCGGAGCTGTGGTCAAGGCGGGGCTACGGACCCTGTCGGCGGCGGACCGGCGACTTCTGGCGTTGCGCTTTGGACAGGGCTGGACCGTGCGGCGAATTGCCCGCGAGCAGTCGAGGCCCGAGCGGCGGCTCTACGCTCGATTCACGAAAATCTTGCGCGGACTGCGTCGCCACCTCGAGGCCGAAGGGATCGGTTGGCCGCAGGTGGCCACCGCCCTCGAGGCGGGGGACGCACTCGACGGGTGCATGATCGATGAGCTGCCAGACTTTTCCTCGATATAATGTGTGCAGAGCATACAGAATCATGGCGCCATGAAATGGCAGGGTCGTCGACCTCGGCAAGGGGCCCGGAGACCTCGGGCGAGTCATCCTAAGGAGCGCGGTATGGATGGAGGGAGTCGGTCGGGAGTGTGGTCCGCGATGCGCGGGGTCTTGGGGACTGCGTTCTCCGTGCTCTGGGTGGCCCTCCCCGCGGCGGCGGAAGAAGTGCGCCTCGAGTCCCCGGGCGGCGGGCAGGCCCACGCCCAGGTCGCGGTGGGGACGGCGGGGGAGACGGTCGTGGCGTGGCGAGACTGGTCGTCCGTCGGGGCCTACGACGTCCTCGCCCGGCGCTTTGACAGCGCCGGAGTGCCCCAAGGAACCAGTGCGTTCCTGGTGAATACGGTCACCACCGGCACGCAGGAATTTCCGGACGTTGCGCTGACCCAGTCGGGCGGTTTCATCGTGGTCTGGGAGAGCCTCACCGGGACGCAGGCGAGCGGCATCAGGGCTCGGGTTTATGACGACCAGGCGCAACCGATCGGGGACGAGCGCCTCGTCGAGGTGGACGGCACCGTCCTGGAGCGTCGTCCGACGATCAGCGCCGCCCCAGACGGGTCGTTCGTCGTCACCTGGACGGTCGACTACGACTCGCTGCGCGGCCGACGGCTCGACTCGGCGGGCCAGCCCGTCGGCGCTGAGCTCGTGCTGGATGTTGACGGCCAGATCCGACGGGCGCACGGGGTAGCCCACAACAACGACGGTGACTTCCTCGCCGCCTGGCGCCGCGAATTGACCCCTGTGGCGAGACTCTTCGACGCCGCCGGCGTGCCGCTGGCGTCGGAAGTGTCGCTCCCCGGGTCGAGCGTCGCGGGCACCGGCCCGGGCGTGGCTTTCAACGGCGACCGTTTCCTGGTTGTGTGGAACGACGTCGACACGATCTTCGGACGGCTGCTCGAATCGTCCGGGGACGAGATCGGCTCTCCGTTCTTGATCGCCGACGGCATCGAGCCGTTCTTTTCTTCAACCGCGGTCGCCCCCGGGCCGGACGGCGATTTTGAGGTGGTCTGGAACGGCCCTGACGACCAAGGGCCGGGGATCGTCAGGCGGCGCGTGTCGAGCGGCGGCGCGCCGCTGGGTTTCGAGATGCGGATCAATTCGACGGCCGTGGGAAACCAACAGCTACCGGACCTGGCCGTCGACGGCGCGGGCCGCGCGGCCGTGGTGTGGGAGGGACCCGGTGTCTCCGGGGTCGGCGTCTACGGCTGTTTCAACCCTGTGGGCGCCGAGATCTTCGCCGACGGTTTTGAGCTCGGAGATACCTCCGCGTGGACGTCCAGCTTTCCGTAACGATTCCGGCCCCCCTCACCGCTGGTGTGGGGGCTGACTTTCCTGAACTTGTATGGCCTGTGGAGTCTTGAATGTCACGAAATGAAATCGCGCGAAGACTACTGCTGAGCCTGGGCGCCTGGGCGCTTTGGGCGGCACCACCTTTTGCGGAGAGCGCGGTCGCTGAAGAAGTCGCGATCGACGGCTCCGATCTCTCGGGGCAGATCAGTCCGGAGGTGGCGATTTTCCCGTCCGGCGACGCGGTGGTGGTGTGGTCAGACTTCAGGGCCCCGGAGGGTCTCAACATCCGCGCCCGGCGATTCGATAGCGCGGGGCAAGCGATCGGCGCCTCGTTCCAGGTCAATACCGTGATCGAGGAAACCCAGACGTATCCGGCGGTCGCGACGGCGGACGGCGGCGGGTTTGTCGTCGTCTGGGAGAGCCTGACGGGGACCGTGGACGCCGGCATCAAGGCCCGGCGCTACGACGCCATGGCGCAGCCGATAGGCGCTGAATATGCGGTGCAGGAGGCCACTTCTCTCCAGGAGCGGCGGCCGGCGATCAGCCGTGCGCCGGACGGCTCCTTCATGGTGCTGTGGACGGTCCAAGAAGACTCCCTGCGCGCCCGCCGTCTCGACGCGGCCGGTGTGCCGCTGGGCGCTGAGCTGGTCCTCGACGCCGACAATCGCAACTTCCGGGGCGTGGCGCTGAGCTTCAACGATAACGGTGACTTCCTCGCCGGCTGGCGACGCCTCTTCGCCGAGCCGGGGGCACGTCTCTTCGATAGCAACGGCGCTCCGCTCGGGCCTGAGCTTCAATCACCGTCCGGAACCGCAGGTTTCAGCATTTCGACCAGTACCTACAACGACGGACAATTCTTGCTGACTGAAACCACGGGAGAGACCACGCGGGGGCAGTTCTACGATCCCGACGGAGAGCCCGTGGGCACCGAATTCGAGATCGCCAGCGGCCAGAACGCGCTCTTCGGCACCGCCGTCGCGGCGGCGCCCGCCGGCGAGTTCCAGGTGGTGTGGAGCGCGAGCGACGGGCAAGGCGGTGGGGTCTTCACCCGGCGCCTCACGTCGACCGGAGCCGCGGCGGGCGCCAGCCAGCAGGTCAATATCACCACCATCGGCGACCAGCAGCAGCCCGGCGTTGGCGTCGACGGCACGGGAGGTATCGTGGTCGTATGGCAGGGCTCGCCGGCCTCGATGCTCGGGGTCACGGCCCGCTTCGATATCGAAGAGCTCGGTCCAGACATCTTCGCCGACGGCTTTGAGTCGGGTGACGCGTCGTCCTGGAGCGAGGTTTTCCCGTAGCGACGTCGCCGTCTGATCCCGACCCGGGCTAGCCCGCCGTCCCGGGAGGAGGTGGCGCCGAGGGGCAGGCTTTTCCGCCTTGGCGCGCGAGCTTTCTCCGCCCACTGCCCGGGGCAGTGGGCGGAGAGAAAGTTTCAGATCACGCCGGCGGCGGCGGACCCGGGAGCTGGCGCAGCATGCGCATGGCGCGGAAAGGCTCGGCGGAGGCGGCGGCGAGGGTGCCGCCCATCATCGCGCCGACGACGCCGACCATGGCGACGTCGCTGCCGCCGAAATAGAGGTTCTTCACCGGCGACCGCGGACGCAGCCAGGGGCTCTTGAAGCGCTCCGGCGTGGCGAGCAGGCCGTAGATGGAGCCGTTCACCGGGCGCACCCAATAGTCGGTGGAAGCCGGCGTCGACAGCTCCACGTAGTCGACCATCGGCTCGAGCTCGGGCATGCGCTCGAGCAGCTGCTTGAGCAGCATTTTCTCCATCGCTTCCTTGAGCTTGGCGTAGCGCTCGCCCCGGTCTTTGCGGCTCTTGGTGCCCTGCCACTCGGCGAAGGTCGACCACGGCACGAAGGTGACGACCTCGCCGGTGTGCCGGACCTCAGGGCCGGGCTCGTGGAGCGGATCCTTCAGCGACGGGAAGCTGCAGTAGAGCACGGTGGCCGGCTCCAGCGTGTCGGGGTTCTCCACCGGCCACATATCGTCTTCGTAGCTCCAGGTGTCGTAGAACCACTTGTTGGCCCCGGACGCCCCGGCTTTGCGGATATCGCCTTTGAATCCGATGTAGAGGCAGACGTGGGCCGGGCCGGCGTCGAGCTTATGGACCTCCTGCGGCCAGGACTCCCGGCTCAGCTCGGGCGGCAGCAGTCTGCGGACCGTGGAGCCGACGCCGACGGCGCTGATCACTTTCTTGGCGCGGATCTCCTCACCGTCCGTCATCCGCACGCCGACCGCTTTGCCGCGCTCGACCATGATCTCGTCGACGTCGGCGAGCACCCGCGTCCAGCCGCCGGCCTCGGCGACCGTGCGCAGCAGCTGGCGTGCGATTTCTCCGGAGCCGCCCACCGGATAGAAGGCGCCGTAGAGATAGTGCCGAGTGATCAGGGCCTGGACCGCGAAGGACGAGCGGCTGGGCTTGGCGCCGCAATAGCCCCACTGGGCGGCGAGCACCGTGCGCAGCTTCTCGTTGTCGGTGAGCTTCTCGAGCTCCTCGGCGGTGTTGAGGCCGAGGTAGTGGTGGGCGTCCTTCGCCATCAGCCACTCGAACGCGCCGACCATGCGGCGCGGCAAGGTGCGCGACGCCATATAGCCCCGCATCGTGCCGGCCACCTCGCGCACCCGCAGCAGGAAAGCGTCGATCGCTTCTTCTTGCTCTGGGAAAGCGTCGATCAGATTTTGGCGGAATTGCTGCGGATTGTCCGGGAAGTCGATGCGGAAGTCGTCGGGGAAGTGGAATTCTTCGTAAACCGGGCCCAGGGAGGCCCATTCGAGGCGCCCGTCGGTGACGTGGTGGAGGACCTTGCCGGGTAGAGAGTGGCGGGTCACTTCGCCGACCGCGTGGACGCCGACGTCCCACTCGTAGCCTTTGCGCTGGAAGGTGTGGGTATAGCCACCGGGCACGTAGTGCTGCTCGAGCACGAGCACCTTGCGGCCGAGCTTGGCGAGGATCGCCGCCGCGGTCATGCCGCCCATGCCCGAGCCGACGATGACCACGTCCCACTCGGTGCCCTTGCGGTCCTTAGGGACCTGGCGGTTCCAATATCTCTTCTTGGCGTCGGCGCGGGTGGCGGTCATACGGGACTCCCTGGTGGTGGCAAGTGCGAAGCCGCATCATACCGAGTCGCCCGAGGTGAAGTCGGCGGCCGCGGCGGAGAGGCCATAGATCCATGTCGAAGGATGGCGTAAGGGCGGTGTTGACCGGGCGGGCGAAGAGTCGACAGGATCACCCACGGGCACCGAACCGCCCGCACACGCCGGCGTTTGATCGTCGCGATGCCAAGGGCCGAGGACCCGACCGTCAAGCGGTGATGACAGCCTGGCCGTCGTCGCTGCCTTTGGCTGCAAAGGCGCTCGGGTGGAGGTCGTCGAGCTGGGCCTGGACGAGCTTTGAAACGCCCTTCTCTTCCATCGTCACGCCGTAGAGGGTCTGCGCCACCTCCATCGTCAGCTTGTTGTGGGTCACCACAAGGAACTGCGTGTCCTGCGCCATCTCGTTGAGGGTCTCGACGAAGCGCAGCACGTTGGCGTCGTCCAGCGGCGCGTCGACCTCGTCGAGGATGCAGAACGGAGACGGCTTGGTCTGGAAAAGGGCGAAGAGCAGGGCGATGGCGGTGAGCGCTTTTTCACCGCCGGAAAGCAGCGAAATATTTTGCGGTCTTTTGCCCGGAGGCCGCGCCGTGATCTCGATACCGGTCTCGAGCAGGTCTTCTTCGTCGAAGAGGCTCATATAGGCCTCGCCGCCCCGGAAGAGGCGGATGAAGGTCTCGCCGAAGACCCGGTTGACCTCGTCGAAGGTCTCTCGGAAGCGCTGGGCCGAGAGTTCGTTGATCTCGGCGATCGTGACCTTCAAGCTCTCCACCGACGACGCCACGTCCCGGCGCTGGGCGTGGAGGAATTCGCGGCGCTCTTCCTGCTCCTCATATTCCTTGGCGGCGAGCACGTTGACCGGACCCAGGCGCTCGAGCACGGCCTTGACCCGACCGAGCTCGCCTTCGGACTCCGCCAGCTCGGCGGCGGAGACGTTCTCCGGCAGCTCGACGTCGTCTTCAACGGGGCCTGCGGGGACCTCGCCTCCGTCCGCCCCACCGTCGGATTCCTCGCCGTCAGCGGCCTCGGCGTCGGGCCCGCCGTCGGGTTCCTCGCCCTCGGCGTGCTCTTCGGCTTCGTCTTCGAGCCGGGCGGAGGGCCGGAGGTGGGCGGGCACGTGCTCCTCGACGCCGGCGTCGAGCGATTCCGCCTCGGCGCCGGCGAGCAGGGCCTGCTCGCCCGAGATTTCCGGCGGCGGCGGCGGGGCGGTGCCGGGGATCAGCCTACCGAAGGTTTCTCGATAGGACGCCGCGAGGTGCTCGGCGTCCTGGTTGGCGCTCGCCTGCTCTACGCGCTGGCCTTCGAGCGAGCGCCGGACGGTTTCGCGCTCGGCGCGGGTCGTTTTCACCTGCTCTTCGAGGCCGCGGATGGACTCGCGCTCCTCGTCAAGGCGCTTCTGGGCGGCGAGCACTTCCTCCTCCGCGCCGGCTCGACGCTCGAGGGCGCCCTGGAGCTCGCCTTCGGCGTTCTCGCGTTCGCCGCCGAGCTCGCCGAGGCGCCGGCGGAGCGTGCCGTCTTCCTGCGACCAAATGCGCAGCTGCTCTTCGGTATAGGTGATCTGCCGGCGGACGCGGGCGACTTCCTGGATTTGCGTCGACAGGCGTTCTTCGAGCAGCGCGAGGTGGCCGCGGCGACCCGCGTTTTCGGTCTCGATGCCCTGGCGCGTCTCTTTGGCGACGTCGACGTCGGCCTTGGCTCGGTCGAAGGCGGCCTCCAGCTCTTTGTGGGTCGCTTCTTTTTCCAGCAGCTGGCTTTGGAATTCCGTGCGCTGGGCGTTGGCGTCGGCGAGGGCGCTTTCGAGCTCGGCCTGCTCGTCGGCGATGGTCTGGTGGGCGGCGCTGACTTTTTGACGCCGCTTTTCCACGTCGTGCTTGCGCGCCTGGGCGACGGCGAGCTCGCGCTTGAGCTCGCCGGCGCGGGCGTTTAGGGACTCGATGCGGCCGGCCAAGGCCGTGCGTTCTTCCACCAGCCGTCGCAGGGTGGTCCGTGCCTTTTCGAGTCGGGCTTCGGTGTCGGGGATCTCGTCGGCGATCGAGCTCAGTTCGCTTTCGCGGGCGAGGACGCCCGGCGCCGCTTCGCCGCCCTGCACGTAAAGCAGGCCGCCGCGGGCCCAGAGGCGCTCTCGGCTGATGAAAGCGGCCCCCGGAACCTCCGCAGACAGGCGTGCGGCGTCGGAGGCGCTGTCGACGAGGTAGGCCGGCGGCAGCGCGCGGGCGAGCTCGGGGGAGAGGTCGAGGGCTTCGGCGAGGGAGGCGCGGATCGCCGGGTCGTCGGCGGTCAGCGGCTCGGCTGCCGGTCCGTCGGCGAGCGGACGGACGAAGGTGCCCGAGAAGTTGGCCTTGGATAGGCCGTCGGCGATGTCGAGTCCGGTGGCGAGGTCGCCGGAGTCCAGCACGACCGCGTCGGCGAGGTCGCCGAGGAAATGGTCGATGGCATCCTCGAAGCCGTCGGCGGGGCTCGCCAGGTCGGCGAGGTAGCGGGGCTCGCCGTAGCCCAAGTCGCCGAGCGCGTCGACGAGGGCGCGCCGGCGCTCGTCGTGCTGCTTGGAGAGCTGGATCAGGATCGACTTGCGCTGGCGCAGGCCGGCGA
>JBCDKB010000426.1:0-7879 GCA_038747035.1 Acidobacteriota bacterium | reverse complement strand
GAGCATTGACATGAGGTGGAGAATTCTAGGATGTTTATTGATCTTCTGTGCCGGCAGCGCTCGGGCCGGAGGTCCGGAAAAAAACCCAACTGGCCCTTGGTTTCTCGGCGATAGCAAGGAGCGATGGACCTTCGATGTCTTGCTAGGCGCCGAGCTCGAACCGGACTATGTCGGCTCCGATGACAGTGAGGTGGATCCCAGTGGTTTCGTCCGCGCTTTTTACAAAGACCGCCACGGCAATCGCTACTCCCTAGGCCTCGAAGAGATCGGGGCGGTCTTCTACTGGGGCGAAGACGATCGATGGGCCCTAGGAATCGACCTGGAATTCGAAGAGGGGCGAGAGACCGAGAATGAGGAGCTGCGCGGTCTGCCCGAGGGGCGATCGACCCTCGAAGGTGAGTTCACCCTCTATCGACGCTTTGGCAACGCCTACGGCGCCGCGGTCTTTCAGCCGGATCTGCTCGATCGCGGCAAAGGACTCGTCTACTTCATCGCCGGAGGATACGACTACCTGACGCCCGGCGAGCGCTTCCTGGTGAGTACGCGCCTCGACATCAGCTGGGGGGACGCCGAGCATATGCAGACGGAATTCGGTCTCGATGAAGAAGAAGGACTGATTATCGGTCAGCCCGCATATACGCCCGGGGGGGGCCTCAAATCGACCTCCTTCGGCGTGTCAGCTCAACATTTTTTCTCCCGTCGCTGGAGCTGGCTACTCGGGGTCGAAGTGGAGAAATACCACAGCAAAGCCGCCGATAGCCCGTTGATCGCCAACCTCGGTTCCGACGTGAACTTCGAAGCGACACTCGGGATATATTTCAGGTTCTAAGTCTGGCTAAGGACCGGGGGTCGCCGTGAAGTTTTTGATGATCGAAGACGACGTCGATGTTGCGAGCAATGTCGCGGAATATCTTGAGCAGCGCGGAGCGCGACTCGACTTCGCCTACGACGGCCTCGAGGGACTGCAGTTGGCGACGGCGGAGAGCTACTCGGCGATCATCCTTGACCTCGGCTTGCCGGGGCTCGACGGCATCGAGCTCTGCCGCCGGCTGCGCCGTCGGTCCGACGGCACCCCGATTCTCATGCTCACCGCGCGGGATGAGGTCGAGGAGAAGGTCGAGGGATTTCAAGCCGGGACGGACGACTACCTGGTCAAGCCCTTTGCCTTGCCCGAGCTCCACCACCGCCTGCTCTCCCTTCTGCGGCGGGCCGAGGGGGCCCGAGATTGTCGACTACGTTTCGCCGATCTCGTCCTCGATCCCCGCACTCGTGAAGTCGAGCGCGCCGGGCAGTCAATCCACCTCAATCGCCTTGAGTTTCGAATCCTGGAGATTCTGATACGCGCAGCACCGACGCTGGTGAGTCGCCGCTCCGTGGAGTCAGAAATCTGGGGTGACGAGGAGGTCGGCGCGGATCTGCTGCGTTCATATATTTACCGACTCCGTCGGCGAATCGACAAACCCTTTAAGACCTCGCTCTTGCATACCGTGCACGGTGAGGGATACCGACTGCGGGGGGAGTGAAGGGTGCAGGGCGGCATTCGACGCCGGCTGATGCTAACGTTCGCGCTCTTCGCGCTGACCCTCGGCACGCTGTTCAGCGCGGTAACGCTATGGGTCTACTACCGTGTCGAAGATCGCATGTTCCAGCGCCGGCTAGAAGAAATGATCGATACGCCCGGAAATCAACGGCCGCTATCGATTTCTTTCGTCGGTGCTCCAGACCAGGCGCCTGAGCCCTACCGGCACCTATTGGACGGACTGCCGCCGGGCTACTATGAATGGGAGAAGGGCGGGAGCGAGACCCATGTCCTGGTGTCCGCCGGGGCCGCCGGCGGCCCGGCGAGGGTGGCGATGATGAGCTTCGGGGAATCCGAGTCTTCGCAAGCCGTTTTCGGGCTCGCCCTCTTCATAGGAGTGGCCGTCACTTCTCTCCTGGCACTAGGGTTGGCACGATACCTTGCGATGCGCATCGTCTCTCCGATCGAGCTTCTGACCCGACGCCTCGCGACCGGCCCCCCGGACCGGCTCATGACAGAAGAACTCACTCGGCGCCTCAAAGACGATGAAGTTGCGACTTTGGCCCGGGCGCTCGATCGCGCCGGCTCCGAGTTGCAAGCCTCGGCGGAACGCGAGCGGCGCTTCCTGCGCGAGGCCAGCCACGAGCTGCGAACGCCGATCACGATCATCCAGGGGGTCTCGGATCTGCTGAGGGAGTCCGTCCAGCACGACGACGAGCTAACCCATCGGCGACTCGATCGCTTGCAGCGAAGCCTTCGGCGCATGCATACGTCGGTCCTCAGCCTGCTAGCGATGGCGCGGGCCGAGCACCGCCAGATGATTGCGGCCGGTCCTCCTATCGCACAGCAGTTGAGCGACCTCCTCGAAGAAATGGAAGCCATCGGCCACGGCTCGGTTGAGATCGAGAGCGAACTCCTGGCCGAGCCTCGGTGCGCCGCGCCCTCGATGCTGATCCTCGTACTCGCCAATCTGGTGCGAAACGCCGTCGTGCACGCCGCGCCCGGCCGCGTGACCGTCCGCGTCGACTCCGATCAGGCCACCGTCTCAGATCAGGGGCCCGGGCTCTCGCCGACGATACTCGAGCAGCTGAAAGGCGACGGGCCCAAGCCGGACCTCGGGATCGGACTGGCGACAGTCACCCGTATCTGCCATCGGTTCGATTGGCAACTCGACGCTCGTTCACCGGAGGCCGGCGGCTGCTCGGCGACCATCTATTGGTCGTCGCGCCGCGCGCGAGACGGCCTCGGCCTGAGCGACGCCCGGCAACCCTCCGAACCTGTTCGTGCTTGACGGTCCGAGTCGGCCACGAATGGCTGCAAAGCAATGCGGCAGTTTTATTTCTAAATGCCGGAGAGTGCCGGCAGAGCTCAACGGCTCCGCAAGAGCGCTTAGGTTAGCCATCATCCTTGAAGACTCGCCGAATCGCTTCGCGGGAAGATTCTCCGGACGCAGCGTTTACGCTGACGAGACTGTTCAAAAGGCACCTCATCAGGATTCGCTTTCTTCAGAAGAACGACGTTTTCTTTTGTATCTTGATGAGAACCACCACGATAGTCCGAGAACCAGAAAACCACCTGTCGTGATGTCCGCCAAGAGCGCACCGTAGGCCTCGGGCACAAGGTAGCTCCTTAGATCCATTGCCGCCACGACCACAAGGTTTCCAACGATCACGAGGCCACAAGTCAGCATGACCGCACGCCAGTGATTCATTGGTGAGTCTCGAAATCGGTTGATGATGGCCACTGCAATCAAGGTCACTATTAAGGCAGCCACATACTGGCCCAAGTAGTTGGGCTCCGACTCAGTCGAACGCGGAACGCGATCTTCTCCACTTCCCGGGAGTGCGGCCATGAGAAAGGTCATGAGGACGCAGGAAGTAAAGACAATGGCTTCGAAATGGCGGTTCATCAGATTCCCTCGGATCGTGATCGGATTTCTTGAAACATTGGCGAAGCCTACTGTTTGGAGCTCGCCTGGGCGAGGCTACCATCTCAAGGGAGAACTTGGACCGCTAAGTTCGCCTCTTCCTAACCGTTCTGTCCGGAGCCAATCATGGAAGGAAGCAGAACCTCAGTTGCTGCGAAAGTTCTGACCGAAGCTGGAGCCACGACGCCTCCACATTTTCTCTCGATTACTCTGGACTATAATGCACCGTGAAGCCGCTGGCAGCCTTTCGACAGTGAATCGCGAAGATATTGCGCTTCCACTGGACGCTGCACAGTGTCTGCCAGCCATCCGTCCATGCAACTCTTGGAGCCGCACCATGAAAGCCCCCCTAGCAGCCCTCTTCGTCGTTCTTCTCATCTCACCGATGGCCCTGGCGCATGTCGACCTGCCGTCAAAGGCCTCTGCTCCCTCAGCACAGGCCGCGGATAGCTTCTTCGCCGTGATCACGCCAGACTTCCTGCGGGCAACTCTGCCGTCCGCCTGCACCACGGGCCTCGACGCCGCCTGCGCGGACGTCTGTTTCGCAAAACACGCCGCGTGCGCCATCGCCGTCTGCGGTCAGCCGTGTTTCACCGAACCCTGCCTCTCGGAGCTATCCGACTGCCTAAACAATTGCTGATCACGCTTCCAAGCGGCTGATCCTCGCCATGTGAATCGACAAAGCGGGCGACCTCTTGGGGGTCGCCCGCCGCTTCACCACGTCGCGTCTTGTTGCGGTCAGTGGCAGGTAGCGAGGAGTTCTCCCAGGACTGCTCTTCCGATCGCGTGGCTGTCGCTGGGCCGCGCGTCATCGGTGTCGATCCGGAACGGCAGCTGGCCCCGACCGTTGACGCTATTGTTGATGCCAGCCCGCTTCAGTGCCCCAGCCCACTTAAGTGCCCAGCACCGTTCACTGCTGTTCAGCGACTCGCGATCGAGTGGCGTCGTTGAATCCTCGGCGCCGCGGACCTACAATTTAGTCATTCTCTTGTGCACCGAGCCCAGCCCGGCGCGACGCCGGTCCCGGGCCAGGTCGCTTGCCTGTCCGAAACCTTTATCAATCTATTTCCTTGGGGTAGGGTTCGATGTTTAAAATATTAGATCTTCGACAGATCCCATATCTTGTGATCGATCTCGAGACCACCGGCGTCAACCCGCTGGTCGACGAAATTCTCGAAATCGGCGCGGTCCTCGTCACGCCGGGCCGGCGCCCCAAGCTCGTGCTCGACACGCTCGTGAAACCCCGTGGCCCCGTCCGTGCTCAGCACGTTCACGGCATCACCGATGCAGACGTCGCCGAGGCCCCTCAGCTCGAGGATCTCCTCGGCCCCATCGAATCCCTACTCGCCAACCGCGTGCTGGTCGCCCACAACGCCACCTTCGAACGACGCTTTCTGCTTCGCGGTCCGCTCCGCGGCTTGCTCCCCCGTGAGGTCCCACACCTCTGCACCCTCCGCCTGGACCACGCCCTCCACCGCCAGCGTCGCGCCCTGGGCACCGCGTGCCTGGACCTCGGTCTCCCGACCCGCGACCGCCACACCGCGGCCGACGACGCGCTGATGGCCGCAGATCTGCTCCAGCGGCTCCTCAAAGACGCCCGCGGGGTCAAGAAACGGCGCTCGAGCGACATCCAGCACGTCGGCGGTTGCGATCTCAACATCCCGCCGCTCCCGGCGCCTCCCCGCCTCGTCGGGCCAACTTCAGGTCTTCAACACTCCCGTCAGCAACGCTCTCGCCGCCGCCGGCGAAGCCGCGAGAAGGACTATTTCGATCTGGTCCTGTCCACTCTTGAGGACCTGACGGTCGACCCGCACGAGCTCCACGCCGTCAAGGCTGCGCAGCGAGACCTCGCCTGGCCCGCCGTTCGAGCCATCCACGCCCGGATCTTCGAGGGTGTCCTTGTTCGCTATGCGGAGGACCGGCAGATCGACGAGCGAGAGACCGAGAATCTCGGTCGTGTCTGGAGGAGTCTCGAGCAGCTCGGCTGGGCCCCGGGTGGCCCGCCGCAAAACGCCGGGGCGGCGATGCCCCAGGCGAACTCAGAGCCCCTCCCGCCTAGGCCTTAAGGATCGGGTCGGTCGCCTAAGTCCGCCAGGCCTCCGCCACCTTCTCGCCGCGACAATTCCCGTCAAAAGCGCCCAGCATTCCTCTCTCTTCGGCCTAGGGTGAAATAAGCTTAGGCGCCAATTTTTGACAACCAGCAAGAGTGTCGGAAGCGCCCCTTCGATGCACCGGACAGTCAGAAGCGCCTTGCAGCTCTCTCGGTACCGCCGCCCTCAGACTCACCCTTTTCCCATTAAGTCGAGCAGACGACGCCATGACGCGTAGCGTTCCAGCTTGTTGAGGACTTCACCATGAACGAGACCCCTACGATCTCCGAAAGACTCAGTGCTTCTCTAGGCACAGCGCTTTACGGGGCGCCAGTGAGCTTTATGTTTTGGCTTATTGCGAATTGGGCGCTTCGGCACTCTGGTGGGGTCAACATGCTTTGGGTGGCCGCAGGGGCTATCCTCTTTGCCGTTCTGGGCTTCCTTTTCCCGAGGGCTATTGGTCAGAAATTGAGATTCAAGTGACTCGAATGAAATAGGTGTAGCGCCCAGGGGCGGCCGGCCGTCGAGGCGGGCGTTTTCTAGGCGAAGGCTACGCAAGGCCACTTGGACGGGCCACAGCGGTTGAGCGCCCTCTTGATCGGACCACCCCGGCGACCGGTCTGCATCTCGTCGAAGGCGATTCCCCGACTTTGCGCCTCCACCAAGACCTTTCTGAGGGTCTACCGACCCAGAAATGGGAAGGCCGCCTTGTTTTGGGCCAATAGCTACCTCCCCGCGGTCGGCCCGACGGTCGAGAACGGCAGCTGGAATTCGTCGGAAAAAACGGGCGGTATGTTGAATGAGCTAGAGAAAGCCCATATCTACATCGAGCAGCTGAACGCCGAGCTCGGGCGGATCCATACGGAGCTGGCCGGCGAGAGCGGCCTGATCGACGAGCTTGTGGTGCGCCTCAAGCGTCTCGATGCCGGCTCGCCGGCTCGCCGTCGTTCGAGCCAAGCAGCTACGCTTCGAGAGAAGCATTCGAGAGAATGGTCCGGCCGCCCGCGGCGACTTGAGTCAAGGCCGGGGGCGTGCGGACTCTGTGAAAGCCCTGCCTTCGCAGCGAGCCACGGGGGGCTCGTCAACCGAAACTATGAGCCCTCCTTCGTCGACACTCCAGGGACGCTGACGGCAAAGAACCGCCGACTAAGACTCGCGGAAAAGCTCGAGCGCTCGAGCGGGCCGGATGTCGATCCACTTCTCCAGCACCGTCCAGCCAGGCTCTTCGCATTTGTGAAGGTATTGATTATCCGGATCGAGCTTCTGTTCATGCGCTGAGTTCAGCACGCTCGCGACGAGCCGAAGGGCTATCAGGTCGTAGAGCAGATCCACTTCCCGCTCGCCGATCGGCCGAATGGCGCTGTAGCCCCTGACAATGCTTGCAGCTGACCGCAAAGGGTCGGGTTGGTCGAGGATTCCGTAAGCCGTACCGACCGCCAGCTCACCGACCGTAGCCGAGCGCACGAGATTGGCGAAGTCAATGATCCCCAACGGGTTTGTAGCACTTTCGTCGAGAAAGACATTGAACGCATTGACGTCATTGTGGATGAGGCTTCGGTCAAGATCGTCCAGTTTGGTTTTGACTCGGCTCTCAAAGGAGTCCAGAAAGTGAGTCGCGATTCGCCGTCGCCGGGTCGAGGCGACTGCCCCTAGGTGCGGACGACTCTGGCCCGTAAACCGCAGGTCCCACTTGAATTCGCGGAGCGCGGCCGGATGGCTTATCGGCATGAGCACTTGGGTTAACCGGGCCAAGAACCCGCCAAGCTTGAAGAATGCTTCTGGACCCTGGCTCGCGGCCTCTGACCATTGAACGCCCTCGACCCAAGTCAACATTTGCGCAAGGTATGGAGGCTGGCCTTCGATGGATAGTCTTGCGCTCGTCCCGCCCTGGGCCGTCTCCAAAAGCCTGGGGCATCGGATTTCCGCCATCGAGAGGGTGTTCATCACCTTCTCTTGAAGGTCAAGAAACTCCGTCTTCTGATGAAGATTCCAGATCTTGAGGACGAAGCGCCCCTTTTCCGAGTCGATTCTGAAATTCTGATCGTAGTAGCCTTCGAGAGGTGCCACCTCTTGTGCGTTGATCGAGAAAAATGATTTCGCAACGATTGAGGCTTCGTTCAACGAGAGTCTTGGGGCGGTTGGCATGGTCTTGAGATGCTAGCTAGCTGGTCAGAACACTGGATTGACGCCTTCACCAAGACTGAGGCGGGTTCTAACCAGCCTGGCAAGGATGAGCGCCAAGCTCTCGGCCGCAACGTGCGACCAATCAGCGCCCGCCACAGCCGCGAAGCGGCGTCGGCGAGTGCGCTGGAGTGGTTGGGTTGGGCGTAGACGGCCACGAAT
>JBCDKB010000425.1:0-7880 GCA_038747035.1 Acidobacteriota bacterium | reverse complement strand
GCGACGGGGTCGCGGCGGGCCGCGCGCGATGCCAGAGCGCTTCCACCAGCGCCGCCACCTCCACGTCGCGCTCGGCCGGCGGGCGGCCGCGCCAGAAGTCCGGTTTACGCTGGCCCTCGGTTTCCAGCAGCCGCCGCGCCGCCCGGGTCCGGGTGGTCTTGGCGGCGACGTCCGTCAAATCCACCGACGGCGCCGTCCATCCTCCAAAATCCAGGCCAGGGTCCGGGCCGTGGCACGCTCCGCAGCGCAGGTTGGCCGCCAGCCGCAGGCCGCGGCGCCAGGCGGGGGCGCCAGGGATCTCCGCGTCGCCACCGTGGCAGGACGCGCACCCGGCGACGGTTCGCGTCCCCGTCAGGATCGGCTCCCGGACCCGGCCCTCGCGCCAGCCCCACTCGCGGCGCCAGCGGTCAGCGGTCTCCGGATCCTGGGGAATATGGCCGGCGGCGGCCAGATCCGTCGCCGCCGGATCTCCGCCGTGGCAGCTGACGCAACCCACGGCCGCGGCGCCGTGGAGATCGAGCAGCGCTCGCCGCGGGTGGGCGGCGAGCACCGCCGGGGAGACGTCGGGCAGGCCTTCCGCGCTCCCCACATCCAGGCCGTCGACGCCGCCGAGGTGGCACGTGACGCAGCGCTCGCCCGCCGCCGACTTCACCCCGAGGGACGGCGACAGATGGCGCAAGCCGGGGAGGCGGCGCAGCCAGCGGTCGGCCCCGAGTTCCCGGACCTCGTCGTACAGCGCATCGAGCGGCGCCCGGGTTGCGGCGAGGGCGTCGGCGGCTTCCTTGTGCGGCGCCGCCATGGCGTCGAGTCGGCGGCGACGGTCCGCGGCCATCTCCTCCAGCGTCTCCACCTCGATGCGGGCTTCCCGGCGCTCGTCGCCGGTGGACCCGTCCAAACGACCCCGGGCTCGACGGGCGTTGCGCTCGAGTCCGAAGAGCTCCCGCTCGAGGTCTTTCCTGTCCGCGCGCCGGGACCGGGCGTCGTCTTTCGCGGCGTCGAGCGCGCTCTCCAGCTCGGCGAGCGCCGGTGCGAGCCGCGCTTCGACCTCGCCGGCCTGGAGCTCCACGAAATCAAGCCGGGCCTGGGTAACCGCCAGCTGCCACGTCTTCCACGGCCGAACCTGATCCCGCGCCCAGAGCACAACCAGCAGCAGCGCCGCCAGGCCCCACAGCGCGATGAGCTGTCGCCGGCTCATAGCTGAAGTCCTCCGACCACGATCCACGGCCCGATCCCCCAGAGCCAGGCGAAGAGCACTTTCACCGGCACCAGGACCAGCGCGCCGGTGATCGCCATCAGCAGGCCGTAGCGCACCGCACCGAGTCGGCGCAGGTGTCGACCGAAGACCCCTTTGCTCGCCTTCCAGGTCGGCAGGCGCAGTGGCAGGCCGACGAAGAGGGCCAGGTAGAGCGCCAAGCCGGGCAGCTCCCGGAGCCACCACGCCGACGGCGAGGGGCGGCCCAGCCCATCGACCCAAAAGCGCTCGGATAGGTTGACGAGCTCCAGCTGCCCGAATTCAGGACGCCACGCCGCCAATACGATCGGCACGACGCCGACGCTGAGCCACGCGAAGAGAAAAAAGGGCACTTCATCGCGCCGACCTTCGAAGGCCGCCGGCGTCGGCAAGACGCCGGTCCCGAGGGCGCCGACCGCCGCCGTGCCCTCCGGGTTCGAACCCGCGGGCGAGGGGCCCGGCGCCGGATAGCCGGGAGCCGGATGGGCTGGAGCCGGAGTTTCCGAGTCGCGCTGGTCGAGATCCGGCGCCACGAGCAGGCCGACGAGTGCGGCGACCGGCACCATGACCTGGGAAAAGGTGGCGCCGGTCATCGGCGCCAGCGCCACCAGCCCGGCGAGGAACCACGGGGCCGAAGCCCCTCCGACGGTTGGGGCGCCGAGCAGGTCGGCCGCCGCCGCCACCAGCACCAAAGCGCCGGCCAGGCCGAACCACCGCAGCCTCGACGCCGACGGCCCCAGCTCCACCGGACGGGGCCGGTGGGCTTGATGCAGGCTTGTCCACAAAAGCAGGGCCGCGAACAGCGCCAAGGCGAGAGACGCGGTCGGGCCGACGTCGGTCCAGCGAGCGTCAACGGACTCACCGGAGCCGAGCGTCGCCGCCGCCGCGCCGACGACCAGGAGGCCGAGCACGGCGCCCCCGGCCCGCGTCCACGGCCACGGTGAACGCATGAGCACCAGGAAGATCCCCAGCGTCCCGAGGTAGATCGCTTCGGCGCTCACTCGGGCGACCCCCCGGGTTGTTCTGAGCAGACCCCCTCGCCATCTAGCCGGCCATCACCGGAATCCGCCGCCGCGCCGACCGACTCCGCGACCGAATAGCCCCGGCGCCGAACGGTCGCCCACGCCGCCGCCAGTCCGACGATCGCGAGCGGCACCAGGGCCACGTGCGCAGCGTAGACCAAGAGGGCGTTATCGCCGGTGCCGCGGGCCGTTTCTTCGCCGAGCCAAGCTCCGACGGTGATCAGCACGACCAGCGCCGCCGTCACCCGCCAGCCCAAGCGACGGCGATAGGCGCCGACGATGAAGACCCGGGCGAGGTGCAGCCACGCCGCCAACACCAGGGCGTGTCCGGCCCACGCGTGGAGATCGCGGAGGAACCCGAAACCGGAGGCGGCTTCCAGGTCAGAAAGGCTCTTGGACGCCCCAGACCCCGGCGCGAAGAAAGCCAGGAGCCCGACACCGGTCACCGCCACAAGCGCCGCCATCAAGACCCCGGCGCTGGCCCAAAACCACGGGCCGAACGAAAAAAGCGGCACCGCACCCCCGCCACGGGCAGGGGAAGCTGAAGGCTCGCCGCGGATGGCGGCGTCCGGACGGGGGCCGATGGCTTCGGACATGCCCCTATTCTCCCACCGCAGCGCTAAGCGCGATACCCTCAACCGCCGACCCGGCTCGGTCGACGCTCGACAGGTCCGCGGGAGCCTCAAAGGCTCTCCCCGGGCCCGGGTCGAATCGTCAGCCGGAATAGGCTTCTTCAAAGCCGGCAGTCAGCCGCTTCGCGGGCCAAACACCGCCACAAAAAACGACCCAAAAAAGAAAAGGCCCTGGGGCCGGAATTCCCAGGGCGGACGGAGAAGAAGAAGCTATTCTTACAACGGAAGCGAGTCGCGAATGTTTCATCCGGCCTTGAAATTTTTTTCAACCCTCTTCATCGCGGCCCTGATCACCTCCGCAGCGACTCCTCTAGGGGCCGCGACCGTGGACGAAGCGTGGTACCGGGTGGAGGTCGCCGGCACGCCGGCGGGCTGGATGGTGGAGCGCGCTATCGACGACGGCCAGCGCCTCATGACCGAGACCGACCTCCAGATTAGCTTCCGGCGCGGCGGCACGGCGCTGCGCCTCGGCATGGCCAGTCGTTTCCTCGAAACGAGAGACCACCAACCGCTTGAAATGTGGACGTGGCAGGAGCTCGGGGCGGCGCCCCAGGAGATCACCTACCGCTTCGTCGACGACGGCGTGCTGCGCACCACGGCGGCGGGCGAGACCCGCGTCGATCGCCCCGCGGGCGAGTGGCTCACGCCGTTCGCCGCCGATCGACGGCTCCAGGAAGAGGCCGGGGCCCTGCTGGCGACGGATCCGCCGGAGGACGGCGTCCGCTCCCTCGAGATTCCGATCGTCGACCCGTCCCTCGGTTTGCAGGTGGTGTCGACGCGCTGGGTGCTCGAGAAGAAAAGCGTGACGTTCAGCGACGGCGACCGCCGGATCCCGGCCAGCCGGTGGCGCCAGAGCCAGAGCTTCGCGCCGCAGATCGAGAGCGTCGTGCTGCTCGACGGGGACGGCTCCATGCTCTCGAGCACGACGCCGATGATGGGCCTCGAGATACGCTTCGTGCGCAGCGAACGGGAAGCGGCCCAGGCCTTCGGAGATGGTCCCGAGCTGCTCGTGCAGTCCTTCATCTACCCCGACCGGCGCCTCGAGAACCCGCGGCAGCTGCGTCGGGCGGCCTATCGCGTCGCTGTCGACGGCGAACCGGCGGAGCTGCCGAGCCTCGGCGCCCAGCGTACGGACGCGGGGCGGGTGATCGTCGACCTCGACCGGATCGCCCCCGAACCCCTGACCGACGGCGACCGCCGGCGCTACCTGGCGCCGTCGACTTACCTCGACTTTACGGCTCCGGCCATCGTGGCCCTCCACGCCGCGGCCGTTGACGGACGGCCGGCGGAGCTGCCCGCCGCTGAACGCGCGCGGGCGCTGCGGCGCTTGGTCAACCGGCACCTCGACGAGAAAAACCTCGACTCGATCCTCGCCACCGCCGGTGACGCCGCGGCGAGCCGCTCGGGGGACTGCACGGAGCACGCGGTGCTTCTGAGCGCCCTGCTGCGCGCCGACGGCATCCCGGCGCGGGTGGCGACCGGCGTCATCTACGTCGACGCTTTCGCCGGTAAACGCCACCTTTTCGCGTACCACATGTGGAGCCAGGCCTACCTCGACGGCCGCTGGATCGACCTCGACGCCACGCTCGCGGACGGCGTCGACTACGACGCCGCCCACCTGATCTTCGATATCCCCGACCTCGATGATGAGGGCGCCGCCTTGGTGCATATGGCCGGCGTGGCGCCGCTCATCGGCCGGGCGTCCATCGACGTGCTCATCGACGCCGTCAAGACCCCGGCAGGCGCCCAGGATCCGCCGGCGAAAGCCGCCGGCGGGCCCTGAGCGCCGCAGCTCAGCAGGCGCCGGGCTCAAACAGGAACGAAAACGTCCCCGTCACCGGATCCGGCGTCGTCTGAGAACAGCAGTAGCTGACGGCGCCCGCATCGGTCGGGGTGGTCAGCGTCTGGCCGACGTTCCGCGCATCGCAGCGGTAAATCGCCGGACGGTCGACCCCCGCGGCGTTGGGGGCGATCTCGGCACACACTTCATGGGTCGTCCCCAGCCGGGGCAGAAGGTCGCCCGGGGCGTAGCACTGCCCGCCCCGATTGCAGCTCTGCGACGGGTTGCAGCAGCCGCCGCCGTGGTACGCCGCCGTCGGCGCCTGGTCTCGACGCGTCCAGTCGGTGCCGAGGTCCGGTCCCCAGTAGCTATTCGCATTGGTATTGGGCAGCGGGCAGGTCGGCGGCGTCGGGGAGCAGGCGGCGTGGGCCGGGTCGTCGAAGACGTAAACCGGGTGACCGTTGACCTCGCGCTCCGTGCAGCACCACGAAGGCTGCCCGCCCGCGCCGACGATGAGATCGGTGAAGAGCGATCCGACCTGGCTCGCGTCGCAGGCGTAGATCGCCGGCTTAAATCCGAGCGGACCGCCGGCGACCCGCCCCGCGCACACCTCATCCGTGTCGCGCACCCGGGGCAGCACCGTGCCGGGCTGCCAGCAGGCGCCGCGGTTGCAGCTCGTCGCCGGATTGCAGCAGGCCGCGAATTGCTCGAAGTCCGCGGCGCTTTCGATCGAGCTCCAGTCGGCCCCGAAATCGAGACCGCTGCGGTGGTTGTGGTTCGTCCCGGAGGGGCAGCTCGGGAGACTGTCTTCGCAGGCCGCGTGGCCGGCGGCGGCGAACCGGAAAACACCGCCGCCGCCGCTGCTCTGCTCACCGCAGCACAGCGCCTGGCCGGTCGCCTCGTCGGTGAGGGTGTCGCCTTCGGACGCGAGTCCGCAGGCGTAGAGCGTCGGCCCGAAGGTCTCGCCGCCGAACGGGCTCGTGGAGCACGCCGCGTCGGCCCCCGAGAGCGCAGCCGTCACCTCCCCGGACCGGTAGCACTCGTCCCCGAGGGCGCACTCCGTGCGGGCGTCGCAGCACGCGGGGTCGCTCGCCGCCCGCAGTCGTCGGGTCCAATCCAGGCCGTCGGCGCCGGCGGTGTAGCGATTGTGACTCAAACCCTCAGCGCAGCTCGCCGTCTGACCCGCGCCGACGTCCTCCTTGGCGAGGTAGGTTGCGTCATTCGCTTTAACCGTGACGGCGCCGCCGACTTCGAAGCTCGTCGCTTCGCCGGCCGGCGGATCGAATTCTTCGCGGGTCACGGCCTCCGGCGCCGTAAACGTGGCGTCGCCGGAGGCGGGGTTGACCACCACCCAGTGATTTTCGAATTCACGCACCATGAGGCCGTTGGCGCGGACCTCGAACTTGGTGTCATCCGCCGGCGGCGGGGCGAAAAGTGGCGCCCCGAGCTCCAGCCCGCGCTCTTCGGGCTCGTCGATGAGCACGCTCGGAGCCGCGGTGCCGGCGCCGAGCTTGAAGCTGGTCAAACCTTCAACTTCGGCCAGCAGGTAGCTGGCGTAGCAGTAGCTGCCGATGGTCTTGCGGTCGGCGTCGGGCAGCAGATTCGGCTGCCGGAAGTTGGCCTTGCTCAGCACCCACCTTCCTTCTTGGGCGAGCTGCCACTGGCGCTCGAGGTCTTCCCCCAGGTTGCAGGACGATTGCCAGTTATCCGCCACCTGCCCGTTGCCGTCGATATCGTCGCGGTGGTGACAGAAATACTCGTTATGGACCCCATCCGGCGCCGGCGGCGTCTGGTTGGTGGCCAGTGGATCGTCGTGGCGGCAGAGTCCACGCAGGTAGGAATTGCTGGTCTGGAGGCCGTTATAAAGCACCAGCCGATCCGCCAGGTCGACGTCGGCTTCGACTTCCCGCAGCAGCGTGCCGAGGCCGTCGAAGAGGGGCTCGGCGAGGCACGGCGAACCGGGCACGGCGGCCGCAAAGCCGACGCAGCCGCCGGCGCAGGCCGCGTCCGCGGGCACGGTCTGGCAGCCCAAGCGCTCCCGCAGCCGGTTCGACGTCCGCATGGTGCCGTACGCCAGGTCGAACATCACGCCGTCGTAGAGGGGGAGCACCTGGCCGTCGACGGTCGTTTCGAGGGCCATCCAGGTCGAAAGCACCTCGGCGACCCAATCCCGGTAGGCCGGGTTATCCGTCTCCACCCAGCGACCGGTCTCGACGCAGGCGCCACTCGGGTCGGCCCGCTCCTGGACCAGCTGCCCGCTGCGGCACGTGGCGCCGCCGGAGCAGCCCGCCGGCTCCGCAAAAGTGCAGTCGACGACCCAGTCCGGGTCAAAAGGCGGCAAGAGGTCGGCGCACAGCCCGCCGCCCGCGGGACAGTCCGCGTAGGTCGCATTGGACAGGCGTTGCTCCCCAGGGAAGTACGTCAAGATTCGAATCGCGGGGTGCGCCGCCTTGATTTTGGCCGCCTCGAGGTGCTGGACTTGGCGATCGAAATTCGCGTGGAAGCGGGCGATGATCACCGTGTCGTAGGGCGCCATGTCCGCGTTGTCTTGGGCGGTAAAGAGCCCCTGCGGGTTCGTCCCGTCGACCTGGCGGCCGATCCACACGAAGCGCTCGAGGTCCGTCGGCGGATCCGCGAAAAGCGCCGCCTGGGCCACGCACATCGCGGCGAGCGAGAGCAGGGCGACCTTGAAGAAAAGCTCGATCACATCGCCGCGTCGCCGCGGTTCCTGGGTCCGTCGCCCGGGTCCCATATCCATCCATTTTCGGGTCATGGTGTGCCTCCTGGAGTTGCATAAAAGAGGGGGCGAGCGAGGCCGCGGGCCCCGCCCGGGGTGACCCGGCACTGGACGCGCCGGGCTCACCGGCACACTGGACCGCGGCGGCCCAAGAGTCCTTCAGGTTGTCTTCGGAATGCCTTCGTTTTTCCTTCGGAGGCCGAAACCCGACGGCGGGCGGGCGCCCGGCGCCCTTGACGGGGGCCAGTAAAATTCGACGTGGTGATGAAACAACCGCCCCAGCCCCTCAGGACACAGGACACCGCGGACTCCGCTGCAGCCCCAGGAGGAGCCCGGGCCGGCGCTCATTTCCGAGTCGGCGACTGGTCGGTACGGCCGGCTACCGGGGCCCTCGAAAGGGACGGGCAGCACCGGCGGCTGCCGGCCCAGACCATGCGTCTGCTCGAGCTCTTCGCCGCCGAGCCCGGCGGCGTGCTCT
>JBCDKB010000424.1:0-7896 GCA_038747035.1 Acidobacteriota bacterium | reverse complement strand
GTCGAGGGCCCAGGGCTAGAAAACTCGCAGCGTCGACGCGGGCGGCGTCGTGACGATGTCGACCGTGAAATCAAAGCCTTCGAGATCGAGCGTGTAGACGCCGTCGGGCGCGCGCTGGCCCAACTGGTCTCGACCGTCCCACGTGAAGGCGCCCGTTTCGGCGTCGAGGTGTGTGCGGGAGGCTGAGAGCACCACCCGCCCCGCCGCGTCACGAACCTGGAAGTCGACCGTCCACGGCCCGAGGGTTTCGTAGTGGACACCGGTCGTCTCTAGAACTCCGTCGCCGTTGGGCGAGAACCGGTCCGGTGCTGCAAAGACATCGACGACGCCGGTGGGGAGTCCGGTGGCGACGCGGCGGACGACTCGCCTCAAGTTCCCGGCCCGGTCGGTCACAGTCAGCCGAACCCACCAGCTTCCCGCCGCTGGCGCCACCCACGGCTGAAAGACGGCGTCCACCACGGGCCGCGCCGAAGCCGGTGCGATCGGGCGCCAGTCCTCTGGCGCTTCCACGGGCGCGTAGTCCAGTCGGTAGTCTTCGAAGTGGAGGTCCGTCGCCGTCCCTTCCAGAATTACCGTTTGACCATCGAGCCCTCGCCGCAGTCGCAGGTCCGCCGTGAGATTGGCGAGCGTGCGCAGCTGCCACCAATCGCTCTCGAAGGGCTGGTCGGGGTCGGCGCGCTGGAAGTGCAGGAGATGGCCGGTCGGGGTCGTTTGGAACGACCGGCGATCTTCATCGGCTTCAAAGCTTTGCCGCTCTCCCGTCAGGTAGGCGGCTGTAGCCGAGGCCGGTCCACGAAAGAGCAGAACGCTTTCGTTTCCGGGCACCCAGAGGTGGCGGCTCGCGCCGTAGTAGGGCCCGAAGTCGGTTTCGCCGTCGCCATCCCCGTCACCGTCGTTTTTCGGAGCCGCCCCGGATAAGAGGCCGGAGTCCAATGGCGATTGATCAGGATCGCTCCAGAAATCGGTGATGACGGCTCCACTGTCGGCCTCAACGACCGAGAAACGATAGCCGCCTTGTCCCGAATCCTCGACGTCCGACCAGGCCTGACGCAGCGCCAGGCGCTCCGCGCCGCCGTCGAAGCCATAGTCCCGCAGCCGCGACCCGGCCGTCGCTTCCGGGTTGATGATCCGGGCTGCCGCTTCGCCGTCCACGGCGTCCTGCGGCACTTCGAAACGCGCTAGCAGGCCACCGAGCCGGCTGTAGATAGCAAGCGTATCGGGCGGCGCAGCGTCCCCTTCTCCGATTTCGGGGAACTCGACCTGAAACGCCACCCGGGAACCGTCCGGCGACCAGACGGGACCCACGAGCACCTCGCCGCCGCCGATGCCAGGCAGTGGAACCAGCGCACCGGTCGCGAGGGTGAGCGTCCACCAGTCTCGACCGCCCTGGTCACTCACGAGGAGCGTCTGGCGGTCCGGCGAGAGATGGCCCGCCGAGCCCCGCGTCCAGGTGGCCACGAGAACGCCCGGGATGCCCAGATCGCGGCTGAGGTGGCGGTAAAGCTCCGTACCGCGCACATCGTAGAAATGGGCGCCGTCGGCGCTCCAAAAATCGAAGTCGATCCCGAAGTCCACCGGGCGCACGGCGTCGCCGTCGAGGCCGCGCAGCTCGCTGTAGCCGTTCTCCGGCACCGCCGGATCACTCACCAGGACGTGGAAGCGCTCACCTCGCGGCGCCACGTCGAGGGCGACCACCCGCAGACGTCCCTCGACCGTGTAGAGCGGCTCGACCTGTGCGCCGTCCACTCCGACGCGGTAGACGCCCGCGAGGTAGCCGGCGGAGGGCGCAGCCAGGCGGAAGAACGCGAATTGCTCATCCGCCGTGATCGTCGGTGCGTCGCCCGGCTGGGGCACGCCGCACGTCAAGCACCGTTCATCTGCCAGCTCGGTCGAGAGCGCGTCCAGGAGCGGCGACCGATTCGTATCGACGACCACCTGGGCGCGGCCGATCTCGATTTCTCCGCGGAAAACCTGGAGCTGGTAAGCGCCGTCGCGCACCAGTCGACCGCGGGCGTCAGTGCCGTCCCAGGCGGACCGCACGTCGCCACCGGAGGCTTCACCCGCGACGACCCGGACCTCTTCATCGGCGGCGTCGAGCACCACCACCTCGATCGGTTCGGCGCCGCGCACGAGGATGAGGGCCTCATCCTGCACGCCATCACCGTCCGGTGAGATGAACCGCGGCTCCACGACGACGTCACCCGCTTCGACGCCAACTTCAAGCGGCGCGGCGTTGTTGGCCTCGCTGCCTTCCTCCACCAGCCCTTCAGGGTCGAGGCGGACCTGGAGGCGCCAGAGGCCACCGTCCTCAGGGGTCACGAACGGTATCGACGCGGTGGTCACGGAAGAACCCGCGAGGGCGGCCGCGGAGTCGGCCAGCACGGCTCCGTCGGCGTCCACGACATCCACGGCGAGGGTATCGACGCCCTGCTGGCCGAGATTCGCGATCTCCACGTGAAGCGTCACCAGGTCGCCCGGGCTAGCGAAGGGAGGGTTGAGCGTCAGGCTCGCCGGCGAAATCGACGGATCGGGCAAGCTCAGGACCGGCAGATCCACGAGAAGCACGTTGTCGTCGGCGCTGATTTCTGGCGTCGGCGTGTCGGCCTCCGCGATGAGCGTCAGCAGCCGATCAGAAGCGCCGGGTACGCGTGGCCACGTGAACGCCACCTCAGCGCTTGCCTCCGCAGCAAGGCCCGGCAGATGCACCGGCTCACCGGCAGCGGTGCCACCGACGCCGCCACCGGGCTGGCCATCCCACAGCTGAACCATAAAGGGGCCGATCGCGGCGCCGGTATTCTCGACAAGGGCCGTCACGGTGAGAGAGCTGCCTTCGAGCGCCGGGAGCGGCGCCACGGTCACCGCGTCCGCGGAGAGGTGGAGGTTCGGCAGCGTATTCGCGCCGATCAGGACGGCGACGCTGTCCACGTCATTGCTCGGATCCGAGTCGATCAGGATCGGCGTCCCAGAGAAGTCCAGCGAAGCCTCGATGAGAAAGCTGCCTTCGCGATCCGCTCGCCAGAGCGCCGTGACGCTCGTCGCCTGGCCCGCCGTCAAGAAGATCGCGCGCCGCTCGATCTCCGCGCCGTCCGCGAATCGCCACACCAGGTCAATCGGACGCTCGAGGTCGATCGTGCCGCGATTCCGGAGGTCGGCCGTGATCTCGACGTCACCGCCCACCTGGAGCGCACCGCCAACCCAGAGCGCCTCGACGGCGACATCGAGATTCGGCCGCGTCTCGACGACTCGCCGCGCGTCGTTATTCGACTCGTCCGCCTCGGCAATCTCGTCCTGGGGATCGAGAGTCCAGGTGTAGGCCGTCGAGCCTGCGGACATCAGCCGATCCGTCGCCGTCAGCGGCACCGTGGTCCGCGACGGTACGTCAAGGCGCTGCTCGAAGACGAGCGCGCCGCTAGAAACTTCACCGCGCCACAGCTGCACGAGCACATCCGCGGCGTCGTCACGGCCGACGTTGCGCACGCTGGCGACGATGCCGAGATCAGCAGGAAGATGGTCCGGGCGCACCGGCAGGATCACCAGGTCCGCGGCGCCTGCTTCGAGGTCCACCCCGTCGGGGGCCGGCGTCACTTCGATGGCGAGCTCGCGGCGATTGTCGGACTCGTCCGCCTCTTCGACCGCGTCAGCCGGATCGACCGAGGCCACGAGCGCCCGGTCACCCGGACGGTCGAAGGTGTCCCATTCGAACGTCACCGAGCGCAGGTCTCCGGGCTCCAGCAATCCGAGATCCTCGTCGCCGATCAGAACGCCGCTCTCAGAGAGCGCGAGCTGAGCCGGCCCGGGGGTGCCGCCGTCATTGACCACCGTAACCGTCACCAAGACGCGCTCACCGTCGCGCGGAGCCTCGGGATCCGAGCTGATGGCCTCGATTCGGAAATTAGGCAGCCGCCCCGCCTCCAGAGCGCGGATCGCCAAAGCGGTGGCGTAAACGCTGCCGTCCCAGCTGCCCTCCACGGTCTGCCGTGTCGACAGGTAGGCCTCCGCCGCGCTTCGGTCGATCGCGGACGTCGCCTCAATGCCTGCCGCGTCGAGCTGGATCAACGTAGCGAGCACGCCGGCCGTGTCGTGGACCGTCGAGGGACTATCGCCGAAGCCGCCGTCTGCATTCTGCTTCGACGCGAGGAAGGTGGCGGCTCGCGCCAGCTCGTCCGGGAGGGCGCGCCCCTGCTGAAGAAGCGCTCGAAGGGCCGTCACCGTGGCCGAGGCCCGAGCGGGGCCGTCTTCGACGCTCGACCAGCCGCCGGAAGGACCCTGAGCGTCTCGGAGCCAGGTCGCCGCCAGATCGGCCGCTCCGTTCGCGGTCCCTGCGGCGTCGAGTGCCGCCAGCGCCAGGGCGGTATCGATCACGGCGCTCGCATGGCTTCCACCGGCGCCGAAGCCGCCGTCGTCGTTCTGCAAAGCGAGCAGGGGCGCGACATCAGCATCCACGTCCGCCAGGATCCGGCGCGCCCGCCCGTCCACCGAAGGCGTCTCAACCGTGCGGAGCCAAGCCGTCGCCGAATCGTCGCCGAGGAAAGCGGCGTCATGATCTCGGAGGGTCGCCAGCGCCTCGTGCGTATCTCGAAGCTGGCTCCCTGCTGTGTCCTGCCACGAGCCGTCACCACGCTGCTGCGCCCGTAGCCACGAGAGCGCCAGGTCGACGCTCGCAGCGTCGGGCCGAAGGTCGCCGCCACCACCGCCGCCCGTCGGCTCTCCTGTGCCCGAGCCCGACGACGTCGGATCCGCGACATCAAGGCGAGCCGCGCCGCCGGTCAGTGCTGAGAAGCGCTCGCCAAAGTCACGCCTGACCCGCTCGAGCGCGGCGACAAGGTCAGGATCAATCGACTCGTCCGGTCGGGCCAGCAGAACAAACGCCGCCCGGAAGCTCCGTTGGCTCTCGGCGGCGCTCGGGATCCGCGGACCGTTCGCCAGAATCACTTCGTCGATGGCGACCGACTTCGCAACGCCGCTCACCTCCTGCCGCTCATCAGGGAAGACCGCCGGATCGAGGTTCGGGTTTTCGATCAGCAGCAGATCCGGCACCGCCTCCGGCGCGAGAAAGCCCGCCAGATAGAGGTCGAGCGGGCCGTAGAGCTTGAGCGCCGCCAGCGATGTGAACGTGCCGTCGCCGTTGTCCCGCCAATCATGGCCGTACATGAGGGACGCATGATTCGAGAGGAGGTCGCTCCAGTGACTCCCGTCGAGCCCAAGGAGCGCGTCGCGGTCGACGTCCGGCCGTTCGATCTCCACGTGGCAGCACCAGCGGTGGAGCACCTCGTGGCCGAGCGTGCCGAGCATCGCGTCGTAGCCCGGGCGCCTCGGATCCAGCTCATAGGTGTCGAGCCGCCCCATGTCGATATAACCCTGGAGCCGGCCGGGCTGCTCCGCGTCGCCGCTGCCGAAGAGTGAGGAATAGTCAAAGAGCGATTGATTCAGGCCTTCGGTGTCGTTCTGAACGCCGAGATAGAAAGCCCGGGCACCGTTGAGGTCGAAGGTGAAGGTCGTGAAGACCACCAGGAAGTCGATGCGATCGGCATGCTCGCCGTAGAAGCTCTCTGCCACGGCTTGCCGCGGAGCGAGGTTGAACTCGGGATTGCCGCGGTCATAGTTGCCGTCAAAACGGATCACGCTGATCGCGCCGACGTCCTGATCGAAAGTCGCGGCGTCTTCGGAAGCGTCTTTATTGAAAGCACCAGGATCCACCAGCACGAGATCCGCGCGGGCTGCACCACCTCCTAAGACAATAATCAAACCAACGAAAATACAGACAAGCGCTTCAACAGATGGGAAGGATCCCTTCATCAGATTCCCCTTCGGACGGGTCGGACGAACGAGCAAGCGTCAAGGTGGCTTGAGCCGCTTTGAGTGCTGGGTGGAGATGAACTTCGCAAAGCTCAGAAATACGTCGCTTCAAGGCTAGGAACTCGGGCTCAGTTCCGGCATGGGCATCCATCATCGTCTCCAGGTCCCCAAGCCAGTGGCTGAAAGCCGTGGTGCCGGAGTCAAGCTGATCCGTCAGGTACTCAGCTGGCTCTGTCTGGGCGGCATAGAGCTCGCGGAGAAATTGACGGCCGATACTGGGGACCAGAGCCAGCATCCGCGCCAGAGCCTTTAGCTCCGGATCAAACTCAGCCTGCCCGCCCCCTGCTTCGATGCGGCTCCTGAAGTCAGCGAGATCGGGCGACGGCTCGCTTGACGTGAGATCGCGGACACTCTTCAAGCAAGCCGCTGCCCATTTCAAGAATTGGTTAACGGCCATCTCATTGAGTAGGTAGAGGCGAGCAGGACCGTTCAAGGGCTCATCAGTCTCCGGATCAAATTGCGCATCGGCGGCGAGAATCGCTCGCGACTTATTGAGGCGTTCGATCCAAACCTCCAAGGCGAGAGCAGCCGCTTCCGCAAATTCCCTGTGTTGCCGGAATCGCTCCGATAGATCGCCCGCCTTATCTGGCGGACTCAAAAAAGCATCTCGTGTAATGGTCATATTTCAATGCTCGTGGAGCCGTTTACGTTTCAAAAAAGAGGCTCCTGCCCAAACCTTAAGGAGGTGGGACAGGAGCCAGGGAGGGACGCCCTGAGGGTTGAAGGGCGTCTGTGCGCCGTGCGTGCAAGAACTACCTTGGAGCAGGAGGGCGTCGGCAGAGACTTCCTTCCTGACATCCCCTTGGCCTGGGCAAAAACAGCCGCGGGCACTATGCCCGCGGCAACCCAGAAGACCGTCGCTAGAGTGACGCGGAGTCCACCCCGCACCCAAGCACTGACTGGATTTCAGTGCCCTCCACGAAGCACGGAGGAAGCCTACGAATTTTCCCAGGGCTAGAGGGACGGCTCCCACCGCGCTTCGTGCAAGACACGAACTCTTCAAGATTCGGACACCCCTAAGTCGACAACCGCTGTCGTCTCGAAATGAAGCCACCAGAGGATCCAGCATCCCAATGCGCCTCAAAAAGACCGCAGGCATGCCGCCAACCACGCTGACGGGCAGCATGCCCGCGGCGTCGGGAACGCCGTAGGAGTGGCGCAGCGTCCAACTACGCCGAAGCACTGGAGCGGGACCCCGGTGCCCTCGACGAAACGCGGGGGTAGCCGTGGGAGCAGTCCCTAGACCATGGAGCCGGCGGCCCCCGCGTTTCGTGCAAGGCAGTGAGATCAAGACTGTCTCCTCTCGAAAAAAAGAGCGGGCGGCCACGCCGTGGGGACGCGGCCGCCCACAGGTCACGGTTTGTCAGGGTCCGGAGTCGGACCGAGGGTCTCTGGAAATAGAGGCGAGTTCCGGAATCGGCCGAACAGCGTCATCACCTGTACGATGATTTCCGCAGAGTTCTGGATCTGAGTAGGCAGATCAGACACGGCACGCTGTACTTTGCGACCGGCCTCGCAGATGAGCAGGACGGCGTGCCATTCCGGAGCCTCGCTAAGAAGCTCCTCCCTAGAGATGGGGCGCAGCACGCCAGAGGGGCCTTCAGAGCAGGCCGTGAGTGCGACACCGTCACCAGAGGCGAATATCGCGAGACCAAAGCGTGGGCTACGCTTTTGCTTGCGGACTGAAGTCATTGAGGTCTCCCAAAAAGTTGTGGGCAGACGATAGGAGGAGACCAGGAGGCGGGCAATATTGAAAAGGCGGAAAAGCGATATCTTCCGGCAGAGCCGGAATTTCGGCCGAGTCGTTCAGACGATCGGTATACTCAATAGAGGCGCGGTATCCTCCACCCCGAAACCAGAATCGGACCGCAGCTTGGAAATGAGCCCAGAAGAGACCAACCAACGCCTTCGCCTTGCTCTACGAGCGTTCGTCGAACGCACGTCCTCCATTCCCAAAGCCGCAACCGCTTTGAGCATTGGCAAGAGCGCTTTCTACGAGTATTTCGCTGGCGAGACAGACCCTGGAATGCTCCGGTCGTT
>JBCDKB010000423.1:0-7904 GCA_038747035.1 Acidobacteriota bacterium | reverse complement strand
GGCGCCCACGGTCTCACTCCTGAACGTCCGCAGAGCGAAGCGCTCAGACACGTGGTGGATCAAAGTGCGATCGATCGTCAGCCGGTGCCTTCGTACTTCTAGCGAGAGATGGTAGAGAAGGGCGTTTCGTTGGTGCAGGAAGGTCAAGCTCGGCCGGTCGATCTCCGTGAAGAATCGCCGGTCTCGCTCGGTGATGCGGAGGTCTAAGGTCTTCGCTAGCCAGGCCGACACTCGTTTGGAGTCCCAGAAGTCGATCCAGCTTCCGAGCTCTTTCAGTCGCTGGCGGACCGCAGCGGCTCCCCGAGACACGGCACGTCGCGCGTCGTCGGCAATCCGGCGGATCTCCGCTTCCGGCAGTTCCCACGACGGGTTCGGCTCCTTGGCAAGACCCTCCGAAGCCGCACGCACGATTCTCAGATCCTGCAGAAGCTCGCTGGCGATGGCCTCGGAGGTCGCCGCTTGAGCGGCGGCGTACATCATCATCGAACGCACCTCGGGATCGGGGCTGGGCCAGGTTCGATCTGGGCCAGCCAGCACGCCGGCGACCTTCGCCAGCCAGCTCTCGGCACGGTCCCGGTCCGCAGCCTCGAAGACGTCCGGTCCGCGGCTCCACGCCTCGAAGTCGTGGATCCACGAGATCGAGGCCGCCACCGTTCGAACGAGCTGCGTGATTTGGTGCTGGCCTTCGAACGCTGCGGTGGCGACGACGAACGTTTCAAGCTCGACGGAGTGCTTCTTCACGGTTTGCGACGGCGGCTGCAGCCATCGTGGGTGACGCGCCGAGAGCATGGCGAGGGCGTCGAACTCGGTCACGATCTGGTCCGCCGACAGCGCCACTAAGGGCTGGAGAGCGGCGTGCACCTGCTCGGCCTGCCGGCGCCATTCTGCTTCGTGCTCGGCCAGGACGATCTCGTGCAGCGGCACCCGTGGCGCTTGATAGATAATCCGATCCCTGGTTGAGACTCGGCTACCGTAGCGCTCCGCGACCGTCGCATGTTTGAAGAGCTCGTCAAACCCTCGATATTGATGGAAGGCTTCGACGGACGGAAAGTCGACCGCCGCGAAGTCGATCCCGAGTCGAAATGCGTCGGCCCAATGGCGGCAGGTGTGGGCCAAGTGCAAGCGCGCGTCGCCGGACGGGCAGCGGATGGCCTCGGTCGCCGTCTGGAGGGTCCGCTGCAGCGCTTCGAGATAGAAACTCGCTCGAAGCAACGACGGGTAGCGTAGCTCGAGCCGGCACCGGACCGCTGTCTCGGAAAGTTGGATCATCCTTGGGGGGCGCAGCACGAGCCAAGGCGTCGGCCCGTCGCCCGGCCCCAGCCCGAGCAGTCGACGGACCGTGGGCTCGTCGGCTTGGATGCCGAGCTTGGCGATGGCGGCGGCCAGATCATCGGCGTATCGCTCGGCCGATGCCTTCGGATGAAGGCGCCACGTCGGGTCGCGGACCAGGACCGGCTCGCCGCCCCATGGTGGCCTTAGTTCGTCGAGGGCGGTTCGGCTGGCGCCTCCAGGTGGCTGGATCAGAAGCCACGCCGTTTCGTCCGGATTCGGCCGCGTCAGACGCACGGTGGACGGCGTGCCGTCGAGTGGCAAGCGGACGATCTCGGCATCGCGATGGCCAACCTGGGCGAGCACGACCTCGACCCAAGCCTCCTTGGGCAGATCGTCCCGACAGGCCGAAAGGTCGCCTGTGACGTGGCGTTCGAGGGTGATCTCCAACATCCGCTCATCACGCGTCGGCTCTTCCTCGGCCTGCTCTTCGAAAGGGGCTCTTCCCCCCCGCGGATTTGGACTCTTGCCCGTTGAGGTTGTCTTCGGCTTCTTGGTCAGCACGCCAGCGGACGAGCCGCCGTCCGACGCGACGGTGCAGAGGCCCGGAGGCTTACCGTTGGTGGTCGCCATCAGATGAGCGAGCAACGGTGTCTGGCCGTCGACTTGGACCCCGCGTGCCGTGCCCGCGATCACGTCCTCGATGGTGCAGCACGGTGTGATGCCGGTCCCGATTTGCGGACATCCGACGATTCGAGCCTTCTTAAGGCTCTCTTCTGTGAGGACTGGCTGACCATTGATGCGGACAGACGACTCGACCGAGGACAGGTCGACTCGACCACCGTGAGAGCAGAGGATCACGCTTCCCGCCGACAGGTATCGCATTGCTGGGCCCGCGGCGCTCTAGGCGCTCCCCATTTCCACCTCGCCGGCCAAGGTGGTCTTTCCGTCTATCGTGGTCTCGCCTTCCACGGTGACGACGCTGGCTTTGAGCGTCGTCCTTTGTTCGGCTTCTAGATGCACCGAGCCGGTCGTGAACGCGACCTGCCCGTCTCGGCTCGTCCGCAAACCCACGCCGTCGGTGCCCTCCAGGTGAAGGCCCGCCGCCTCGGCCAGGGCCGAGCCGCGCGGCGAGGAGGTGATCGCGACCGTTTCGGATTGGAGTGACAATTGGGCAGCTTCGAGTTCTTCGTCGTGGGTTTGGATCGCGCCCAGAACCAACGGCATCTCGCCGGTGACGAGGTCCAAGACCACTGCATGGGCGTCGCCGCGGCGGGCATAGAAGCCGGCGGCCGAGTCCCGGACCGGCGCCGGGCTGAGGGCCTGGGCGACCATCGACCGTTCCTCGACGTTGCGCGGATCGACGGTCGCCGGCGACTCGATTTCGTCGAGGGCGATCTCCAGAAGCGAGGTGGCTCCCTCCTCCCATCCGTCTTGTACCCAGCCGTTCACGGTCGCGGGTACCCGCCAATGTCTCCGAGCGAGGGGCAAATTCGGCTCGACGGGCAGGCGAACGGTGAGCTGCACGTTCAGCTTGTCGGCTTCGACGTCACCGGCGTACTCGAAGGCGGCCGACTCGACCAGGACCGTCTCGCTGTGGATGTTGGCGAGGCCGGGCCGAGCGCGGAGCAGGGCGTGATCGACCGACAGGCTCTCGGCGTCCCTCAGGATCTCGTCGAGCAGCATCAGGGCCGACGCGTTCCCGAGGTGGACCTCGCCTTGTAGGGTGAGTCGCGACCGCTCCGTCCCGGCCGCTGGAGGCGTCACCAGATCGCTGACCCAATGGCAAGCCGTCAGCTCGTGCGGCGGGTCGTTGGTCGAGACCAGGCGGATGCTGTCGGTCCGCAGGCGGCCATACCAGCCGACGACGCCAGCCCCCGCCAGGGCGTCGGCCAGCTCGGTGATCCAGCGACCGGTGCTCGCCCCGGCCTCGCGGAGAAGGCAGGCACCTCGCGGCAGCCAGGCCTCGACTGTCTGCTTGCACGCGTCGCTCGCCGACAGGCGGTCCGCGAACACCGCACCCAAGAATGCCCAGGCATCATCTTCCAAGCGCTGATAGACGGCCCGCCGTTCGTTGGCGGCGCGGAGCCAGTCTTGCTGTTTGCGATCGCAAGGCTCCAAGACGAGGGTTACCGAAGGCGTCTTCACACGACCTCTGAGCTGGGTTTCGATACCGCGCTCTGGGCTCGTCGTCAGCTTGGCCGCGACGCGTCCGACGACCTGCTCGGCGGTGACGACATCGCTGCCTGAGGACCCCAGCGTGGCCCGCACGGTCGGCGTTTCGCCTAGCCGCAGCACGGCCGCCGCCCGCGTGACCTCTAGTCGTCGGTTCTCGACTTCGAGCTGCATCAATAGAGTGTCCCGATGGATTTCTTGGCTTTATAGCTGAGGCTGTTCAGGATCAAGACTTCGACCGGCGGGTCGGGGCTGGGCCGCACGATCGTGTTCTCTTCCGTCTGATCGACACTCTCCAGAGTGCGGTTACGCCGGAGGGCGAGTTCCCAGAGAGGCTGGGCCAGGCTTCCCCAATCTCTGGGGGCTTTTTGCGGCCCCCAAGCTGCCAGTTCTCCGAGGAGGCACTCTTTGAAGATCCCTTGGACCACCAGCACGGTACCGTAGACGAACCCGGGTATCGGCGGCTGGGAATCAAGTGGGTAGGTCCAGCTACCGACAGATTTCCCGTTCCAAGAGGCGCTCAATTGAAAAGGCTGTTTATTCACTTGCTTCCCATGCATCCCGAGAATCTCGGCGATAATGGGATTCGATAGGAAGGGAGCAACAACCTGCAGGGACGCTGTCCCCTGGGTTCCAGTCGTCTCGGTCACGGCGTAGGCTTGTCGATTATTGACGTTGCCCAGCGAGATGGCTCGGCGGCGGTCTGGGGTACCGTCCAGATTCGGTCCCAGCGTCGGCAGAATCTGGGTCCATCCGCCGGGCGTCACCCAGGTTGGAATCGCTCCGTCCACCATAGGGGGAGACTCCAGAATCGACAGGCGTGCGATCTCGTTGTGCAGGTCGAGCGTCCGTTCTTCGCGGCAGCCCAGCTGCAGCCCGAGGGTCCCCGCGCCATCGAGATCGGAGAGGGAGAACTGCCGATCTTGACCCAGGGGGTCGACATCGACAGCGCCAAGACGTATCGATCGAGAGGTGCGGCTCTGGAAGAGCGCGACAGAACTCCGCCCGACGCACTTGAGCTTTCCAGACGGCGGAATCTGAAAGTCGACCCGGATTAGGAAGCTCTCAAACGAGTCGATGAGTGTGGTTTTTGGGGGGCCGGTTTCGACAAATTTATAAGGCATGATGCATGCTCCTCGATGGAAACGGTCTAAAAATGGCTCAGCCAGTCGATAGTTCCAAGGGATATTCTGGTTTGTATCTTTGCTCCTAGATCTTGCTCCGCGGACCCCTGGCCTAGGCTGCCCTCCTGGAGAGTCTCGCCCAGGATCTCCACCTGGCCGAGGACAGCAGCAGGCAGGGGCAGATACCGATAGGCCGCCTGCCGGTTCTCGGGGTCTGCCAAGGAGCCATCCACGTGCTGACCGAACGACGTCAACAACTGATCCCAGCTCTTCGCGTCGTTGACCAGGCTCGACACCACCGTCGCCCAGCGGGATGACAGGTAGGGCCTCAGCACGGTGGGGGTCAGCCACAGTCGACGGAGATAGGAGCAGAGGGTCTCGTCCGGGTCGGCCTTGGGGAAAGCCCCCCAGCCGACACTGATGTCCACCTCGACGTGTCCCAGGCTGCCGTCCGCCAAGCGGGGGGCCAGGGCGAGCAGGAGGACCGGCGGCAAGTCGACGTCGAGCCCCTCGATCGCCAGGCTGAACTCGCCCTTCTTGGCGTCGACGATCGGGGTCAAATGGGCGTGGGTCAAATGGGGTAGCCGGTTCGACGCTCCGTCGCCCGAGACGATCAGCGGCACGTGGGTGACCGTCTTGCTGTCCACGAACCCGCGAAGCTGCTTCGCGAGCGGACCGAGTCCGTTCCCGGCGCGCGGCGTCAGGTAGAGAATGCCCGGCTTCTCCTGGATCAACGGGCTGTCCTTGGGCCGACCGTAGCTGGCAAGTCCTTGGAGCGTGTCGTCGATCACCACGACTTCCAGGTCCGGGTCGCCGTGGGCTTCCAAGAGGGCGAACGTATCGCGCAGCTGGCGCAGCGCGTCCAGATACTCGCTCACTTTCGCGTCGGCGACCGAATCGTTCAGCTTGCGCAACCAGGAGATCACCGACCCGAGATCGGCGCTCGTATTGGCCGGGAAGTAGCGGCTGAGATTGATCCCCTGCAAGCAGCTGGACAAGGTCGCATCGGCGGCGTCGCGTCCCGGTCGGTAGAACGCGGCGCCACTCTCGCGCCGTGCCGCGCCGGTGTGCTCGACGATGTCGATCAGCAGACCGAGCAGGTTGGACAGGTCCTTGTCACCCAGGGACGTCTTGCCGCCAGGCGACGCGAGGATGAACTCGGAGAGGATCAGCGCTTGGAGATGGCCGCGGTAGGCCTCGCCGTCCTCGCAGCTGACATAGGACACGATCTTGTCCTGGATCTCGGCGAAGTCCGGCAGCCGCTGGCGGATCGGGGCCGAGTCGCTGTCGAGCGGGTCGCGTCCGAGCGTGACGTCGGCCATCGGGCGGCCATCGTCGTCGGACCCCGAGTCGACCGAGTCGGCCGCCTCGTCGCCCTCTGGCGTCGGAGCGGCGGGGGGCGATTCGGTCGACGCGTCGTCGGTAGACGCTGCCGGTGCGGCTTCCGCGTCGGAGGATGGGGCCGGCGTGGTCTGAGCGGCAGCGGGCGCCGAAGCGGTCGGCGTCGACGAGTGCTGGCCCGTCCCGGCACCTGCGGCTTCTTCTCGCATCGCGGCCTCCTGCTTCGCCAGTCGCGCGTTGGCCGCGTCTTCGGCTCGCAGGGTCACGTCGGCGAGGCCGATGCCGGCGGTGCCCGCCGTGGTCTGCGTCGACTCGGCCGCCGCGCCGCCGCGAAGCGCGCGGTACAGTACCCCGAGGTGCTTTCTCATGTCGCGAATCTTGCCGAGCTGGTCTCGATATCCTTGCGCCAGATCCTGTTTGCCGGAGCGCGCCAGCTCGTCCACGAAGCTCCCCAGGAACGCCTGCTTGGTGTCGCCCGTGACGCGGCCGGCCTCGAACGATTTCGGGGCTCCGCCCCCGACCTGCGCCAGCTTCTCCGTCAGCTTGGCGGTCATGGCGTCGGCCGTGTCGTCGTCGTCGAGGTTGAGCAGCGCGACCCACACCGGCTGTAGCGCGTCCAAGCGATCCTCGACGCCCGAGACGATCACGCCGACCTCCCCAGCGCGCTCCGCCAGCTTGATGAAGAGCTTGCCGGCTCTCGCCTCGAGCTCTTTCTTGGTGTAGGTGCTCTTGGGGTGCAGGATGCGGAACGCGTAGAGACCGATCTCCTTGAGATAGTCGTCGAAGAATGCGTCGTCGTCCGGAATGCCGGTCCGATCCGCTTGCGCAGCTTCGACGCGGGCGGCGAAGTCCCGCTTCTGCTCGTCCGTCAGCGCGCGGACTCGCTCGTCGCCCCAGCGCTCTACACCGAGGTCGAACGCCCCCGCGGCGGCTTTGCTGACCCCAGCGCTGCCCTGAAACGCGCCACCGACGTGGTATTTCGAGAACAGCCAGAGCGTGATCGAAGCGTGCATCGGCTCGGTGCGCACCAGCCGGTGCACCGCGTCGGCGGCGACGCGGAATCTGCGGTAGAGGTCGAAGAGGTCGTCGGTGTCGAGCCCGAGCTCGAGCCGGTTGTCTGCGGCCGAGAACTGCGCGTGCCAAAGGGGATCTGTTTCGGGTCCGTCGAGGAGCGTCGTCTTGCAGCGCCGCATGGCTTCGAGCAGGGCGTCGATTTGTTCGGTCAGGAACTCGGTGGTGAAGACGTCGCGACCGATCTCGTCGGCCGAGAGCTCCTTGAGACGCACGCGGATGCCGCTCAGGATCTCGGGTTCGTCCGCGTCGTAGCAGGTCAGAAAACGGACCAGGACCTCGCCCAGGGCGTGGTCGCTGCGCACCAGGGTGGCCAATCTCCCGGGATCGGGCCAATGGTGCCCGGGCATATTCTGGGCGGCCTCGTGCAGGTAGCCGGCCGCGACCTCGAGCAATTTGGTGGAGAATTTCGAGCCGTTGAAGGGAATCAGGCGATCGAGAGCGTCGACCATCCGATCGACCAGCTCTCCTCCTGCCACCTGGGCTCGAATCACGTCTCCCGCCGCGCCGGTCAAGAGATCACTGTCCGCGAGCAACTCCAGACGATCGCCATTGCCCTCCGGCGGTCCCAGGGTGAATCCGTTCTTGGTCCCATTGGCCAGCTGGACCGGATGGTCCTTTTTCTGGAGATGCGGCTTCAAGCTCGCGAAGAGATCGAGCACCCGGACCGTTCCGTCAGCCGTCTTGTCGGCCGACTTGGAGAATCGATAGACCTTCCCAGAATCGGCCGTCCAGCGGCCGACGAGCGCGATGCGGTTGTTGGACTTTTCAAGATCCTGCGTTTCCAAAGGCACGTTCGTGCTCCTTTCGAGGGGTGGCACCGAGGCGTTAGTCGAGACGCTCTCGCAAATGTTTCTTGATCAACCGCTGCAGCGGCCTCACGGACTCCTGCTGGGCGGCGGCGTCGTCGAGAATCTGCTGGCG
>JBCDKB010000422.1:0-7913 GCA_038747035.1 Acidobacteriota bacterium | reverse complement strand
GCGTAACGATTCATCATCTGGTCGCCGAAATGCAGGGCCGCAAGCTCGATCGAAAAATCATTCTCAAAATGGCGGAGCACCACGTCCTCGACGACCGTGATGCTCGAGGCCAGCGGCGAGTCGGCGTCGTGGGCCCGGGGCAGAATTGACCGATCGCCGATGCTGAATTCCGCGAGCACCAACGAGGGATCGGCGCCGTCAATGCGTACGTGTTTCGGATCGAAAGCCACGAATCCGTCCGAACCACCGAAGAAGAGCTCGCCGCTCGGGCTTTGATAGGAAGCGCGCAGATGGACGATCTCCGGGAAGCCGTCGCTCACGCCGAAGCGATTCAGCGCTCCGGTCGACAGGTCGAGTCGATGGGTCGCCAAACCGCTCGAGATCCAGAGGGTGCCGTCGGCCCCTGCTTCCATCGTCTGGATAAACGGTTCCGGGATATCCAACCCGCGCCCGCGCCACCGGTCGGTGCTGGGATCGAGCTGAAAAAGACCGCCTTCCAGGGTGCACGCCCAGAGCTCGCCGGGTTGCCCGTCCTCGGACGGCTGCACGGCGAGGGTCGAGACCGAGCTGGGGACATTGGAGTCCACCGCGAAGTCTTCAATCGGCCAAAGGCGACTCTGACGTCCATCGGCCTCGAGACGCAGCACACCGGCCTCTGTCGCCAAATAGAGTTGCCCCGAGCTCCCCTCGACGAGGTCATTGATGCGGTCTTCGAGGGCCCGGAGGTCCGCCTCCGTAGAATCCAGCGGAACCGCTTCTAAAGACTCGGAGGCTCGATCCAGTCGGTATAGACCTTCATAGCCGGCCGCCCAGAGGGTGCCTCGGCGGTCCAAGAGCAGCGACGTGATTCGATCGGAAACGGTTGCAGTGGGCAGTGGGTAAAATCGACCGACACCGGTCCCGACCTCGAGCGCGGAGAGTCCAGACTCGGTGCCCACCCAAAGTCGTCCCGGCGGCTCGTACTGAATCGCCCAAATCGTATTGTCCGGGAGTGAAGCTTCCCTTCCGGGTGCCGCCGTGAAGTAAACCGTCTCGCCGGCGCGCCGGTCGAGGCGCGCTAGGCCGTAGCTCCGGCTGCCGACCCACAGGCGCCCCTGCTCGTCCTCATCGAAGGAACGGATGCCGCCCGCGGGAACCGAACCTTCGCGGGTCGGATCGTAGGAGTAAAAGAGGAGATTCTCCCGGAGGGGATCGTATCGGGACGCGCCGTTGTCGGTCGCGAGCCACAGCTGTCCGGTCCTATCTTCAAAAGAGCGGTGGATCTGCTGATTGGCGAGGCCACGACGGCTGATGGGGTTGGCGATGAAGCCGAGGAACGTCCCGGTCTCGGGCTGAAAACGGTTCAAACCGCTAAAGCTAGAGATCCACAAACGCCCGCCGGCGTCCTCCAAGATCGACGTCACGTCGGCCCCGGTGAGCGAGCTCGGATCGCCGGGGGTGTGCCCGAAGACCCGGATGTCGCCGGTATCCGGGTCGAAGCGGACGACGCCCAGCCGGTAACCCGCGCTCCACACGGCGCCGTCACCGGTGACGAGCGCCTCGAGGAAAATCGTCTCCAGCCCGACGGGAAAAGGCCAAGGGATACTTCGCCGCTGCGCATAGGTATCCAGGGAGAATTCTCGGAGGCCGCCGGTCCCGAAGACCCACAGCGCCCCCCGGTCCGGGTCCACGGCGACCGACTGGACCGAATCGAAGAGCTCGGCCACCGGACTTCCGGGCTCGTCCACACGCACTTCGTAAGCGACCTCCGCCGCGCTCGTGACGACCAGGAGCCGTCCCGGCGCCGCCTCCTCCAGGCCCATCACATCGTCGTCAATCCCCAAGCTGATGCGCCGGAACTGCTCGCGCTCCGGAAGCCATTTGTTGAGTCCGCCGAGGTACGTCCCCACCCAGAGCGCCCCCCGCGAGTCGAGCAGGAGCCGGTGGGGGCTGTTGTCGGACATCGACCACGGGTCGCCCGGGTCGTGGAGGAAACGTCGGACCTGACCGCCGTCGTAGCGATGCAGGCCCGTGGCGAGGGCGAACCACAGAAATCCCTGCCGATCTTGCTCGATATCCAGGATCCGCCCGCCCAGTCCGTCATCCACGCCGAGGTGGGCAAAGCGGTCGTCCGCCAGGCGATCGGCGGGGATCGCAAGCAGGGTCGACGCGGACGGCCCGAAGACAAGAGCCCAGAAGAGAAGCGGACGAAGAATCGTCCTCAGCGCTGGCATCGACGCATTCTGCCACGGCCGGCCGACCCCTACGACCGCCGGAGGACTGACCGCGTTCGAGAAGACTCGATCACCGAGATGCCAGAGAGGTTGACAAATCAAGAATGAGAGGAATTCGCGACGCCTTGCGCCAGTGGGGTTGAGTCAGCTCTTGTCTTCCCCAGCCCCGAGGAGAAACACCGATGATCGATCTGCCCACGCTCGTCGTCTCTCTACTGTCCATGCTCGACCCCACCGCCGCCGATGCGGCGGGGAATGAAAGCCATCTTCAGCCCGCAAGCCTGCAGGCTCCGCCCGGCGTCGAGCTCGCCGCCCGTCCGAACATCCGAATCCCGTGGGAATTGGAGACCCGCGCATTCGCCGACGGGCCCTATGTGGTCGAAATGATGGACGTTGTCGCGCAGGCGGACGACGAGAAGGATTCGGCCCCCTTCAAGGCCAAGAAAAAGAATCGCATCCCGGGCATGCTCCCCCCGGAGCTGACCGCGATCCAAAGGCTCGAAGCCCTGCTTTTGCCACCCAGTGACCGCGTCCAAGTGCTCTCGGAGAGGCCGACCCAGAAGTCGGTCACCTCTTCGACCTCAAATGTCGCCATCGACGCCAGCAGCTCGAACTCTGTCCCGCCGGACCCGGAGCTCGCCGTCGGGCCTTCGCACGTGATCGCCGTCGTGAATACGTCGTACCGCATCTTCAGCGCCGCCACCGGCACCCCCCTGATCAGCGCGACTCGACTGACCAATCTCATGGGCGGCAACAGCACCTGTGATTCCGGCCTCTTTGACCCCAACGTGCTCTACGACGAAGAGTACGACCGCTTTCTGATCGGCGCCGACGCCAACGGCTCCGACTATTGCCTCGCCGTGTCCTTGACCTCCAACCCCTTGGGCCAGTGGGCGATCTATTCGATCGCCACGGATATCGGCGGCTTCTTCTTCGACTATCCCCACGCCGGCGTCGGCCTGGAGGCGATTTACATCGGCTCGAATCAGTTTTTTGACGACGACAACGACGGCGACCTCGACTACCAAGAGTCCCGGATCTTCGCCATCGAGCGCCTGCCGCTCTACCTGCTGCAGGCGCCGTCCGTCACGTCGTGGTCACTCGCCGGCCAGGGCTCCAGCTTCACGCCGCAGCCGGTCAACCTCCACGGCTTCTCCGACGGTACCTGGCCGACGTCCGGGCCCCACTACGTGATCACCGACCAATTCGATAGCCGAGACGTCAACGTCTGGACCATCGACGATCCGTTCGGCGCCGGGACCCTCACCCGCCAGTCCAAGCTCGATATCGAGACCTATACCGGGGTCGCCGCCGCTCAGGTCGTGGACCCGCCCCAGATCGTCGGCGACGACTTAGACGCCGGCGACTTCCGCGTGCTCGACTTCGAGTATCGCAACGGATTCGGCTGGACGGTGCAAAACGTGTCCTGCAACCCGGGCTCCGGCACTGTTAACTGCGTGCGCTGGGCGCAGATCGATCTCGCGGGCAACTCCATCGCCGACGCCGGCGTTTTCTCCATCAACTCGCGGTACACGCTGCACCCCGACCTGGCGGTCAACCGGTGCAACGACATGCTGGTCGGGTTTTCCGTTTCCGGCTCCACCACCCACCCCAGCGCCTGGGTCGCGGGCCGGGAGAGCGACGACCCGGCGGGGACCCTCAGCTTCTCCCAAGTCCAGGTCCAAGGCATCTTCCCCTACTCCGCCTTCGACGGCGAGCCGCTGCGGTGGGGCGACTATACGGGCGCCACCGTCGGCCCCGACGGGGCGTCCTTGTGGTACCTCGGCCAGTGGAGTTCCTTGATTCTGAATGAGCCCTCCAACTGGTCGACCCATTTCACCCGCTACGACTACCCCGATAGCGACAACGACGGTTACCCCAATAGCTGCGACGCCTGTTCAGGCTCAGACGACAGCCAAGACGCCGATGACGATACGGTGCCCGACGGCTGCGACCAGTGCGCCGGCTCCGACGACCGCCTCGACACCGATGACGACGGCATTCCGAACGGCTGCGACCTCTGTGAAGGCGACGACGCCTCCGGCAACTCCGACGGAGACGCCTACTGCAACAACGTCGATATCTGCTCCCTCGGAGACGACGATATCGACTCTGACTTCGACGGCGTCCCCGACGCCTGCGACGCGTGCCAAGGCGACGACGCCACCGGCAACTCCGATGGCGACGCCTATTGCAACGACGTCGACGTCTGCGCCCTCGGCGACGACGATATCGACTCCGACTTCGACGGCGTCCCCGACGCCTGCGACGCGTGCCAAGGCGACGACGCCACCGGCAACTCCGACGGAGACGCCTACTGCGACGACATCGACGTCTGCGCCCTCGGCGACGACGACGTAGATTCCGACGCCGACGGCACCGCCGACGCCTGCGATGTGTGCTTCGGCTCGGACAATGTCGACGCCGACGGCGACGGCGTCTGCGACAGCCTAGATCTCTGCTTCGGCGACGACGCCACCGGCGACGGCGACGGCGATATGCGCTGCGCCGACCTCGACTGCAACGACAACAACGGCTCCGTCCAGGACGCGGACCGCTGCGGCGTGTGCGAAGGGGACGGCACCGCCTGCGTGGTGCTCTTCCCCATCGGCGACGTCTTCCAAGTGACCTCGACCTACCTCGGGGACCAAACCGCCCCCAGCGTCGCCGCCGGTGACGACGGCTTCCTCGTCACCTGGACCAGCGACGATGGGGACGGCGACGGCATCCGAGGTCGCCGATTCGCCAAGGACGGCACCGCCGGCGGAAATGACTTCGCCATTAACGCCACCACCTCCGGCAGCCAGGCGGCCTCCTCGGCCTCGGCGGTCGGCGCCGGCGATTTCGTCGTGGCGTGGCAGAGCGACAACGTCGACGGCGACCGCACGGGCATCGCCGGTCGGCTCGTCGACGACGGCGCCGTCGGCTCCGAGCTCTTGCTCAACTCCGACGCCACCAACGGCCAGCGCTCCCCCAGCGTCGCCCCGCGGACGACGGGCTTCCAGGCCGTCTGGGAAGGCTTCGACGCCGCCACCGCCGACACCGGCGTCATGGAGCGTCGATACCTGACCGACGGGAGTGGCGTGGCGGCCGACCAGGGGCTCACCGGCGCCGGCATACAGACCACTCCAGATGTAGCGGAGATGCCGTCGGGGGCCCTGGTGACGTGGATCGACGACAGCTCGGGGGTCCGCGCCCAGCTCCTCGGCTCGGACGGAGTGCCCGCCGCGCAGGTGCAAGCGGACGCTTCCGGCCAGTCGGCGGCGGTGGCCGCCGACGACACCGGCCGCGCCCTGGTCGCCTGGGCCGACGCCGACGGCGATGGTTCGGGCAATGCCGGCGTCTTCGCCCGGCGCTTAGCCGCCGACGGCTCGCTCGCCGGCGACCGCATCCGGGTCAGCCCGTCCGCGAGCGGCGACCAGGAGGCGCCCGACGTGACGGCGCTCCCGGGCGGCGGCTTCCTGGTGGTCTATGAAGATCAGCAGTTCACCGACCTCCGGGCCCAGCTCTACGAAGCGGACGGCAGCGTCGGCATCGGCGGTGTCAGCGGCGCGCTGGTCGGCGAGAGTCCCTTCCTCGTCAACGAAGACACCTCCGCCACGGCGACGGCGCCGGCGGTGGCCGTCGACGGCGACGGCACCTTCTTCGTGGTTTGGTCCGACTCCAAGGTCGACGGCAGCGGCGCCGGCATCGCCGGGCGCCTCTTCGGCACCGACGTCGACGCCGACAACCTCGCCGGCGCCGTCGACAATTGCCCGCTGGTCGCCAACGCCGACCAGGCCGACGCCGACAATGACCAGGTCGGAGACCCGTGCGACCAGTGCGCCGGCTCCGACGACCGGATCGACGCCGACAGCGACGGCACCCCCGACGGATGCGACACCTGCACCGACACCGACAGCGACGGCGCCGGAGACCCCGGATTTGCAGACAACACCTGCACCACCGACAACTGCCCCGACGACCCCAACGCCGACCAGGCCGACGCGGACTCTGACGGAACCGGAGACGTATGCGACACCTGCACAGATACCGCCGGCGACGGCGCCGGAGACCCCGGATTTGCAGACAACACCTGCACCACCGACAATTGCCCCAACGACGCCAACGCCGACCAAGCCGACGCGGACTTAGACGGCACAGGTGACGTCTGCGATACCTGTACCGATACGGACAACGATGGCGCCGGAGACCCGGGCTACCCAGCCAACACCTGCAGCACCGACAACTGCCCCGATATCGCCAACGTCGACCAGGCCGACGCCGACAGTGACGGTGCGGGCGACGTCTGCGACACCTGCACCGACACCGACAACGACGGCGCCGGAGACCCGGGATTTGCCGCCAACACCTGCAACACCGACAATTGCCCCGACGACGCCAACGCCGACCAGGCCGACGAAGACCAGGACGGTCTCGGCGACGCCTGCGACCTGTGCCTCGGCGACAACGGTACGGGCGACGGCGATGGAGACGGCGTCTGTGCGGACCGGGACTGCGACGACGGCGACGGCAACGCCCAGTCCGTCGACGGCTGCGGCGTGTGCGGCGGCGACAACGCCTGCGCCATCTTCACGGATGACTTCGAGACCGGCGACACGTCGTCCTGGGCGGCCACGGTGATGCTCTAGGGCACTGGAGTCCCCGCCGCATTCCGCCGACTCGGCAGGTCCGGGGGCGGAATGCGGCGAATTCGAGCTCTGGCCACCGGAGCCCGACTGGATTCATCCATGGATCGGAGGCGACAGCGAACCGAGACTTTCTCAGTCTTGACATATCGCCAGTCGCACATTTGAGAAAGCGTTCTCAAATAACCCCAAAGGAGCCGCGGATCTTGGTCTCTCCAAGAGCGGGAAAGGGTTGGCATCCTTCCTGCTTAAGGGATGGAAGCAACCCTAAACAGTTTGCGAGTGCACGGACTGCACTCACCATCCCCCTCACAAGGAGAGCCTTGTCATGCGTTCCTTTTTATTCGTGTTGATGTTCGCCCTGCTGCTGGCCCCGGTGGCCGTCGCAGATGCCTTCAATTCCAAGATTGCCCCTGAGCTGCTCTCGCAGCTCGACGGCGGCGCCCAAGGTGCTTTCGCCGCCGGCGCCGACGCCCCGGTCTTCCGCGTGGTCGTCGACCTCCAACCGCGGGCGGTCCGCGGCCAGGACGCGATGGCCCGCGCCTTCGCGACCCCCGAAGGCCACCAGCACCTGATGGCCGACATCGCCTCCCTCCAGGACGGCGTCCTGCGCACCATGTCGAGCAAGACCGACCGCGGCGGCTTCCAGGTCTGGAATCGCTACCAAAGCACCTACGGTTTCTCGGCCTACGCTGACGGCGCCGCGATCCGCGCCCTAGCCGCCCACTCCGACGTCGCCTTCGTCCAAGAGCTGCCGCTCTACTTCAAGACGGACGCCCAGGCCCACGCCATCACCAACGTCGACAACGCCCACGCCGGCGGCACCACCGGCGCCGGCGTCACCATCGCCGTCATCGACGACGGCATCGACCACGACCACGCCGCCTTCGGCGGACAGTCGGCGTGGCCGAACTCGAAGATCCTCGGCGGACGCGACTTCGCGGACAACGACAACAACCCGCGCATCGACTGCACGGCCCAGAGCCACGGCACGGCCGTGACCGGCGTCGCGGTGGGCGACGGCGGCGGCATCGTCGGTTCCGCCCCGGACGCCAAGGCGGTCTTCCTGAAG
>JBCDKB010000421.1:0-7917 GCA_038747035.1 Acidobacteriota bacterium | reverse complement strand
GCGACGGATCCGCAGCGCCGTCCTGTCCAAGCGCCTGGGATCGCTCGATCTCGAGGGCTTCCACCGTGCGGCGAAGGCGCTCCGCGGCGAGCTCTTCCTCAAGCGCCACGAGCACGGCCCCTGCCTCCGGCCCCGGGGTCGAGACCACCGGCGCGCCGATCACATGGTCCCGGCAGGTCTCGAAGGCCGTGGTGTCTTGGATCGGCTGGAAGGGCGTGCCGAGGGCGTTGGTGTAGGTGCGGGCGACATCGAAGATCGTGTCCAGCACCGTCAGCTCGACCTCCACGTCGGTGAGGCCCGCGGCGAAAACCCAGAAGTGTTCGAAGTCCTCGCAGGCGTCCAGCACCTTCACCACCACTTCCGTATTGTCTTCGTCGAAGAAGTAGAAGGCCCCCGAATCGTCGATGCCGTCGAGTGGAGAGACCACGGCGTTTCCTTCGTCGCCGTTCGGCGTTCGCCACGTGGCGCTGACTTCGAATCGCTCGTCCGTCAGGCAGAGGGTGAAATCATCCTCTCGGCAGGTCGACGACCGCGGTTCCAGGGTGAACCCGATCGTCCGCTGCTCACCGTCGACAAGCTCGATGGGCGTGCCCCCGGCAATCGGCGGACAGGTCTCCGGGCCGAGGTCGCAGTCGATGTCCTCGAAGAGCTCGGAACTGTAGAAATTGTCGTCGTCAAAAACCACCGCCCGGTACTCGCCGGCGGGCACCCCCCTGAACCGCAGGGCGGTATTGAAGAAGCCGGAGATCGTGCCGAGCAGCTCACCCGCCGCGTCGTAGAGGGCCGCCGAGGGGCCGACGAGGTTCTCGCCGGATAGCTCGTCGGTGACTTCCAAAGTCAAGGTCGCGCCCGACGTGAGGTCAAAGTCAATGCCGTCCACCGATGCGTCCGTCAAGACGATCGGCTCGCCCAGGTCCGAGGAGCACCTATGGTCGAAAACACACGGGGCTCCGGGCCACACTTGATCCGCGCTCACCGACGAATCGGTGCTCACGAAATACTCACCGGGCACTAGCTGGTCGAAGAGGTAGCTGCCGGCGGTGGACGTGATGGTGGTGAGGACGACCAAGCCACCTCCCCGCAGCTCGACCCTCTGGAAGGGCAGCGGCTCGCCGGTCCCGGCCTCCCGGAGCACGCCGCCGATCGACAGGCCGCGGGCCAGGCTGAAATCGATGCCTGCCCTCACGTCGCCGGAGTCGACTTCGATCGGCGTCGCGTCGGCGGTGTCACAGGTGCCGGGAATGCAAGGCCCGTCTTCCCAAAACTCGCGGACGTAGCCGCTCGAGGGCAGGGCCTGGGCCGCGTAGGCCCCCGGCGCCAGGCCTTCGAAAGCATAGGCGCCGTCGACGTCGGTCCGGGTGGTGATCAAGAATCTGGCGTTGCTCGCGTCGACCCCGAACAAAGCCACCGTCTGCTGGTCCAGCCGCTCCCCGGTCTCCCCATCGGTCATCACCCCGGAAATCCGAGCTCCGAGCTCCAGCTCGAAGTCGGCGGTGGCGGCGCCGCCGAACGCGACGCTGATCGGCGTCCCAAAGCCCAAGCAGAAGAGAAACGGGCACGGACGGTCGTCGTAGACCTCGGCGATATATGGCGAACCCAGACCGGCGAAAACGTCGTACGAGCGGGTTTTCAATCCCCCGATTCGATATCGCCCGTCAGCTCCGGTCGAGGTCCTGCCGCCCGAGTCGAGGTCCACCGGAACGTCGGCGATCGGCTGACCCGCACCGTCGGTCACCCGGCCGGAGATGACGCCCCCGGAGGCGACGCGGACCGCATAGGCCTCAGACTGCGGCGAGATCTCGGCGACGCGCAGGTAGAGCGTCCCCGCTTCGGAGGACTGGAAAGCGAGGCCGAAGATGCCCGGCTCGATCGCCCCCGCCCGGCACGTCTCCGTATTGTCGGGCGTACCGGGGCACCCGGAATGGACCGACATCTCGATGCCGTCCCGCTCCTCGCCGATCAGGTAGGCCAGCTCGTTGAAGGTCCCGTCCCAGCGGAGCCAAAGGTCCTTGTGCCCCGGCCCGTCGCACACCGAGGAACCGTCCGACGTCGCCGCCCCGAAATCGATCTCCACGACCTGGTCGTGGGCCACGGGCATCGCCTCTTCGCAGTCATCGCTGGACTGGCCCCAGGCCGGCCCTGCGGCCAGTGCGAGCGCCATGGGCGCCCACCCGAGAAGGAGCGCCCGGAAGGGAGCGGTCAGCGCGGCGGGCTTCTTGTGCGGGCCGGAGACTCTTCGGACATCAAAAAAAGAACCCAATGATCCAGTCCTCATCATCGTTGCGGTGGTGTCACGCGATGAAGCACTTCCGGTCGCCCCTGGACAAGTCGAAGGCCTATCCCGGCCTCGCCGACTCGACCCTGGGCCGCGCCTGGAGTGCGTCGAAACCCGAACACCATAGCAAGGGCCGTGCCAGGACCTTGGGGCCGAGAACCCGACCCGTTTCGCTCCACCACCCGGCGGAGGTTGCCCAGGATCTGGGCGACGGCGCCCGGGTTTTGGTCACCCGCCGCCCGAGTCTCCTAAACAGGCGTTCCTTGCGACCCGCCACAACATGACTCGGCCGCCCCGAAGAACGGAGCGGCCGCAGGACCAGACTTCTTCCGGCGGATCAGCCGCTGCACCGACGGGGGCCTATGGCTGCTGGACGATCGCGCTCCAGCTCGCCGTATCCCCGCCCTCGAAGCCGTCCTCGAAGATCAGGCCCGGATCCGGTGGAGTGTCCATGATGAAGAGACCGCCGAGGTCGGCCGGGGCCCAGCCGGCTCCGGCGCTCGAACCGTCGTAGATCTTCTCCGCCGGGGTGGTGCCCGAGAAGGCGACGACATCTTCGTCGTCGACGGTGATGCCGTCGAACGTGAAGGCGCCGTCGGTGGAGAGCGCGAGGATCGTCGGAGTGAGGTAGTGGGCGGCGTCGACGTCCAACCCGGGCGCGAGCCCGGCGGACGAGCCGTCGAAGACCACCGTCGGCGCGCCGCCGGTGACCTGGACCAGGTCCTCATCGAAAACCGGGTTTCCGCCGAGGGTCACGGCCGTGTCGTAGGACACCACGATTTCGCCGTCCAAGAGCGTCACGGCGTCGACGGCGGCTCCGCGGCCGACGCCGAGGGCCGCACCGTCGACGGCGAGACTCACGGTGCCGTCGGTAACCGCGACGTCGCGGGGGGTGATCAGCTGCCCGTCGACCACCACCGGCTGGTCGACGGCGAAGAAAGTCTTGTCGGGCTCGATGTGGAATCCCGTCAGCTCGACGCCGGCCGGCAGGGTCGCAAACTCGACCCGCCCTGCGGGATCGCCGATCACGGTCGCCTGGCGGTCGGTGAGCGCGGCGCCGAAGTATTCGAAGGTGATATCCGGGGAGACGGAGACTTCCTCGACATCGATATCGAGCCCCAGGCTCCCCGCCGTCGCGGGTGGCGCCAAGGCCACGGAGACAATGACGAGCCCCACGGCGGCCGACTTGGCCACGGACGTCATCATGCCGCAGCTCACGGGCAGACGCCGCCGTCGTCGCAAATATTGTTCCCCAAAGCCTTGGCGCCGCCGGTCACGTCGCCGCCGCCGTTGTTGGTGAAGATATTGCCGATGTAGCCGCCCTTATTCGGCAGGTTGAGGCCGAAGGCGAAGTTATTGCGCGAGACGTTGTCCTTCACCAAGCAGCCGAGGGTGCCGACGATGCCGTCGCTGGTATTGCCGATGGTCGTATTGCCGACGATCATGCACCCGAAGCTGCCGACCAGGCCTTCGCGCCCGTTGCCGTCGGCGGTGCTGTTGCGGATGATGCCGCCGTCGCTCACCAGGATGCCGTCGTCGCCGTTGTCCCACGCGGTGCAGCCGTCGACCAGCGCCTGATTGCCCATGCGGAAGCCGCTCGCGCCGTTCTCGAAGGACTTGACGCCGCGGATCTGCGCGCCGGCGCCAAAGATCCAAATCCCCTCGCCGCCCATCTTCGTAATGCTTCCGTTCAGGACCGTCACGCGTTGGGCGTTGATGTCGCCGAAGATGCCGTGGCCGGTGCCCTGGGCGGGCCCCGAAATCGTGAAGCCGTTGAGGTCGATGGTGATGCCCGAGCCCGTCACGTCGATCCCTTCGAGGAAATCGCCGCCGACCACGGTGAGGTTGCCCGTCAGGCGATAGCTCCCGCTCTCGCTGAGGGTCACCGGGAAGCCGGGCGTGTCGCCCGACGTGACGCCGCCGGCGAGCGCGGCGGTCTGGTTGATCTCGATCACACCGTCGACGGCGTAGCCGGCGGCGGGAACGAGGCCGAACAGGGCGAGCGCGGTGAGGAGTCGGCCGAGCTTCCGTGCGGGTTTCCGTGCGACGGTCTTGAAATGAATCATGTGTTGTCCTTCATGAAATTCCGGGGGATCCGGGAGGAATGGGAAGCGTTCATTTAGGAAGACGACGCCAATCGGAGAAGCGAACAGTCGTCTCGAAAGACCGCTATGATCGGGTGACACATGGGCGACGATTTTGAGTTGTTGAAGTCAGCGAGAAGCGGCTCTCCGGAGGCTTTGAACAGGCTCTTTGCCAGGTACGGACACCGGCTGCTGGCGCTGATCCGGCTGCGCATGGGGCCGTCGCTCCGTCGGCAGCTCGAGTCGCAGGACGTGCTGCAGCAGACCCTGCTCAAGGCCTTCAAGCGGTTTGACCAATTCGACGGCGACGGCGAGACGACGTTGATGGGCTGGTTCGGCGCCATCGCCCGCAACGAGATCCGCGACCAGGCGAAGTACCAGCACCGCAAAGGGCGCGACGTCGACCAGATGATGCCGCTGGACGCGGCCCTCGAGCTGGTGGATCCGGTGCGGACCGAGGTCAGCCGGCTCCAATTCGTGGAAGACGCCCGACGGCTCGAATCGGCGATCGAGGCCCTCGACGAAAAACACCGCGAGATCTTGCTGCTGCGGCGCTTCGAGGAGCTCTCTTTTCCCCAAATCGGCCGACACCTCGACAAGTCGCCCGACGCCTGCCGCATGCTCTATTCCCGGGCGATGACCGCGCTCACCATCAGACTCCAGCGGCAGGCCCATGGCTAAAACCGACGACATCGACGGCGGAGACGCCTCGACCCGCGCCGCCCACCGACTCTTCGAGCAGTGGGCCGACGTGAAGATCTCCGACGGCGTCGAGCCGGATCTAGATCGCCTGTGCGCCGAGGCCCCGGAGCTGCGGTCCCGGGTCGAGGCCTTGATCCGGGGCTTCCACGACCTTGACCAGCTGCTCCCCGCGGCCGACGACGGCGCCGGACCGGAGGCGCCGGAGGTTTCGGGCTACGCCATCGGCGAACTGATCGGCGAGGGCGGCATGGGTGAAGTCTGGCGCGCGGAGCAGCTCCGGCCGGTGCGTCGGGGGGTGGCGCTCAAAGTCCTCAAGCGCGGTTTCAATCTCGACCGGGCCCAGCTCCGCTTCGAGTTCGAAAGACAGGCCCAGGCCGGCCTCGACCATCCCGCCATCGCGCGCATCTACGACGCCGGCGTCGCCGAGGACGGTCGCCCGTTTTTCTCGATGGAGCCCGTCGACGGACTGCCGATCAACGCCTATTGCGACCGCCACCGGCTGCCGGTCCGGCGGCGCCTGGAGCTCTTCGTGCAGGTCTGTGAGGGCGTGCTCTACGCCCACCGACGGGGCCTGATCCACCGCGACCTAAAACCCTCCAACATCCTGGTCGCCGAAGTCGACGGTGGGCCGCAGCCGAAGATCATCGACTTTGGAATCGCCAAGGTCATCCAGGGTCCCGGGGACTCGCCCCACGCCGCCGCCCCACAGACCCTCACCGAGCTCGGACAGCTGGTCGGCACGCCGGCCTATATGTCGCCGGAACAGGCGAGCCCCCTCCGGACGTCGGAAATCGACACCCGGAGTGACGTCTACAGCCTCGGAGTAGTGCTCTTCGAGCTGCTGGTGGGCCAGCGTCCGCGCGCCGCCTGGGCGGAAGATGGCGACGCAGACCGGGGCGAACCGCCGACGCCGAGCACCCACATCTCGCAGCTCGGAGCCCACGCCGAAGACATCGCCCGCGCCCGCGGCGTGCCGCTTCCCCGTCTCCAGAAGCTTCTGCGCGGCGACGTCGACTGGATTGTCCTGAAGGCGCTCGAGCCGCGCCGCCAGGACCGCTACGGCTCGCCGGCCGAGCTCGCGGAGGACCTGCGACGTCACTTTCGCGACGAGCCGGTGTGGGCCGGCCCCACCGGCCTCGCCTACCGCACCAAGAAACTCATCCGCCGCCACCGCACCGCCGTCGGCGCCGGTGTGCTCGCGCTGATGGTCCTGCTCGGCACCGTCGCCGGGCTCGGCGTCGGCCTGCGCCGCGCCCTCGAAGCCGAGAAGACCGCGCGCGAGGAGTCCGCCCTCGCCGAGAGCACGTCCGAGTTCCTGGTGACGCTCTTCGACGGCACCGACCCGACGTCCTTCGACCCGAGTCCGACCGCCCGGGCCCTGCTCGACCGCGGCGCCGCGCGCCTCGACTCCGACCTCGCGGACCAGCCGAGGCACCGGGTCCGCATGCTGGAGTCGATCGGCCGCGCCTACCAGGGACTCGGCGCCCTCGACGAAGCCGCCGTTCTGCTGCGGGAAGCGCTGGATTTCCGCCGGCAAGATAGCGCCACCGACGGCCCCACCCTCGCCACCACCCTGCATCGCCTCGCCGACGTGCTTTCAGCTCGAGGCGAGCTCGACGCGGCGAAAGGGCTCGCCGAAGAGGCCCTCGAGCTGCGCCTCGCGGACGCCCCAGACGGACTTTCCGCCGAGGTCGCCGACCTTCAGCAGCAGCTCGGGGTGATCGCGGAACGGGCCGGGGAATTCGAGCGCGCGGAGCAGCTCTATGCCGACGTGCTCACCACCCGCGAGGCTCTCTTCGGCGAGAAAGACTTGAGTCTGGGCGGAACGCTCAACAATCTCGGCAATATGACGGCGCGCCGCGGGGACGTCGAACCGGCGGAGGCCCTCTTCACGCGCGCCCTCGATCTCTACACCGAACACCTCGGCCCCGAACACCCCCACGTCGCTTCGACGCTCAACAACCTGGCGATCATGAAGGGACACCACGGGGGTCTCGAGGAGGCCGTCGAGCTGCACGGCCGAGTGCTGGAAATCCGGCGGGCCGCCCTGGCGCCGGACCACCCCGACCTCGGTGAGACCTATAACAACCTCGGCGTGGCGCTCACTGACCTCGGGCGGCTGGACGAAGCCCTCGAGATGACCCGGGAGAGCCTCGAGATCCGCCGGAAGGTCTACGGCACCGAGCATTTTCTTTACGCCAGCGCGGCCTTCAACCTCGGCCGCATCGAGCTGGTGCGGGAGGCCCTCGGGCCCGCCCGCCGATACCTCACGGAAGCGAAAAACATCTTCGAGAGGACGCTCGGGCCGGAGCACGCCTACGTCAGCTACCCCTTGCAATCGCTATCCAAAGTCAATCGACTCGAAGGGCGAATCGACATCGCCCTCCAGCAGCTCGAAGAGTGCGTCGAGATTCGACTCAAGACCCTCGACGAAGGTCACCCTTTCGTCCAGGGCGCCCTCGTGGACATCGAAAAGATCCTGCGCGAGCTCGGGCGCGCGGAGGACGCCGACCGGATCGCGGCGCGGATCGTGCCGCAGGGCGTCGAGATCAACGGGGATGACGGGGACGAGGGGGACGAGGGGGACGAGGGGGACGAGGCAACGTCCTGACGGCGGCGTTCTTCCGCCCCATGCTCCGACGCCGGATCAGTGATCCGACGGGGCCGGCGCCAAGAGACCTTGAATCGCCTCGAGCGCCGCTTCGAGCTCCACGTCCCGTCCTTGCCGAAAAGCCTCCACCGTCGGCGCCGCCACCAGGTCGGGCTGCACTCCCCTGCCGACAAAATCGCTCCCATCCGGGTAGGTGTCCCGCTTGGTCACGATCCGAGCGGATCCGCCCCCGGGCAGGTCCAGGT
>JBCDKB010000420.1:0-7922 GCA_038747035.1 Acidobacteriota bacterium | reverse complement strand
CGGTTTTGTTGAGACCGAATTCACCGATTTCGTCGACGGCGATGAGAGCTTCACCGGCAACGAGTTTCCGTTTGCGCCGAATTTTTCCGGCACCGTCGGGCTCCGCTGGCGGCCGGCGGATCGCTGGACCGCGGTCGGAAGCCTCAACTACCAAGACAGCTACTTCTCGGACCAGGACAATTCCGAAGCCTTCAAGGCCGATGAACGGACGCTGGTCAACCTTCGGGTCAGCTACGACTGGGATCAATTCTCCGTCGCCGCCTTCGCCCGCAACCTCTTTGACGAGGACTACCTGATCCAAGCCTTCCCGACCGGCGCCCGCTCCGGCGAGCCCTTCGTCGCCGGCCTCGAGGTGTCTTTCGGCCTCTAGACGCCCCGCGGAAACGATTGGGGAAGTGGCGGCGCCGTCGCCGGCGGAGTGATAGCGTCCGCCGGTGCACGCCGCCATTTTTGACCTCGACGGACTGCTCATCGATTCCGAGCCCCTCTGGCGGCAGGCGGAAGTCGAAGTCTTTGGCGGTTTGGGCCTAAAGATTTCAGAAGACGACTGCGCCCAAACCACCGGCCTGCGGGTCGACGCGGTGGTCGCCTATTGGTTCGAAAAGCAGCCGTGGTCCGGGGCGTCGTCCGAGGACGTCGCGGACCGAATCGTCGAACGGGTCCGGCGACTGATCCTCAGCCGTGGCCGCGCCATGCCCGGCGCCGTCGCCGCGGTGGACGCCGTCGGACGGGCGGGCTGGAAGGTCGGCTTGGCGTCGTCGTCGCCGACGGTGCTGATCGACGCGGCCGTCGAGCGGCTCGGCTTGGCCGAGGCCTTCGAATGTCGCTGCTCGGCCTTTGACGAGGTCCACGGCAAACCGGATCCCGCGGTCTACCTGACAGCGATTCGGCGACTCGGCGCGGATCCGAGGCGCACGATCGCGCTCGAAGACTCCATGGCCGGCGTCACCGCCGCCCGCGCCGCGGGCTTACGGGTGGTCGCTGTGCCGGAGCACTGGGGCGATCCGCGTTTCAATATCGCCGACTGGAAGCTCCGGTCCTTGGATGAATTCTCCCCCGACGGGGTCGCCGCCTAACGGCGCTGGCCGGCTCTCGTTGTGATGGGCAAAAGCGCCATGGCAGCACGCGATAGCTCCCCTCGCCGGGTGGCGGTCATCGGCGGCGGCATCTCCGGCCTGACGGCGGCGTTTCGGCTCTCCCGGGCCGGCGCCGCGGTGACCGTGATCGAAGCCGCGTCGCGCTGCGGCGGTCCGATGGGCACCGTCGTCAAGGGCGGGCACCTCTTCGAGCTCGGGCCGACGACGGTGCCATCGTCGGCCGAACGCTTGGGCCGGCTCATTGACGACCTCGGCATCCGCAGCGAAGCTGTCCTGTCCCGCGACGTCGCCGGCCGCCGGCTGGTGTGGCGACGGGGGCGACTGCACGCCTTGCCGGAAAAGCCGCCCCAGCTGCTGACCTGCACCGCGATTTCGCCCCTCGCCCGTCTTCGGCTGCTGATGGAACCGCTGATTCCAGCGCGGCGCGGCGGCGAGCCGGAGACACTCCAAGAGTTCGGTCGGCGTCGCCTCGGACGCGGCGCCGTCGCCGGCTTCCTCGACCCTTTCATCACCGGCGTCTACGCCGGCCGGCTCGACCGCCTCGGGGTCGACGCCGTGCCCCGCCTGGCGATCTTCGAACGCGAGTACGGCAGCCTCGCCAAGGCGCGGATCGCCGCCCAGAAGGCCCGACGCGCTGCTGAAACAGGGGCTCGCAAGGGGCCGCCGCCGCTGGTCTCGTTCCCCGGCGGCCTCGGGACGCTGCCGCGTCGTCTGACGGAGGCGCTGGCGGGCGATGTGGTGACGGGGCGACGGGTGAGCGCCCTCGAACGCACCGCCTCGGGCTGGAGGGTGGTCTGCGCCTCGGGCGACGGCCCGGCCGCTTTCGAGGTCGAGGCGGCGGTGCTCGCCGTGCCGGCAGACGTCGCCGCTCGCCTGCTGGGTACCGAGCTCGGGCAGGAAGAACGGGATTTCTTGTCGACCCTCGACCATCCATTCGTGGCCACGGTCGGGCTCGGATATCGCCGCGACCAGATCGCCCACGATCTCAACGCCTTCGGCGTCCTGATCGCCAGCGACTCGCGACTGGACCCGGAGGCGGACGTGCTCGGCGTGCTTTTCCCCAGCAGTATCTTTGACGGTCGCGCTCCGGAAGGCGGCGTCACCTTGACGGTGATGGTCGGCGGCTCCCGCGACCCTAGGGCGCGGGAGCTCGATGATACGAGCCTTGTTGCCCGAGCCACGGCGGCCGTCTCGGAGCTCCTCGGGGCGCAGGGCGCCCCTGTGGCTCATCACGTCGAACGCTGGCCCCGGGCCATCCCCCAATACGCGCCGGGGCACGGCGCCCGCGTTAGAGCTTTGCGCCTAGGCGTGGCGGCGCTCGGCGGCGTGGCGCTGGCTGGAAATTACCTCGACGGCATTGGCGTTGAAGGCGCCGTCACCTCGGGTGACGCCGCGGCGCGAGCCATTTTCGGAGAAGAGACCCATGGCTGAAGACATCCCCGGCGGCAGCGGGCGCGCGGATCAAGTCGCGACCTTCCTGATGGACCTCCAAGATCGCATCTGCGCTGCGGTGGCCGAGCGGGAGGGGGCGGCCTTCCACGAAGATCGCTTTGAAGCCGGGCCTCGGCTGTCGCGGCCGCGGGTGCTCGAGGGCGACGTGATCGAACGCGCGGGGGTCAATTTCACCCGCACCGCCGGCGCGTCCTTGCCGGAAGCGGCGACGAAACGGCGACCCGAGCTGTCGGGCGGGCGATTCGAAGCGGCGTCGATCTCCTTGATCGTGCACCCGAAGAACCCCTATGCGCCGACGAGCCATGCGAATTGGCGATATTTCGAGGCGACACCCGTCGGCGGCGGCGATCCCGTCTGGTGGTTCGGCGGCGGCTTCGACTTGACGCCCTACTACGGCTTCGAGGATGACGCCCGCCACTGGCACCGCGTCGCTAAGGCGGCCTGCGACCCGTTCGGGGCCGACCTCTATCCGCGATTCAAGGCGCAGTGTGACGAGTATTTCTTCTTGCCCCACCGCGGCGAGCCCCGTGGCCTCGGCGGCCTCTTCTTCGACGACCACTCCGACGGCGGTTTCGAGCGCTGCTTCGACCTCGTCCGAGCCATGGGTGGGGCCTACCTGGACGCGTACCTACCGATCCTCGACCGTCGCCTCGGCATGGAGTGGGGGGAACGTCAGCGTGAATTCCAGCTGCAGCGCCGCGGGCGCTACGTCGAGTTCAATCTGCTGCACGATCGCGGGACCCTTTTCGGCCTCCAGGCGAAGGGCCGGACCGAGTCGATTTTGGTCTCGATGCCGCCGCGGGTGCGCTGGACCTACGATTTCAAGCCCGAACCCGGCTCGCCGGAGGAGCGTCTTCTGACGTACTTCCTCAAGCCGCGGGATTGGCTCGCCGCCGATCCGACGGTGTAGAGACAGGCCCTGGCAAAGAAAAAGGCCCGCGTCGGCGGGCCTTGGACGGATCCTCGGGGCGGGAGGCCGGTTGAGGAACGGGCGGCGAGCGCTCTGCGATCAGCTGGCGACCGCGAGCTGCTTTTCAGACCACGCGGCGATCTCCGATTCCAGCTGCTTCGCCCAATTCTCGATCCGCTCCTCGGTCATCTCGCTCTGGGTATGCTCATCGAGGGCGAGGCCTAGGAAGCGTTCGCCGTCTTCCGTGAGGCCGCGGGACTCGAGGAAGTCGTAGCCCTCGCGCGGCCATTCACCGATGAGGGTGGCCCCTTGGGTTTTGAGCTGCTGCCAAACAATGCCCAGGGCGTCTTGGTAGGAAAGCGGGTAGCCGTCGGCGTCGCCCAGTCCGAACATGGCGACGACTTTACCGGTGAGATCGAGGCCCGAGAGTTCTTCGAAGCAGAATTCCCAATCGTCCTGAAGCTCGCCGACGTGCCACGTCGGCAGTCCGAGGATGAGGACATCGAAAGTCTCGAGATCGCTGATGTCGGTGTCAGCGATGTCGACGCAAGCATCAACCTGGTCGCGGAGTCGGCTGTGGAGTGCGGTGGCTACTTCTTCCGTGTAGCCCGTGCTGCTGCCCCAGGCGATGATGGCTGAAGGTCGGTCGCTGCTCGTTTGAGAACTGCCCATTGAGGCTCCTAGCGTGAATAGAACTCAATGACCTTCGGCACGTCGCAGATCACCGGAACCTCGTCGCGGTTCGGCACATGCTCGAGCTTTGTGGTCATCGCATCTTTGTCGACGGTGAGATAGCTGGGTGGATTGAGGCTGCTGGCGAGCGCCTCGCGGAAGCAGAGCAACTTGCGGCTCTTTTCGCGGATGGTGATGACATCGCCGGGCCGGACGGCGTAGCCGATGCGGTCGACTTTTTGGCCATTCACCTGGATGTGGCCGTGGCCGACATACTGGCGCGCGGCATAGATGGTGCGGGCGAATCCGGCGCGCAAGACGACGGCGTCGAGGCGGGTCTCGAGCAGCGCGACGAGCACGTCGCCGGTGTTTCCTTTGGCCTGCACCGCGCGGGCGAAGTACTTGCGCATCTGCTTTTCATGCACGTTGTACTGGGCGCGGAGGCGCTGCTTCTCGAGGAGCTGGGCCTTGTAGCCTTCGATGCGGCGGCGACGGCGAGGATTGGCGCCGTGCTGGCCGGGCGGGTAGGCCTTCAGCTCCATGACCTTCGAAGCTTTAGGGGTGAGGGCGATTCCGAGGGCGCGCGACATGCGCACTTTGGGACCGGTGTAATTCATTCGTGACCTCTTCTGGGGGGAATATTGTGGGCGGATCGCGCGCGCCAGTGGTGATGGAGTCTGGGGGCGAAACCGCGGTGGAGGGCCGCCGATTTTCGACGATATGCCGTCTACATGCAACTCTTTCCGGCAAACCTCCGTCGCAGGACCGCTTTTTTGCGGGCCGAGGCCGGGAAAGCCCGTTGTCTAGGGCTGCCTGGCCGTCAATTGAGAATTGATCTCAATTGCGATTAAAGAATTGTGTACCCGAATGGTACTGATTGTCAATTGCCGGTTTGTTTTTCCTTTGTCGCTCCGCGATGACATGGCTGTGACATAGCCGGATCGAGCGACTGCTAGAAAATAGCCATGGATCGGCTCGGCATCATCGGCGCGGCCTGGCGGCGCATCACGACCCGGGGGCTCGAACGCTTTCTGATGGCGGAGTCCGACTACGGGACTCGTCTTCCTGGCCTTCGCGAAGCCCTTGAAGTGGAGGAGCTGATCTTCCTTTCGACCTGCAACCGGGTCGAGATCCTCTTCGTGCGCCCTGACTCCAATTCCGGGCCGTCGCTCGAAACGATGAGGCGCCGAGCCTTCGAGCACTTGACGGGTGATTTGCCGGTGGCCGGCGAGGCTGAGCGCTGCTTGTTGGCGTGGGCCGGTGAGGGAGCCCTCGAGCACCTCCTGTTGGTGGCGTGCGGGCTTGATTCGGCCCAGCTTGGCGAGCGCGAGATCCGCGGCCAGCTGCGCCAGGCACAGCGGTTGGCGAGCGAGCTGGGCTTGAGCGGCACAACCCTCGATTGGGCCGTCGAGCGCGCTTTGCAGGTCGCCCGCTCGGTCGAGGCGGAGACCGAAATCGCGGCGGGGAGGATCTCCCTCGCCGGCATCGGCTTCGACGCGGTGGAGCGTCGCTGGCGCGAGCTCAGGAACCCGGCGCCGGTGGCGCTCGTCGGCGTGTCGCCGATGACCGAGCGCTGCGGCGAGTGGCTGCGGGACCTCGGGGCCTCCTGCGTGGTCGTGAACCGCAGCGAAGACCGCGGCCGCGCGATGGCCGAGCGACTGTCGTCGCCGTACCGGTCCCTCGACGACTTCCGTCTTGACCCCGGGCCGCTCTCCGCCCTGGTCACCGCCACCGGCGCGTCGGCGGCCGTGCTCGAAGACGCGGCGCTCGGACGCATCGTCACCGCGTCGCGCCTTCGGCCGCTGGTCGTCGACTTCGGCGTGCCGAGCGACGTGGACCCCGATGCGGCCAGGCGACACGGTCTTGAACACCTCGATATGCAGGTCATCAACAAGGTCGCCGAGCGCTCGCGTTCGCGTCGGCGGGCGGAGTCGGCGGTGGCCCGCGAGCTCGTCGATCGCGCGCTGGTGGACCTGCAGCGTGAAGCGGCGGAGCGGGCGCTGTCTCCGGTGATGAAAGAGCTCGCCGGCCGCTACCGAGAAACGGCGGAAACCGGCGTCGCCAAGCTCTTCCGGCGGCAGTTGCGCCATCTTTCGGACGAGGAGCGGCGCATTGTCGAGGGCTTCGCCGTCGGCTTGGCGAAACGCTTCGCCCACGTGCCGGTCGTGGGACTTCGGGCCCTGGTCGGCGAGCACGGCCTGGCCGCCGCCGATACGTTCTTAACGGCATCCGATGAAGAAATGGCCTGGGGCCTCCGCGCCGCCGGCCGTAACGAGGAGGGGACCCCATGACTTTGCACCTCACGCTCGGGACCCGGGGGTCGAAGCTCGCCCTGGCCCAGTCGGGCATGGTGGCCGACCGCCTGCGCAAACTCGGGGCCGAGGTGGAGCTCCAGCGCATTTCCACCCGCGGCGACCAGCAGCGGGACCTGGCGTTCCAACAGATCGGCGCCCCGGGCGTTTTCGTGCGGGAGCTCGAAGCGGCGCTCGAGAGGGGTGACGTCGACCTCGTCGTGCACTCGTTCAAGGACCTGCCGAGCGTGTCCCCCGCGGGGCTTGAGGTCGCGGCGATCCCTGGCCGTCGCGACGCGGCGGATCTCTTGATGATTCGACCCGAGGCGCACGTAGAAATAGGGACCGGCGAAGGCTCTTCAAGCTCCCTGCCGCTGGCCGACGGGGCCACCGTCGGCACGGCGTCGGCGCGGCGCGCGGCGCTGCTGGGTGACCTCCGACCCGACCTCGAAGTGGCCCACCTGCGCGGCAACGTGCCGACTCGCCTCGACAAGCTGAGGTCCGGCGACTACGACGCCATCGTGCTCGCCGCCGCCGGCCTCGATCGGCTCGGGGACACCCTCGAAGACTTCACCACCGACGACCTGGTCAGTCACCGCCTAGACCCTGCGGTCTTCACGCCGGCGCCGTCCCAAGGGGCCCTCGCCATCCAGGTGCGGGTGCCGGTTTCCGAAGCGGATCGGCGCATCTTCGACCACGTGAAGCGAATCGATGACGACGACGCCCGCCGCGTGGTCCAGGCGGAGCGTCGCCTCCAGGCGTTGATTGAAGGGGGCTGCCAGACGGCCTTCGGCGCCTGGTGCCGCCCGGGCGGCGGCGGTCAGCTGATCATGGACGCGGCCCTCGGCGGCCGCGGTCCGCTTCGCAGGACGTCGGGCGCGGGCCCTGAGCCCTTGGAGCTCGCCGAGCGTCTAAGCGCCGAACTGCTGGCGGGGGCGTCCGCGTGAGTCTCGACACCGTGCCGACCCTGGTGCTGACCCGCGACGCCGCGGGCTGCGCGGCTTGGGCGCTGCGCCTGCGCGACCTGGGCGCACGCCCCATCTCTTTTCCGTGCCTCGAGATCCGAGACCTCGAAAGACCCGGAGTCCAGGCCGAGCTGCAACGCGCGCTCGCCGCCTCCAGCTGGCTGTGCTTGACCTCTCCGCGGGGCGTCGAGGCCCTCCGTGTGCGCGTCGACGCGCTGCCGGCGGCCCTTCGGATCGCCGCGGTCGGACCGGCGACCGCGGCCCGCGTCCGCGAGCGCTTCGGCCGGGTGGACGTGGAGGCGGGCCAGCTTCCGGGCACGGGCGCGACCGCCCGCGGACTCGCCGAAGCGCTACTGGCGAGGGGCGAGGACCTCGGGCACGTCGTCTTGGTCACGGCCGATCGCGGTCGGCGCGAGCTGGAGTCGCGACTCGGCGACCGCGGCGTGAGCGTCGAGCGTTTCGAGCTTTACCGCACCGTCCCGACGCCGCCCCATGGACCCCGTCGGGACCTGCGCCAGGTGCTCGCGGAACGCCG
>JBCDKB010000419.1:0-7922 GCA_038747035.1 Acidobacteriota bacterium | reverse complement strand
TTCGACCTCGAGCTCGACGGCGAGAGCAAGACTCTCACCGTCGAGGAAATGCGGGCCAACTTCTTTTCCTCCGACGCCGACCTTCGCGAGAGGACCTACCGCCAGCTGCTGCGCGGCTACGAGAAGGAGTCCTCCGTTCTGGCGCAGATTTACGCCAACCGGGTGCGGGACTGGTCGAACGACTACGTGGAGCTGCGCGGTTTCGAGTCGCCGATCGCGGTGCGCAATCTCGGCAACGACATCAGCGACCGCTCGGTTACCACGATGCTCGACGTGGTGCGCGAGAACGCGCCCGTTTTTCGCGACTATTTCCGGCTCAAGGGTGAGTGGCTGGGCCTGCCGAAGATGCGCCGCTTCGACGTCTACGCCCCCTTGACCACCTCCTCCGCCAACTCGGTGCCCTACGAGGAGGCCGTCGGCGACGTGCTCGACACGTTTCGCGCCTTCGATCCGCATTTCGGCGCTCTGGCCGAGCGGGTGTTCAGCTCCGGCCATATCGATAGCGAGATCCGCAAGGGCAAGAGGTCGGGCGCCTTCTGCGCCACCGTGCTGCCCCGCCTCACGCCATGGGTGCTGATCAACTACACCGGCCGCATGCGCGACGTCTCCACCCTGGCCCACGAGATGGGGCACGCGGTGCACAGCATGCTCGCCGAGCACCATTCGCTCTTCACCCAGCACCCGCCGCTGCCGCTCGCCGAGACGGCGTCCGTCTTCGCCGAGATCATGATGACCGACCGGCTGTTGGCCCGCACCACCGATCCCCTCGCCCGGCGAGAGCTGCTGGCGACGGCGGTCGACGATATCTACGCCACGGTCCTCCGCCAGACCTATTTCGTACGCTTCGAGCTCGAGGCCCACGCCGCGATCATGGCGGACCGCGGGGCCGACGACCTCTTCGAGATCTACGAAAAAAACCTGCGGCGTCAATTCGGCCCGGATATGGAGATCGCCCCCGAATTTCGCTTCGAGTGGCTGTCGATCCCCCACATCTACAACACGCCGTTCTACTGCTACGCCTACAGCTTCGGGCAGCTGCTCGTCCTGGCGCTCTACCGGCGCTACCAGCAAGAAGGCGACGCCTTCAAGCCGGGCTACCTGAAGCTGCTCGGCTACGGCGGCTCCAAGAGCCCGGCCGAGGCGCTGCAAGAGATGGGTATCGACATCGCCGACGCGGCGTTCTGGCAGGGGGGTTTCGACGTCGCCCGCGGCTTGATCGACGAGCTGAAGGCGATCGACGAAGCTCTGTGATCTGGGGCCGGTAGTGACGGAACACCCCTCCCTCGAGGAGGCCGTTGAGCTGCTGGTCCACGCCGCGCGACGGGATATCGAGGCCCACCCGCGGGGTCACCTGATCCGTTCCCGGCGGCTGGACATCGCGATCGAGCTGCCGCTGCGCGGTGACGTCGGGCCGGCGGCCGAGGCGGTGCGGGCTGACCTGCGGCGCGCCGTCGACGAAGCGGCCCGGGTCGGCGCCGCGCTGCGACCAGGACAGGTCATCGACCTGCGCACCGGCGAACCGACCCCGCCGCCGGCGGACGGGCGCCAGGTCTTCGTCGGCTATGAAGCCAACGGCGCGCCGCGATTCGTGTCGTTTCCGCAGTGGCTGCTCGACCTCGGGCACCCGGAGCAGGAAGAGCTCTACAAGCAGCCGCCGGGGCTGGTCACCGTCCCCCTCGACCTCGACGACGTCCACGGCGCCGTGCTGCCCGCCTTTCGCCCCGAAAAGCCCGCCGTGCGCAGCGTCGGCCAGCTCGTCGCCGGCTGGTTCCAGGTCCCCCACCGGGACGGCAGCCCGGGCTATATCGCGCTCACTTTCCAGGTGCTCGAGGCCGGCGGCAAGCGAAAGCGTTACGTGCTCGACGTGCTCGGGACCGGCCCCCACGGCGAGCCGCTCGAAGAAGCCATCGCCCGACTCGACGAGCCGCCCTGGCGATCGGCGACGCTTTGGACCCAGAAGGCCCTCGATTCGATCCGCTACCGATCCAAGGGCGGCAAGCGCCTTAGCGACACGGCGCTGGACGAGCGGGTCCAGGGCATCCTCGGCGGCCTCAGCCGCCGGCTGCACCAGGTCCGCCGCGGTCAAGCGCGCCGCACCGGACACGCCGAGAAGCGACACCAAGGCGGAAATCGCCCCACCCGCATGGCCGTCGCCGACCTCGAGCGCGCCCGCGACGAGGCCGTGCTTTGGGACCGCCGGAAGGAGACCCTGATCGTGCTCGGCGAGCGCGGCCGCGCCCACGTGTGGAGCGCCACCGGCAAGCTCGTGACCTCCATCCGCTATACCCCGGAGTCCATCGAGCGCAAGAAGCGGGCACATATCTGGCGACCGGCGACCAAAGACGAAGCCGAGACGCTGCGCGCCGCCGTCAGCCGCACATCCAGATAGTCGCCCCTGGCCCTTCGACGCGCAGAAAACTCGGCGCCCCTGGGACAAAACGGCGCGGACGACGCCTCAAAGGTCAGACCCGGAGCAGACCGGGGCCTGAACCCACGAACCAGGGAGATCAATATGGCTCGCTCGACTTTGAAGTGGATCGGAATCGGCGCCGCCGCACTCTTCGCCGTGATCGTAGCCACAGCCGTCCTCTTGCTGACGCGGAGCTACGACTCGGAGACACTCGGCGAACGGCTCCTTAACGAAATCAGCGGTGACGACTTCCGGGTCTCCGCCGAAGGCTTCGACTTCCACCCGCTTTCAGGGCTCGAGATGACCGGCGTCCAGGTGTGGAGCGCGATACCCGACGGCACGATGACCGCGGCGATCGACAAGATCATCGTCACCCACGAGGTCCGTCCGATGCTGACCGATCGGCTGATCTTCCGCGAGATCGTGCTCGAGCGGCCGGCCATGGACGTGGTCTGGACCACCGCACCCGCGGAAGCGACCGGCGGCGGTCCTGGCGGCCGCGACTCCGCCACGCCAACGTCGGACCCCGGCGGCCCCGCCGACGCGCCTCCGCCGGCTGGAAACGGCGCCGAAGAGATCGCAGAGGAAAAAGCCGACGGCCCGGAACCGACCCTCGCCATCACCCGCTTCGCCATGGTCGGCGGCCACTTCGACATGCGCGACCAGGGCGCGGAGTCGCCGACGGTGGTGATGGAGAATTTCGACGTCGAGCTGCGCGACTTCACCGTCGAATCCGGCGTCGGCGACGTCCTGGCCCGACTCACGAGCTACGGCGACCTGCGGGCCGAGCGCATGGTTACGCCGGTCGCCGAGTCGACCGACGCCCGCGGCAAGATCGCCCTCCAAAACGCCCACGTGCTGCTGACCCAGCTGACGATGCCGATGGCGGTCGGCGACATGGTCTTCGATGAAATCGACGTCGACCTCGCGGCGGAACCGTTCACGTACCGCGTCGCCGGCGCCGGCACCGAGCTGCGGACCCACGTGCTCTTCGGCGCCAAGAGCGGCTTCGGCCCGGCTCGCCTTGAGCTCGAAATGAACGGCGAAGGCACCGCCACCACAAACGCCATCGGAGGCGGCCGACTGGTGGTCGGCGCCGGCTCCCTCGGGCAGCTGCCGATCCTCTCGGGGGTCGAGAAACTGGTCATCGGCTCCAACCTCGTCGGCCGCGCCTATGAACCCTTCGAAGTGCGGTTCCGGCTCGGCGACGAGGAGCTCCACGTTGAGCCCTTCGACGTGGTCAGCGGTCGCAGCCGCATGCGCTTCGGCGGCTCCGTGGCCCTCGCCGGCGGCGTCCGCCTTGAAACCGTGCTCGACCTGCCGCGCGAAGGCCTGGCGCTCAAGGCGCTACCGAAAGAAGTCGTCGAAGTGCTGACCGACACCGACGGTCGGGTCAAGTTACCGATCGTCATCGGCGGCACGGCCGAGGTCCCGGAGGTGCAATTCGACCGGCGGGCGTGGGGCGAGCTGCTCAAGCGGCGGGCGGCGAAGGAGGTCGAGAAGAAGATCGAGGAGGAGCTCACCAAAGCCCTCGGCAAGCTCTTCGCCGGTTCCTCGTCCCGCTAGCCGGCGGAGTGCCGCAGCGGCGCTTTAGACTCTGGACTCAAAAGACTCTGGGGCTCAAAAGACTCTGGGGCTCAGGTTCCCGTCCCGGATCGTACAAGAGGAGGCCGCCATGGCATTCACCGAGATCAGCTACGAAGAGCACGGATCGACGCGGGTCATCCGCTTCAATCGCCCCGAGTCCCGCAATTGCGTCGGGCCCACGACCCACCGGGAGCTGGTGGAGGCTTGGACCCGATTCCGCGACGACGAAGGCGCCAAAGTCGCCGTGAGCACCGGCGCCGGCGACCGGGCCTTCTGCGCCGGCGGTGACCTCAAGGCGGGCCACGAGCTCGTGCCGACGGCCCGAGCGGAGCTCGACGCCCACGCCCGCGGCGAGCGCCCGGGAATCCTCGGGCCGACCCGCTGGACGGACATCTACAAGCCGATCCTCGCCGCCGTCAACGGCGTGGCCTACGCCGGCGGCCTGGAGTGGGCGTGCTTCGCCGATCTGCGCATCGCGGAAGAGCACGCGACCTTCGGTGTCACCTGCCGGCGCTGGAATATCGGCCTCGGCGACGGCGGCACCCAGCGCCTGCCGCGCATCGTCGGCATGGGCCGGGCGATGGAGCTGATCCTGACGGGCAAGGTCATCGACGCCCAGGAGGCCTACCGCATCGGCCTGGCCAACGAGGTGGTGCCGTCCGGAACCTCCCTCGACCGGGCCCTCGAGCTCGCCGAATTCCTCGCCACCTTGCCCCAGCCCGCCATGCGCACGGATAAGGAGGCCGCCGTCCGCGGCTTCGGCCTCCCGATCGCCGAGGGCCTGCGCATCGAGGCCGAGTGCTTCAACCGCTCCATCCACGCCCCGGAGACCCAAGAGGGACTTCGGCGATTCGTCGAGCGTGACCACCCCGACCTCCGGGACGGCGACTCGGCGGTGACCCCGGGACTGCCGGCCGGCTTCGGCGCCGGCGGCGACTAGCGAGCCCCGGAAACTCGGATCTCCTGTCCGGAATCTCGGTCGCTTTCCGTGGAATGCGGCAACCGACCCCGAAGGAGACTCCGATGCAGCCGCGCCCGTCCCGCCCGTCCCGCCTGTTCCTCATCGCCATCGCCGCCTGTTTCCTGCTAACGCCCCACCTCACGGCGTCACCGACGCCGGTGGGCTCCGAAATGCAAGTCAACTCGGCCACCGCCGGCCGACAGCTCAATCCGAGAATCGCCGCCCGTCCCGGCGGCGGCGCCGTGGGGGTGTGGGAGGACGAACAGTCCGGGGCGGACCGCACGGTCTTCGCCCGACTCTTCGACGCCGGCGGACAGGCGGTCGGCGCCGAGTTCCAGGTCTCCGTCGGCACCGACGACGACCGCACCTCGCCCTCCGTCGCCGCCCTGCCGTCGGGCGACGTCCTCGTCTCGTGGGAAGACTCCACGGACGACGGCGACTTCATCGCCGCCCGTCGCTACGACTCCCTGGGACAGCCGGGCGGCGTTCTGACGCTCCAGGCCGCCGACGGCGACGTCGACGTCTTCGATCCGCTCATTGTCGGCGCCGAGGCCGGCACTTTCGTGGTGACGTGGGGGACCTACGACTCGAACGTCCAGGAGAGCGCTTTCCGCGCCCGGCGGGTCAGCGACGCCGGGGCCCCGCTCGGCACCCCGTTCACCCTCGAATCGGCCATCGCCGACGATTTCGTCAGCAGCGGCGCCCTCTCGCCGCGCGCCGGCGACGGCTTCGTGCTCGCCTGGCAATTCGACGGCGACGTGACCGGCCGCGAAGCGCGCGTGCGTCGCTTTGACGCCGCCGGCGCGCCGGACGGCGGCGCCACGCCGATCACCGCCGCCAGTAGCCCGAGGGAGCCCCAGGTCGCCGGCCTAGCCGACGACGGTTTCCTGGTGGCGTGGCTGGAAGGCACCGACGACCTCAAGTGGCAGCGCATCCTCGGGACCGGCGGCTTCGGCGCCGTGGTCGACGCGGCGCCCTCTACCCGGCCGCCTCGAAATCCGACCCTCGTCCCGGTCCCGGGCGACCGCGGCGCCCTGGCTTGGGCTGAGGCCGGGGCCAGCGGCGACCCCGACTCGGTCTTCCTCCAATTCATCAACGCCGACGACTCGATCGTCGACCTGACCGTCAGCTCTTCCGACTTCACCCTCTCCCACCCCGACGTCGCCTACGACGCCGCGGCCGGAGAGCTGCTGGTGGTGTGGGTGCAGCGCGGCGGCGCCGGCGCGGACCAAGAGGAGATCTTGCTGCGGCGATACGCCCTCGACATCCTCTTCGGGGACGGCTTCGAGTCGGGCGACACCTCGGCGTGGTCGGAGCTCGTGATCCTGCCGTGAGCCGACGATCTTCGACTCATATCCGGGGAATCGACCGAAGGGCCTACGGCTCTTCGGAAGCGGTCGGCCTAGACGCGGTCGGCCTAGACGCGGTCGGCCCAGGCGCGGCCGGATCGGAATCCGTCGGCCCCATCGAAAGATCTTCGCGAGGCGCCGAGTCCTTCGGGCTCGACGACACAGTCGACGGCGGCCCCGCCAACTCCCGGTGGAGCCACGCCCGGGCCTTGATCCAATCCCGACGGACGGTGCGATCGGTGACGTCGAGCACGGAGGCGATCTGCGGCTCCGTCATGCCGCCGAAGAAGCGATACTCCACGACCTTGGCCAGGCGGGCGCTCCGCCGCGCCAAGCCGTCGAGGGCGCGGTGGAGATCGAGCAGCGACACCGCCTGCTCCTCGATACTCCCCCCCACGCCGCCGACATCGACCGAGACCCGGTGGAACTCCTCGTCGAGCTCCACGGCGGCGCGTCCGTCGCCGCGTTTCTTAGCCATCTTGGCGCGCGCATGGTCGACGAGGATTTGCCGCATGGCCGTGGCGGCGACGGCAAAAAAATGGTCCCTATCCTTCGCCGACCGGTGGTCGAGCATCTTGACGAACGCTTCGTTGACCAACGCCGTAGTACCGAGGGTCTCCCCTGGCCGAAGCCTCCGTAGCTGCGCCTGCGCTTGACGTCGAAGCCCTTGGTGGAGAACCTCAATCAGGCGCGGCAGATTCTCGTCGTCCCCCGAGCGCCACGCGGCGAGCAGGCGCGCTGTTTCTCCGACTTCCGGTGAGGCTTCCACGATGGTTAGAAACTCTAGCAAAGACGCCCCAGAGGACAACAACCCGAAGACAGAGTGGTCACGGCTCGACCCCCTGCTCGACCAGGTCCTCGCGGTCGACGACGCTGAACAACAGCGGGCCATAGCCCTGAAGATCACCGAGGGTGACCCCGACCTGCGCGCCGAGCTGCTGCAACTGGTGGAGGGCATCGGCGCCTCAGAAGGCTTCCTCACCCGAGAACCCGCGGCGGTCTGGCCGGACCTCATCGCCGACCTCGACGGCGGCGCAGCGCCGCTGCCGACGGGACCCGACCGCGCCGGCGAGCAGCTCGGGGTCTACCGCCTCGAAGAGCAGATCGGACGCGGCGGCATGGGCGAGGTCTACCTCGCCCACCGCACCGACGGCGCTTTCGAGCGGCGGGTGGCGGTCAAAATCGCCCGCCCCCAGCCGGGGCTCGCGACGCCGGTCGAGCGCTTCCGGGCGGAACAACACATCCTCGCCGACCTCGACCACCCCCACATCGCCGGCCTGCTCGACGCCGGGCTCACCGACGACGGCTCCCCCTTCGCGGTCATGGAATACGTCAAAGGCCGCCCGATTGACGAGCATTGTCGCGGACTGTCGATCGACGAGCGCCTGCGCCTCTTCGTCGACGTCTGCGAAGCGGTGGACCACGCCCACCGCCGTCTGGTCATCCACCGCGACCTGAAGCCGAGCAATATCCTGGTGGACGGCGACGGCCGGGTGAAGCTGCTCGACTTCGGCATCGCCAAGCTGCTCGATCCCCAAGGCGGCGCCAGCCACGACGCCGGCACCCTCTATTTGACCCCCGAATACGCCGCGCCGGAGCAATTCATGCGCGGCCG
>JBCDKB010000418.1:0-7923 GCA_038747035.1 Acidobacteriota bacterium | reverse complement strand
GGCGCGGACCGTCGCACACCCGGCTTCTTCGAGCGGGCCGCCGGAGGCACGCTCTTCCTCGATGAGATCGGCGAGACGCCAGACGCGGTGCAGCCGTTGCTCTTGCGGGCCCTCGAAAGTGGGGAAGTCCAGAGCGTCGGCGGGGCCGCGCCCCGCCGGCACGACGTCCGGTTGATCGCCGCCACCGACGCCGATCTTGAAGAACAGATGGCCAGCGGTCGGTTCCGGACGCCGCTCCTGCATCGACTGGCCGGCTTCGAGATCCGGGTGCCGGCGCTGCGCGACAGGCGCGGTGACTTCGGCCGCTTGCTCTTTCGGTTCCTGGGGCAGGAACTTGAGCGACTGGCGGTGCCGTGGCCGTCGGAGTCTCCTGAACGTCCGTGGCCCCCCGCTGGCTTGGTGGCGCGATTGGCCGCGCTCGACTGGCCCGGCAATATCCGCCAACTGCGCAACGTGGCGCGCCGGCTGGCGATCTCCCACGCTACGGGGACCGAACTCAAGCTGGACGGTGTGCTCGGTGGACCCCCGCAGACGGCGGCGACCCGAGGGTCGAAGGCGGCCGGTGCGTCTCCAGCTGGGTCGGGTTCGCGGGGTGCGGAACTCGACGCGTCGGCAGCCGGTTTCGCCGTGGGCTTGGGGAGTGAGCCGCCGCCGACCGAAGTTGAGCCGCCTCCGGGCTGGCGGCGCGCCTTCCGCAAGCCGTCCGCCGTCGGCGACGACGAGGTGCTCGAGGCCCTGCGCGCGCACGAATTCCAGCTCAAAGCGAGCGCCGAAGCGCTCGGCCTTTCGAGGGCTTCGCTTTACCAGCGGGTGGATTCGATGCCGCAGATTCGTAAAGCCTCGGAGCTCGAGGAAGACGATATCCGAAACGCCATGGCCGCCGGCGGCGGGGACTGGCGGCGCGCTGCCAGGTTACTCGAGGTTTCGGTTTTCGCCTTGAAACGTCAAGTCAAGGCTTTGCGCCTGAGCCTGAAGTCGGACGGCGGACCGACCCGTTAGCGCGCTGCTAAAATCCCGGCGTTTCCATCCGTTGCCATTCTGCGTCTAGGCTCTCTCCGATGGAGTTCCGTTGGCCAGTACCCCCGCCTTGCCCGAGATTATCGGACCGTATCGCGTCGAGGGCCGACTCGGCCAAGGCGGCATGGGGGAGGTTTATCGCGGCCATGACGCCCGGCTCGATCGGCCGGTAGCGCTCAAGCGCCTGCGGGCGGCGCCGGACAAGGACTCCGAGATGATGCGGCGGCGCTTCCACCGGGAGGCGCGGGCCCTAGCCCGGGTGCGCCATCCGGCGGTGGTCGAGATCTACGACTGGGTCGAGGCCGACGATGGCGATTGGATGGTGATGGAGCTGCTCGATGGCCAAACCTTGGGCCAGGCGCTGCGGGGGCGGCAGGTCTCGAGGCGCCGGGCCCTCGAGGTGGCGCGGGACATCGCTTCTGGACTGGTGGCGGTGCATCGGGAAGGCATTGTCCACCGCGATCTGAAGCCGGACAACGTGATGGTGCTAGCGCCCGGGAGTCCGGGCTCGGACGGCCCGCCGACGGATGTCTACATCAAGCTGGTCGACTTCGGCCTCGCCAAACGCATCGAATCCACGGACGGCATCCCGCCCACGGAGACGCTCTCGGCCCAAGGTCAGATCCTCGGGACCGTGCGCTTCATGTCCCCCGAGCAGGCGTCGGGATATCGGCTCGATGCCCGGTCGGACCTCTTCAGTCTCGGCGTCATGCTCTACGAGATGCTGGCCGGCGTCTCGCCGTTCCAAGGGTCGAGCTCCGTCGAGACTTTGACCCGTATCTGCACCCTGCGTGAAAAACCGCTTCGCCAGCTGGTGCCGGATCTGCCGCTGCCGGTCGCGGAGCTGGTCCGACGGATGCTCGAGAAAGAGCCGGAGCGACGCATCGCGAGCGCTAGGGACGTCGAGGTGAGTCTCACTCGCATCCTCGACGCCAGCCCGGGCACGTCCGGATCGGAGGTCCTCGAGGCGCTGCCCACCCCCACCCTCGGCGTGACCGATTCTGAGACGCGGGCCGAAGTCGCGACGACTGACGACTTCGCTTGGGTGACACCTCCGCAGCCCGCCCCATCGGCGGCCCCCCGGACCCTGCCCCGACGGATCGCTCGATGGCCGCTGGTCGCCTCCGCGCTGGCTCTGGCGGCCCTCGCGGGACTCGGCCGGGCGTGGTGGACCGCGCGACCGGCGCCCTTGGAAGTTGCGGTCCTCGTCCCGACCGTCGGATCCGTCGACGACTCCGTCAGCGCAGGGCTCGTCGCCGGCGCGATCCAGGGGGCCCTCGAACGTCGCTTGACGCTTATTGAAGGCATCTCCTTGGCGCCCCCGGAGGCCCCCGGGGGCCCTGTCGTCCCGGGCCCCTCCGGCTCCGCGGTCGACATCGCCCACTCGCTGGCCGTCGACGAAGTGGTGGGAAGCCAATTCGACTGCGCGGCCCAGCTCTGCCAGATCCGAATTCGCCGGATCGACGCCGCCGGCCGCGTCATCCGCAGCCTGACCGTACCGACCCGGGCGGACGATCTGCTCGAGCTGCACCAGGCCGTTGACCAAACCTTCCGACGCGCCTATAGCGAACGACGGGGCCTGCCCGGCGCCGACGAGCTCGACGTCTCTATCGAAGACTACCGGGCTTTCCTGGAGCTCAGGACCGATCCCGATATCCTGGCCCGCGGCGCCCTCGACGACGCGCTCCGCAGGCTCCGGAGCATCCAGGAGTCGTCACCGACCTTCATGGACGCCTATATGCTCGAAGGAAATCTCCTCGCCCGCCGCTTTCTCATCACCCGGGAGAGCGACCTCCGAGATCGGGCGTTTGCCCTATTCGAGACGGCGAACGGCCTGGCGCCGCGCAATCCTTTGCCGCTCATCCACCTCGCGAATTTTGCCCGCCAGTCAGGCACCCTCGAGAGAATGGCCTCCGCGATCGACGCCCTGCGCGAGCTGATCGGCGGCCATCCGAGGGTGTTGGCGCTCGAAGCCCTCGGGGCCGAGCACGCGGGGGAGGTCGATCGGGCCCTCGAGACGATGCGCCGGGCCGAGCTTTTGCTGCCGTCCTTCGAAATGAAGCGCTACCTCGGGATGATGGAATACCGGCGGGGCCATCTCCTCCAGGCCGCCGAGCGATTCGACGAGGTCCTGGCGATGAAGCCGGGCGACCGCGACATCCGGCTGACCCTGGCCAATATCGAGCTCCTGGCGGGCAGTCCGGATCGGGCCGCCGAGCTCTTCGTCGAGCTGGCGGATGACTCGGCCGACCTCGGCGTCTGGATGAACCTCGGCGTCACCTACATGCTCCTCGATCGCTGGCCCGAGGCCGAGCGGGCCCTCGAGCAGGCGGCTAGCCTGGCGCCCAATTTCCCGGGGCTTATGCTCAACCTGGCCGACGCGCGTTTTGTCCAGGGAAAGCGGGCGGCCGCCGAGTCCGGCTATCGATCGATCCTCGGGCACTTCGAAGAACACCTCGAAGGGGGCGCCGAACTGAGTTGGCAAGACTGGACCATCCGCGGCCAAGCCTTGGCCCACCTCGGGGAGAGCAGCGCTGCGGTCGCCGCCGCGCAAGAAGCGCAGCGATTGGCCGGCGATAACCCGCAGGTCGCGGTCGAGCTGGCGACGATTTACGCCCTCGCCGGCGAGACCACCTCGGCGATCGTCAGCGCACAGAGGGCGCGGGCGGTGGGGATCGACGCCCGTTGGTTCACGCTGCCGTGGTTCGACGAGCTGCGTTCCGATCCCCGCTTCAAAGACCTACTCGACGGTGCAGACTCCTACCTGGACCCGCCGGGACCGACCGGAGAGGTATCCGGCGGATTGTAGATGGTCGGGTCCGGACTCCGGTAGATGGTGCCTGCGCGGCAGCCCACATCGTGGATATTGCTCAGCTCGAAGAGGAAGACGTAGCCACCGATAGGGGCGCCTTCGTCGGTGAGCGTGATGGAGTGGCCGTCGCGGCTGACCAACGCCGCCGGAGCCTTGCCGTCCGGCGGCATCCAAAGCAGCTTGATGCCCTGGAATTGGTAGCCGGCGGCCCGGAAGGCCTCGCCCATCGAGTAAGTGATCTCTTGGCCAGTCCCGGACGTGACCTGATCGCTGCGGTAGGTCCGGCCGCCGATCTCAAAGCTGTACTCGAGCGGCACAAGGGTTTCAATATGGCGCTGCGTCGTGGTCGCGATGGTGGCCTTCGACGGGTCCCTCATCTTGTTTTTCACGTGGAATCCGACCTTGAGGTTGGCGCAATAGAGAGCGGCATCTCCGGTTTGATTAGGGGCGACGGCGATGGAGCATGAGGCGCAGCTCGTGAGATCGATCGAGGCCGCACTCTCTCGGGTGTCCGTCGATTTGCAGGCGCCGCAGCTGTAGGTCGTACCGCACCACGAGCAGGAACCACAGCTCCCTCGGACTAAATCCGGCTCGTCCGCGGCGCAGAGATCACTCTGACTGTGAAGGCTCTCAGCAAAGATCGGCGCCGCGAGCGCGGTGAATATCAAGGGCATCAGAAAAAGACTTCGATAAAGCATCTTCTCTCCATGGGGGCGCAGTCTCGGCGGAGTGAGCACACACCGGTAGCGCCAGGTCAGTCAAAAGTCTAGGGCTGTGGGCCGTCTAATCTTTACGGCATCTAAGAGAAGAACCGCCGCTTCCGGCGGTTCTTCTGTGGACGCCAAACGCTCGCCGCTGAGGGACGCTATTCCTTCACGAGGAGCTTGAAACCCGACGTCGTTTCGTGGACGGTCCGCTGGAGGCCGGGGCTCTTGCCGTAAACGATCAGGCAGATCTTGTCCCGGTCACGGAACTTACCTGGGATCAGCGCGTTGGGGTCTTCCGGCGAGGACGCTTGGCAGATGTAGTGAGTATTGTTGCTCTGGCCGACGCCTGAGCCGCTTACGATCGCCTTTTCCGGAACCTCGTCGGCCCAGTCCTGCCAGGTGTAGCTCGGATGCTCCTCGAGCACTTCATATTCCTCGGCGTCAACGATGATTTCGCCCTCTTTCACGTAGACACAGCCTGGCCCGGGTGCTCCCTTGGGAGTGATCATGCGGCCGACGATTTTGAAGTTGTCGCCCGTAACCCGGCAAATGTAGATCGGGGTATTCGCCCGGGTGGTGCCGCCGACGAAAGAACCGTCGGGGACGGCGCCGCCACTCGCCACGTGCCAAGATCCAGTCGCGGCGGAGGCTTGCGGCACCGGCATGAGGGCCAGGGTCAAAGTGGAGGCGAGCAGACAGACGAAGGCCGTGCGATTCATAGGAATCTCCTCACATTCGATGTTCGATTCATGGCCCGGTTTCGGCCACGGGGTTTGTTGAAGTCTCGAAATTGCAGGAGCCGTGCCAGCGAATATCTGCAGGAATCAACAGATGTGGAGGGGTTTGGGGCCGATTCGATGTCAATTGACATCGAACGCGTGTTGTCCGGCATCGGGGCCGCGTCAGCGGACACCGGCGGGTCTGTCCTAGCCAAGGACGACGACGGCGCGGACCGGTCTGCGCAGCTTTCGGTCAAGGGCGACCTCATTTTGGGCGTCGTCGTCGCCGATCGACGTCGTCAGCGCCCGTCGGGTGGCCCTAGGGGGGCTGGCACTGCCCTTGCTCTAGGGGGAGTGCTCTGACATTCGCGCTCCGTGCGCGAGCCTGAAACGCCCGGCAGAGCGCACCGAAGCGCGGCGGCGATCGCCGTCGTCGGCGGGGCGGTTTCAGGGGTTGCTTGGGAAGACTGGCCCCTTCGGCCCGTCTGTTCGACACAACACGACTCACGAAGAGGAAAACAATGTACGGATGGAAAAACTGGTGTCGCGGCGCCGCAGCCGTGACGCTCCTGGCGCAGCTTGCGCTAGCGAATCCGTCGGCCGAAGCGTCGACGCTCATTCGAATGGGGCAGGACAAACTGGCCACCACCAACCAGACGGTGGTGATCGCGCGCGCTGAGACCGCTCAGTCGTATTGGAATGCCGATGGATCTCTGATTTTTACGGATGTGACGATCAAGGTCCTGGAGGTCATCAAGGGGGCGGCCGCAGGTGGAGAAATGACCGTGACGACCGTGGGCGGCACGGTGGGTGACATCACGAACCTCGTGGTGGGCGCCGCGTCGCTCACGGCGGGGCGGCCCTACCTGCTCTTCCTGAGTCCCGCCGACCTTCCGGGCGCTCCGGGTGTCCTGGCCGTTCGCGATATGGCGCAGGGCGCTTTCGATATCTATATGAACAAAAGCGGCAAACTCATCGCCGTCAGCCAGGCGGGGGATGAGCATATGGTCCCGGATGAGTTCGGCCTCACGACGGCGCCGGGGGGATCCGACGGTCTGCTGCTCGACGCCTTTGTCTCCGATCTCCGCCAAGCCGTGGCGCAAGACGGCTCCGGATCCAAAGGGTCCGGTTCTAAAGGAGGCGCGCGATGATCTCCCTCCAGAAGAAGCTTCAGTCTTGGTGTGCGCTGTCCTTGGGTTCGCTCGCGATGCTCTCGACGCCCGCGGATGCGTTCCTCATGCACCAAAGCACGGGGAGCGTGCCGCCGATCGTCGAAGTGAGCTGCAACCATCCCGGCGGGTTCCTCCACTGGAGGGATCCCGAGATCCTCGTCCACCTCAATCCCGCCCGGCAGGGCAGTGGCAAAGGGGGCGCCATCGCGAACGCCCTGGCGACCTGGACGAACGTCCAAGGGGCCGACCATACGCTGGTCTACGGCGGCGAAGCGGAAGGCCTCTTTGGAATGGACGGCTTTAACGCCGTGGAGTGGCGGGACGTCCTACCGTGCGCCGACGTGAGCTGCTTGGCCGTGACCTCCTATTTCCTGCGGCCGGGCCAAGAGATCATCGAGTCGGACGTGATGTTCAGCAACAGCATCCCCTGGAATCTCGACGCGACCCCCAACGACACCGAGTCGGTGATGGCCCACGAGGTCGGACACATGTTGGGGATCGGCCACTCGCGGGAAACGACGAACCCGGCGCCGACGATGGCGTTGCCCTACACGTTCGACATCAACTGGCGCACCCTCGAGCCCGACGACATCGCGGCCCTGCAGTGCTCCCAGATGCGGTATCCGTTCCCGGACCTCGACGAGCCGCCGACCGCGGATTTCTCGAATTCGGGCGGCCTCGACCACTCCTTTGACGGCAGCCTGTCCACCGATGATTTCGGGATCGTCAGCTACCGCTGGACCTTCCCGGGAGACATCGAGAAGTCGGGGCCGAACGTGAGGCACTTCTTTGAGCGGTACGGCAACCACTCCGTGACGCTCACGGTCGAAGATACGGCCGGGGCGGAGTCGACCACGACGCGGGTCATCCATATCGCCGAGCCGACGATCACCCCCCGGGCCGGCCTCTGGTACAACCCGAGTCGCGACGGCCACGGCATTTCTTTCCACGTCAACAACAACAACCAATACGTATTGATCTGGTACACCTACGAAGCGGACGGGACGCCGACCTGGTATATCTCAGACACCGTCGCCAAGAACCGATCGACCTGGACCGCGAGCCTTTTCCGGACCACCTGGGACGGCGTGAATCCGGCCGCCGTGACCACGGTCGGCAGCGTCAAGCTGGTCCTCGACGATACGCAGGATGCCTGGTTCTCGTGGACGCTCAACGGCGAGTCCGGAGGCGAACGCTTCCGGCACCTCCACGGCGGCGGCGACCGCGACGGCATCTGGTACAACCCTGACGAAGACGGCTGGGGCCTCGACGTCGCGGAAGAGGGCGGCACCCTGGTGGCGACGGTGTACTTCTACGACGACAGCAACCAGCCCCGCTGGGTGATCGCCCAAGGCGACGCCGGCGAAGACTCGACGATGCCGGCGCTCTGGGTCAACGGCGAGGGGCTGTGCCGCTCCTGCCACGGGGGCAGCAGCAACCCGCCGCCCAACCAGAGCGCGGGAAGCATCCAGCTCGCGATCGACGGGGACGACTCC
>JBCDKB010000417.1:0-7930 GCA_038747035.1 Acidobacteriota bacterium | reverse complement strand
CCTTGGCCCCCCTGGCCGCCTCCGGCTCGACCGCAGGACGCGGCCGGGGCGGCCAGGGGGGCCAAGGCGAGGAAGCCCGGAGGGACGGCGCTTCCCCGTCGCGGTCTCGCAAGCGCGGCGGACGCCGCCGCGGCAAGGGCGGACAGAACGCCGGGGCCCAGGCCGAGGGCCGCCAGCAGGGCGCCCGCGGTGGAGACGGAGGGTCCCGTCAAGGCGGCCAGAATCGGGACGGCGCCCAGGCCGGACGGCCGCCGCGCCAGTCGACTTCCCGCAAGAAGCCCGCAGGTCAATCGCGGGACGGCCAGGCGGCGAAGGCCGCCGGCGGACAGGGCGAAGGCGGACAGGGCCAGAAGACCCGGCGACGCCGCCGTCGCAGCTCGCGCAACCGACCGCAGCCGAGCTGAGCGCCCCGCGCTTAACGTCGGCCAGCCCGGGGTCATCCCCAACCCCCAAAAAGAAAAGCCGTCGCCCCGGGGCGACGGCTTTTTTTTGGGCCCCCAGGGCCCGACGGGTGTCCTAGCCGCTCGTCACCAGACGCCGCCGCCGTTGGCGATCGCGTAAACCAGGAGCGACGCGACCGCCAGCGGGCAGATGAACGAAACAAGGACCTTCCAGATCGGCGCCAGCGGCAGGCGATGCCCGCCGCCCTCGATCGCTTCGAGGGCCGCCGCCGTGCCCCACTTCCAGCCGACGAAGAGGCAGATCAGCGCTGCGCCGATGGTCAGGAAGTAGGTGCCGCAGACCAGGTCGACGACGCTCAGGAAGTCGCTCTGACCGAAGACGTGGAATTCCGAGCTCAGGAACGTGTTGGCGCCCAGCGCCAGGGCGCTCGGCACGCCGAGGGCGAAGCATGTGAGGCCCACGGTCCAGGTCGACTTCTCGCGGCTCCAGCCCCGTTCATCGACGAAATAAGCGACGATCACCTCGAGCAGACTGATCGTCGAGGTCAGCGCGGCGATCGAGAGCAGCACGTAGAAACCGACGGCGACGAGATTGCCGAGCGGCAGCGTGTTGAAGATGCTCGCCATCACCACGAAAATCAGGCCAGGACCCGCGGCCGGATCGGCGCCGGCGGTGAAGAGCGTCGGGAAGATGATCAGGCCGCCGAGCAGGGCGATGCCGGTGTCGAACATCGCGACGCTTACCGTCGACACGGGAATGTTCTCGTCTTTCGGCAGGTACGAGCCGTAGGTGATCATCGCGCCCATGCCGATCGACAGGCTGAAGAGCGCTTGCCCCAAGGCGCTGACGACGCCATCGAGGGTGAGCTTGGAGAAGTCCGGCGAGAACATGAAAGCGAGGCCTTCGCCGGCCCCCGGCAGGGTGAGCGCCCGGACTACGAGCAGCACGAGGAAAGCCAGCAACACCGGCATCAGCAGCCGGGCGGTCTTTTCGATGCCGCCGGAAATGCCGCGACGCACCACCAAAATGGTCAGCAGCATGAAGAGCGCGAGCAGTCCGATCATCCACACCGGGTTGCCGGTGATCTGCCCGAAGATCTCCGCGCTCTTGGCGGCGTCGATCTCGCCGGAGAAAGTCCCCTTCATCGCCAGGTAGGCGTAGCCGACGGTCAAGCCGGCGATCACCGCGTAGAAAGAAAGAATGCCGAATCCGGCGAGCACGCCGAGAAACCCGACGATCCACCACTTGGAGTTCGGCACTAGTTTCTTGAAGGCCGATACCGGGCTCTGCTGGGTGTGCCGCCCGATCGCCAGCTCGGAGAGCAGCACTGGAACCCCGATCACGATGACGAAAATCAGATAGAGCAGCACGAACGCGCCGCCACCATATTCACCCGCGGTATACGGGAACCGCCAGATGTTGCCGAGGCCGATGGCCGAACCGGCGGCGGCGAGGATAAATCCGAAACGAGAATTCCAATTGCCACGAGCGACGTTCGCCACGGTGCGCCATCTCCTTGTCCAAGCCGGAGAACGTCCGAACTCGGTACCAAACCTGGGGTCATGGGCCAGGATCACTGACCCGAGAAGGGATATTGGCCGCATCGTACTACAAGGCCTGGACTTTCTGGCGTTCTGTTCTGGTGGTAGGATCCGACGTCCCCCCTTGGCTGCCCTGCAGCGCGCGGCGACGTTTTCCGGTCCCTGCGCCCCCACCATCCCCCCCTAGGCGGCCCCGAACCCAACGATCGATTTGATGAGTCCATTCCGAACAGCCGACGTCCGCTCACTCCATCCAGGACGCCGAAAGATCTATGCATTCCACTGAAAAAGAAGGCCTGAGGCTGGCCGTCCAGCCCGGCGACTACGGCTGCTGCCGCCTCCCGGCCACCGCCCGCATTCCCCGCTGGGTGCACCGCAGCGATTTCTTCAACCTCACCCGTACCGACGACGAGCTTTCGATCCTGTGCCGCCAAGAGCACGTGCCCGCCGACGTCAAGTGCGAGCGCGACTGGGCCTTGATCAAAGTGCTCGCCACCCTCGACTTTTCGCTGATCGGCGTCTTGGCCTCGATGGCCGAACCCCTCGCCCAAGCGCGCATCGGCCTGCTCACCGTGTCGACCTACGACACCGACTATCTGATGGTGCGGCAGAACAAGCTCGACGACGCGATCGTCGCGCTCGAGGCCGCCGGTCATCGCTTTGAAGACACCGGTCACGACGCTGGGGCCCCAGCTGACGCGGACGAGTCGGAAGCGCCGGCGGCCGCCGACGACGCCGGCGACACCCGATCGGCCAACGACGATGAACAGCTTGACGAGCCGGCGCCCGCGAAGCGCCGTCGCCGGTCGAGGAGGCGCAGGCCGCGCTCGGAGGGCTCCGACGCCGCGGCGGACCCATCCCCCATATCGGCGGACGCCGCCGAATCGACGGAGACAGCGGATTCGACGGACGCCGGCCAACCGGAGGCCGAAGAAGCCGCGCCGCGCCGTCGGCGCGGATCCCGCACCCGTCGACGCCCGACGAAGCCCGCCGAAGAAGCCGCGCCGGCCCCAAAGCCGGCGCCGAGATCTCGGAAAGCCGCATCGGGCGACGAGCCCCGGCGCGGACGTCCTAGCGGCCGAGGCCGCGGACGTTCCCGCAATCGGCCCCGTCCCGGCGGCAGTCTTTATATCGGCGAAGAGTGGGAGCACATCGAAGACGACACTCCGTCGGCCCCCTTGACCTTCCAAGCCGCCTTCGACGACGAGGATGGCGACGAAGCCACTGACAACCTCGACGACTCCACGGCGCGGCCGGCGGCGCCTCGCAAGTCGGCGTCGCGCACATCGACGCGGCGTCGGCGAACCCCGCGGGCCGGAGATGGCGCCACTCCAGAAGCCGCCCCAGCGCCCAAAGCGGCGGCGGCCCTGGAGATCGCGTCACCTCCGGACGTCGAAGAGACCGACGGGCCCGCCGAGGACGCTCCGCCTGCCGCCACCAGGCGCCGCACGCGCACCCGGCGCTCCCGCACCCGGCACGAGCGTCCGCGCGAGGAACCCGCCGCCGACGGCGCGGCGGAGATCGGCCCACGCCGAGACCGGGACCAAGACACCGGCAAGTACAGGTCCAAAGCGATCTCGGCGGAGCCAGAGATCCGTCCCGTGGACTCGAGCTTTGACCCACGACCCGCCGATGAGCGAGACACGGTTGACGACGACGGCGGAGACGACGCCGACGGCCTCTATACCGGCGCCATCCCCCAGAATCCCGTGGAAACCACGGAGGATGACTTCGGCAGCCTCGGCCTGTCGGCGCGCATGGTGCAGACGCTGAGCGAGATCGGCTTCATCCACCCGACGCCCATCCAGGCCGCCGTGCTGCCCATGGCGCTCGAGGGCAGCGACATCGTCGGCCTTGCGGAGACCGGATCCGGCAAGACCGGTGCCTTCGGCCTGCCGCTCGCGGAGCGCTTGCACCACGGCCGCGGCGTCCGCGGTTTGATCCTATGCCCGACCCGCGAGATCGCCCTCCAGACCAAGGGCTTCCTCGACATCTTCGGCCGTGACCACGAGCTGGAAACGGCTGTTGTCATCGGCGGCGTCAAGTTCCAGCCGCAGATCAACGCGCTCAAGCGGCACCCCGACATCATCGTCGCCACCCCGGGACGGCTGGCGGACCACATGCGGCGCGGCAACGTCCGCATGAACCAGATCGAAGAGCTGGTGCTCGACGAGGCGGACCACATGCTCGACCTCGGCTTCCTGCCCCAGATCCAGGAGATCGTGGCGCGGGTGCCGCGCGACCGCCGCACGATGATGTTCTCGGCGACCATGCCGCCGTCGATCGAGCGCCTCGCCCAGCGGTTCCTCAACGACCCCTACCTGGTCGACCTGCGGCCGGTGAACCGGGTCGCGTCGGGCATCGAACACCGTCTTTACCTGGTCGACTCGGGCGAAGAGCGCAAATGCCTCGTCGCTTTGCTCCAGGAGGTTGAGGACACGACCCTGGTCTTCGCCCGGCGCAAGCTCGACACCGAGTTCCTGGCGCGGCAGCTCCAACTCGCCGAGCTCCCCGCCGAGCGAATCCACTCCGACCGCTCCCAGGCGCAGCGGGTCAAGGCACTGCGCGGCTTCCGCGAAGGCAAGAAGCGCATCCTCGTCGCCACCGATGTCGCCGCCCGCGGCATCGACGTGCCGCACCTCGGTCACGTCATCAACTTCGGCATGCCGGACTCGGTGGAGGATTACGTGCACCGCGCCGGACGCACGGCCCGCGGTAAGGCGGTCGGTATCGTGTCCTCGGTCGGCACCTGGAAAGACAAGCCGATGGTGAAGGAAATCGAGCGGGTGCTCGGCAAGCCCATCGCCCGCTGCGAAGTGGAAGGCGTCGACGCCTACCGCGAGCTCGCCCCCAAGCGGGGCCGGCGTCGCCGTCGCTTGCTCTAGCCGGATCTTGACGGCGCGGGCGCCGCGGGCCTCGTCAATCGACGAGGTCGAGTCGTGTCCTGAGCTCAGCACAGCGCTCGCCGACGGCTTCCCAGCTGTCGGCGACCACGTTGACGTGGCCCACCTTGCGGCTCGGCCGCGCCGTCTTGCCATAGCTGTGCAGACTGGCGCCGGTCGTCGCCAGCACGTCGGCGGCGGGGGGATTTTCACCGATCAGATTCACCATCGCCGCCGGCCCGCGCAGGCCGGCGTCACCGAGCGGCCAGCCGAGGCCGGCCCGCAGGTGATTCTCGAATTGGCACGTCACGGCGCCGTCCTGGGTCCAATGGCCGGAGTTATGCACCCGCGGCGCCATCTCGTTGGCGATCAGCCGCCCCTCGGTGACAAAGAACTCAATCGCCAGTAGGCCGACGTAGTCCAAGGCTTCGAGCACCCGGCGCGAGGCCGAGCGGGCCTGGGTTTCGAGATCCTCGGCGCCGGGCGATGTCCACCGCGGCGGCGGCGGCGCCGGTTCGGAGAATCGCAGGATCCCGCCCGCGTGCCGATTCCGCGTCAACGGATAGAAGCGGACGTCTCCACCCGCGGTCCGCGCGGCGAGCATCGACACCTCGCCGTCGAAATCGATGAAGCCCTCGAGGATCAGCGGCACTCCGGCCAGCTCGCCCCACGCCTGCTCCGCGTCCCTCGCGCGGCGGAGGACGCGCTGCCCCTTGCCGTCGTACCCGAGCCGACGCGTCTTGAGCACCGCCGGGAAGCCGAGCTCGACGACGGCGCGTTCGAGGTCCTCCAGCCGGTCGATGGCGACATGGGGCGCCGTCTCAATGCCGAGGGAGCCGAAGAGCTCTTTCTCGCTCAAACGGTCCTGCGCCACGTCCAGCGCCTGCGGCGGTGGAAAGATCGGCAGACGTGCGGCGAGCAGCTGCGCCGAAGAGGCGGGCACGTTCTCGAAGTCAAACGTGATCAGGTCGGCGCGCTCGGCGAGCTCCTGGAGCCCGTCGCGGTCGTCATAGGCGGCGACGATCTGCGGCGCCACCTGACCGGCGCACGCGTCGGGCGCCGGATCGAGCACCACGAAGCGGAGCCCGAGGGGCGTGCCCGCCAGCACCATCATGCGGGCCAACTGCCCGCCGCCCAGAATCCCGATGATCATCCATCGACCCTCGGATCCGGCCGGTCCAAGACCCGTGCGGTCTGGGCCTCCGCAAAGCGCCCGACCGCCTCGCGGATAAACGGGCGAGAGGAACCGAGCATCCTGGCGGCGAGCAAAGCCGCATTGACGGCGCCCGAGCGGCCGATCGCCAGAGTGCCCACGGGCACCCCCGCCGGCATCTGCACGATGGACAGCAGGGAGTCCATCCCGTTCAAGGCCTTGGACTGCACCGGCACGCCGAGGACCGGCAGCGTGGTCTTCGACGCGACCATGCCCGGCAAGTGGGCGGCGCCGCCAGCGCCGGCGATGATCACCTCCAGTCCGCGCGCTTCGGCGGACTCGGCATAGTCGAAGAGCAGATCCGGCGTCCGGTGGGCGGACACCACCCGCGTTTCGTGGTCAACGCCGAGGCTTTCCAGCGTTTCGACCGCGTGTCGCATGGTGTCCCAGTCGGACGTCGAACCCATGATCACACCCACGAGTATCGACATACGCCGGAGCTTAGCAGCACCGCGCCGACGCCAGCACATGCCGAGGTGATCCCCGGCCGCCCCCGAGGGTCCGCGAGACGAACGCAGAAGGTCCGGTGGTCGTTCGGGCCCTCGACCGATAGAGTTGCGGCGTCACCCGCCGATCGGTTCCGCACCCCTTCGAGGGAGTCCCCATGCCAGAGACCACAAGCTCCGCGTCCATCCCGAGGGCGTTCCCCGTCGTCAATGTCCTTCTGACGCTCTTTCTGATCGCCGTCCCCCCGGCAATGGCCCAAGACAACCCGGCGCCTGTCGACCGCGACCTACCGCCGCTTTCCGGATTTTCGGTGGTGCCCTTCTTCTTTGACCCGCCCGGATCCCGTTCGTTGGGCATGGGCGGCACCTTCACCGCGCTCGCCGACGACGCGACCGCCGCCGAGGCCAACCCCGCCGGACTGACCAAACTCAGTCGGCCCGAGGTGTCGATCCACGGTCGCCAAACCAAGTACGACATCGAGACCCTCGATATCAACGCGGTCACCTCACTCGACGCCCTCAATCGCGCCCGCAATTTCCCGGGCGAGCTGCGCCCGGGCAGCGAAATCGGCAACGCCTTCGCCACCGGCACGCGGGTGCGCTACAACCCGGAAGTCACCGAAGCGTCGTTCGCCAGCTACGTCAAGCCGATGGGCGAGTACACCTTCTCGGTCTACTACCAGCGCTCCGCCGACTTCCAGGGCGAAGATCGCTTCGAAGCTTTCGACGACTCTCGCCTCGACCTCTACCGCGCCCGCCAGGAGCTTGACTTCCAGCTCGATACGGTGGGGATCTCCGGCGGCTTCAAGGCCGGCGACATGCTCTCGGTGGGCTTCTCGGTGCGATTCTCCGAGCTTTCGGTTGAAGCCTTCCAGGACCTGACGATCGACTACCGCTCCGACGCCGAGCTCGCCGTGCTGGCGCCCGGCGCCAGCCTCGCCGACGTGCAGGCGCTCAATATCGTGGACGAGCAGATCCTGCGTCAAACCATCGACGACACCCCTACGGACATCACGTTCAACGTGGGCGTGATCATCAATCCCGACGGCAAATTCTCCGTCGGGCTGGTCTACAAGGACGGCGGGAATTTCGAGATCGAAGGCGATAGCGAAGACTTCGGCTGCGTCGAGGTCAACGCCGAGCCGGGCTTTCGCTGCCCGAGGGGCGGCGACATGCGCACGGCGGTCAACTACAAAGTGCCCGATTTCCTCGGCCTGGGCTTCGCCTGGCGGGTCAGTGACCGATTCCGCATCGCCGCCGACGCGAATTTCATCACCTACTCCGACCTCGATATCGCGCCCGCCCCCAATCCGAACCAGGGCCCGGGCGTCGGCACCCTCTTCGAGGCCATCGACGATGAGGTCGCGGTGCACTTCGGCCTCGAATACATCGCCTTCATCGGCTCGACGCCATTGACGCTGCGGGCCGGTGTTTACACCGACCCGG
>JBCDKB010000416.1:0-7973 GCA_038747035.1 Acidobacteriota bacterium | reverse complement strand
GTCACGGTGCACTCCGCCGACGTGTCTTGGGCGTGGGCGGGAACCGCGAGCAGGGTCAGCGCGAAGAGAGTGAAACAGCAGCGGTGGATATAAGACATAGGAGACATCGCAAAGGTCCTCAGGTCGAGTCCTTGGTTTCAAGAAGGGAAGGCGCAATAGAAATGGACGAAAGCTCGATCGGTCTACGGAGCCGCCGCCCCGTCGGATCCATCGACAGGAAGAAATATCTTGCGCCGTTTCGCCAGCCCCTTCGCGCCGCGTCGGCACCCGAATCGTCTATTGACTCGAGCAGGCCTAGGGTAGTGAGAAGTGCTGCTTGACGGTCTCCACCAGGACTTCCGGGGATTCTCTGAAGTCCAGACGCAGCGCCTCGGCCTCCGGGCGCTCGAGGGTTTTCAGCTGGGAGTCTAGGAGCGACGCCGGCATGAAGTGATTCGCGCGGCCCTGGAGCCGCTGTTGAAGAACCCACCGCGGCCCGTCGAGGAAGATGAGCCCCGCGCCGGGGTGGTCGAGCCCGAGGGTTTCCCGGTAGGCCCGCTTGAGGGCGGAGCATGCGAGTACCGTTCCCTCGGCCGGCGCGGCCGCGGGGTTCTCCGGGGTGGGCGGCGCCATGACGTCGGCGCAGTACTGGCGGAGGGTCTGGAGCCAGGGCTCGCGGTCGGCGTCATCGAGGGGCCGGCCGGCGGCCATTTTCATGACGTTGGCCGGCGGGTGGAAGTCATCGGCGTCGGCGAAGAGCCAGTTGAGATCCTTCGCAAGCGTTTTGCCGAGGGTCGTCTTACCGGCTCCGGAGACCCCCATGACCACGAGCAGCCGAACCCGGGTCACGCGTCGGGGCCGGCGGCGGAAATATGGCCGGTCGCGGTGGTCTCCAGCCGGAGCAGGCGATGGTGGCTGGTCAGGTAGAGGGTGCTGCGGTCCGGGCCGCCGAAGGTGACGTTCGCCGTCGCGTCGGGCAGGCGGAGGGTGCCGAGGTGGCGCCCGTCGGCGGCGAAGATCCAGATTCCTCCCGGTCCCGTCGCGTAGATTCGGCCCTCGGAATCGACCGTCATGCCGTCGGGCAGTCCGGGGCGCTCCTCCGAAACGAACGGGGTGGCGTCGAAAGTCACGCGCCCTTCCCCGAGGCCGCCGTCTTCGAGCACCGGCCAGCTCATCCACAGCGCCTTTTCCGGATCCGAATTGGCCACCGTGAGCGTCGATCCATCGGGGGAAAGGACCACGCCGTTGGGACGGGTGAGCTCGGAATAGAGGAGCTGCGCCGATGCCCCCGGGACGATCCGGTAAACGCCGTGGTGGGCCAGCTCGCGCTCGGACTCGTCACGCAGTCCATAGGGCGGGTCGGTGAAGTAGATCGAGCCGTCGGCATGGACGGCGAGGTCGTTGGGGCTGTTGTAGCGCCGGCCGTCGAAATCGGCGGTGATGGTGACAAACGGACCACCGTCTTCGAAGGGGCCGAGGAATGGGCCGGCGGCGACGTCGGCGTCGAGGCGGGCGACTCGGCGGTCACCGTGCTGGCAGAGCAGGAGCTGGCCGTCGGCGTTCAGGTAGAGACCGTTGGCGCCGGGCTCGCGGCTCCGTTCGCCGTCGCCGGTAAATCCAGAGGGGCGGAGCCAAGGCTCCAAACCTTTCGCTTCGCTCCAGCGGAAAACCGTGTCTTGGGGCACATCGGAGAAGAGCAGGAAGTCGGCGCCGGGGATCCAGACCGGGCCTTCGGACCATGTGAAGCCTTCGGCGAGCACCTCGAGCTCGGCGCCGTCGGCGAAGAGACCGGCGAGCTCGGGGGCAAGGTCTTCAAAGACGGCGGCTTCGCGGGCGTAGCCTTCGCCTCCTGCTTCTTCCGCCGGCGTGGCCGCGTCAGGCGTGGACGGCTCCGCGGAGTCCGGGGGCGGCGCCGCGCATCCCGACGCCGAAACGATCAAGGCCGCGATCAGCGCCGTCGCCAGCGCTGCGGAGACGGCGAGCTGGAGAATCTGGCCGACGGCGTCGGCCGGACGCCGGGCGGCGGCGATGGCGGTTGGTTGCCGGGCGGTCCGTGGTGTCGAGCGGGTCGGGTGTTCGGGCATGGGGGTCTCCAAGCGTGGGCGGAGCGAGATCAAGAAACGAAGGGGGCGATGAGCAGGACGGCGGCCAGTCCGGTGAGCCCGAGCAGCAGGGTGAGTGCGGTCCAGGCCCGCAACGTGTCGCGGGTGGACAGGCCGAGGTAACGGCTGACGAGCCAGAAGCCCGAGTCGTTGACGTGGGAGACGGCGGTGGCTCCGGCGGCGATCGATAGCGTCAAGAGCGCCAGGGCCGGCTGGGTCATCGACGCCCCCTCCACCAGCGGGCCGGCGAGGCCGGCGGCGGTGACCATCGAAACGGTCGCCGAGCCCTGGGCGATGCGCACCGCCAGCGCCAGCAGGAAGGCGAGCACGAAGATCGGGATCGAAGTGCTCTCGAGGGCATTGGCGAGCACCTGGCCGGCGCCGGTGGCGAGCAGGACCTTGCCGAGCACGCCGCCGGCGCCCGTGACAAGCAGGATGAGTCCCACGGGACGGAGCGCCCGGGCCACCAGCCCCTCGACGTCCTCGGGTGACCATCCGCAGCGCTTGCCGAGGATCACCGTCGACGCCAGGACCGTCAGCAGGAGCGCCGGGATCGGATGGCCGAGCAGTCGCAGCACGTCGCCCGCCGCGCCGAAGGACCAGGTCGTGGCCGCGGTGCCGGCGACGATCAGCACCAGCGGCAGGGCGAGCAGCGCCAGGGAAAGGCCGAAGCCAGGGGCTTCGAGCTCGTCTTCGTCTTCGCGGTCGTCGCCGTCAACGAAAGCCTCCGCCGGCGTCTCGAGTTTGATGCGTTCAGCGATCCACGGGCCGTAAATCAGTCCGGCGACGGCGAGGGCGGGGAGGCCGGTGGCGAGTCCGAGCACGATCACCCAGCCGAGCTCGGCGCCGAGTAGGCCGGCGACCGCCACCGGGCCGGGGGTCGGCGGAATAAAGGCGTGGGCCACCGCCAAGCCGGCGAGCAGCGGCAAGGCATAGGCGAGCACGGTCCGCCCCGTGCGCCGGGCGGTTTGGTGGAGCAGCGGCAGCAGCAGGATGAAGCCGACGTCGAAAAAGACCGGGATCGCCACCAGCAGCCCGGTGGCGGCGAAGGCGGCGGGCGCCCGCTCGGCGCCGGCCCGGTCGAGCAGGGCGAGGGCGAGGCGCCGCGCGCCGCCGGAGCGTTCCAGCATCTCGCCGAAGATGGCGCCGAGGCCGATCACCAGCGTGATGTAACCGAGGATGCCGCCCATCGCCGTTTGGATGGTCGGCACGATCTCGAGCAAGGGGACACCGCCGAGCACGGCGACCGCGAAGCTCACCAGGAGCAGGGCGAGCACGGCGTGCAGGCGCACGGCCAGGATGAGCACCAAGAGCGCTGCGACCGCACCGCCGACGAGCAGTAGGGCTTGGCCTACGGACGGCGTCGGCGCGGCGGCGAGCAGGGAGCCGAGCCCGCCGATCACGGCGCCGGGGCTCCGGCGCCGGCGGCCTCGGCGGCGTCATCCGCGGCGCCATCGACCAGCTCGAATCGGCCTTCGAGGCCGTCGAGCGCGTGGGGCGCGATCCAGACGTGGATCTCCCCGGCCTCGAGCCGCTCGGCGCCGCGGGCGTCGAAGAAGGCCAGATCCGCGGCGTCGAGGGTGAACGTGACGCGGCGCGACTCGCCGGCGTCGAGGCTGATCTTCTGGAAGCCCTTCAGCTCGCGTATGGGCCGGGTGAGGCTGGCGACCGGGTCGCGGGTGTAGAGCTGGACCACTTCGGCCGCCCGTCGCTCGCCTGCGTTGGTCACCGTCGCCGAAATGTCGACGGCGCCGTCGAGGGCGACGCGCCCTGCGCTTAGCTTCAAGTCGGCGTACTCGAAGCTGGAGTAGGTGAGGCCGAAACCGAAGGGGTAGGCCGGCGTGTTCAGCAGGTCGAGGTAGCGGGAGGTGTTGCTGAGGGAGCTTTGCCACGCCCGGATCGGGATGTCGTCGAAGGCCAAGACCTCGTCAGGCGCCGGGCGTCCGGTGTTCTTGTGGTTGTAGTAGATCGGGATCTGCCCGACGCGGCGGGGCCAGGAGACCGGCAGGCGGCCGCTCGGCGAGACATCGCCGACCAGCATGTCGGCCAGGGCCGGGCCGGCCATCGTGCCGGGGTGCCACGCGACGAGAATCGAGTCGACGGCGTCGGCGATGGCTTCGAGGGTATTCGGCCGACCCGCCATCAAGACCAGGACCACCGGCTTGATCTTCGAAAGTTCGAGGATCAGCTCCTCCTGCAGTCCGGGCAGGCGGAGGTCGGAGCGTGAATGGGCTTCGCCGGAAAGGATCGCTTCTTCGCCGCCGAAGAAAACGACGACGTCGGCGCCGCGGGCGGCGTCGAGGGCGGCGCCGAAGCCGGAGCGGGCGCGGCTCCGGGAATGGTCGAGGCCCACCGCGACGGTGGCGCGGTCGCCGAGCTTTTCCTTGAGGGCGGTCGCCGGCGTGACGCTATTTTCAGCTTTGCCGTCAAAGGTCCAGGTGCCGAGCTGCTCGTGGGGGGCGTCGGCGAGGGGGCCGACGACGGCGATGCGGGCGTCGGCCTGGAGCGGCAGGGCGCCGCTATTCTTCAGCAGCACCGACGACGCTGCGGCGAAGGTGCGCGAAAGCTCGAGGTGTTCGGGGGCGAGCAGCGAGTTGTCGCGGGTGCTGTCGCGGGCGGCGTTCTCGAAAAGACCGAGGCGCATCTTCACCCGTAGGACGTGGCGCACGGCGTCGTCGAGTACGGACTCGGGCACCCGACCCGACCTGACGTGGTCGGCGAGGTGCTCTTCGTAGCTGGGGCTCGTCATCTCGACGTCGACGCCGGCGAGGGCGGCCTGCGCCGCCGCGTCGCTCGCGTCGCGGGAGAAGCCGTGCTTGATCATCTCGGTGACCGATTCCCAGTCGCTGACCACGAATCCGTCGAAGCCCCAGCGGGTGCGCAGGATCTCCAGGAGGAGGTGGGGGTCGGCGGTGGCGGGGACGCCGTCGATCTCATGGAAGCCGGTCATGAAGGTCTGGGCGCCGGCGCGGGTCGCGGCGTCAAAGGGCCGCAGATAGACGTTGTGGAGCAGCGCCCCCGGAACCGGGGCACTGTTGTAGTCGCGGCCGCCGACGGCGGCGCCGTAGGCGGCGAAGTGCTTGACGCAGGCGGCCAACGAGTCCGAGGCGGTGAGGTCGTCCCCCTGGAAACCGCGGACCATGGCGACGGCCATTTCTTCGGCGAGGTAGGGGTCTTCGCCCGGCGACTCGGCGATGCGGCCCCACCGCGGGTCGCGGGTGATGTCGACCATCGGCGCTAAAGTCCAGCGGATGCCAAAAGTGCTCTCTTCCCGAGCGGAGTAGTGGGCGGCTTTTTCCGCGAGATGGCGATCAAACGACGCGGCCTGGGCCAATGGGATCGGAAAGACCGTGCGGAAGCCGTGGATCACGTCGCGGGCGAAGAGCACAGGAATCCCGAGGCGGCTCTCTTCGGTCGCCACGGTCTGCAGTCGATCCACCAGGTCCCGGTCCATGATGTTGAGCATCAGGCCGTAGCGCCCCGAGCGGACGCTCTCTTCGAGCACCGCCGGGTCGGCCTGCGTGCGACTGCTCTGGCCGCGGAGCGTCATTTGCCCGACCTTCTCTTCGACGGTCATCTCGGCGATCAGCGCGTCGATGCGGGCTTCGATCTTGTCCTCGGCGGAGGATTGGGCCAGGGCCGCCGGGGCGCAGGCGAGCAGGCCGGCGATCACCAGCGCCGCCGTGCGCCGAGGCACTCCGGAAGTTGACGGTCGAAGCCGGAGCCGAAGTCGCAGTCGAAGGCCAGGTCGCATGGCGGATCCTCGTGTGTCGTTGAATCGATTTAGTGATGATATCGGCGGGGGCCGACGCCACTAAATGGTTTCAGTGGCCTGTCCATTTTTTAGCCGCATCGCCGGAGCGGGAGCGTCCAGGGCGGCGGCTTCACGGAGGCCAGGGGAACTTGGGGAGGTCGAGTCTTAAGACGATCTTAGCAAATCGGAGCGACGGTCAAGCTGGCGCGGCGGTCCGGGGCCCTGGAATGGACAGAAGGCCGGACGCCTCGGCGTCCGGCCTTTTGCCTGTCGCCCCCGCGGGCCCGACGGCGATCGAGGCGTCCTAGGTCGCCTCTTCTTTGAGGTTTCCGATCAACGCCTTGATCGGGATCGTGAAAATGATGAAGACCGCACCGGCCACAATGACGATGGTGGCCACCGTTCCGAAGAGCTCCGGCAGCGGCATCGACTCGATGCGTCCGGCGACCAGGCCAGCGATCAGGTTGCCCAGGGCGGCGCCCATGAACCAGGTGCCCATCATCTGGCCGACGAGGCGCTCCGGCGACAGCTTGGTGATGCCCGACAGGCCGACCGGGGACAGGCACAATTCGCCGGCGGTGTGGAGGAAGTAGGTGACCACCAACCACATCGGAGACACGCCGTCCGGATTGTCCGGGATGTAGGTCGAGCCCCAGGACATCACCAGGAAGCCGGCGCCGAGCAGGGCGAGGCCTAGGCCGAATTTCATCGGGATCGACGGCTCGCGGGACGCCAGCGCCACCCACAGCCAGCCGAAGACCGGGGCGAAGATGATGATGAAGAGGGGGTTGACGGACTGGAGGAAGGAGGCCGGCATCTCCCAATTTCCGACCATGCGATCGGTGTAGCGCTCGGCGAAGAGGTTCATCGACGAGCCGGCTTGCTCGAATCCGGACCAGAACATGGCGGCGCCGAGGAAGAGTAGGAAGATGACGACGATGCGTTTCTTCTCTTGGGTCGTCAGGCCGCCGAAGAACAGGATGGAGCCGAAGTAGAGAATCGCTACGCCGACGATCACCACGCCGGTCGCCTGCGCCATGCGCTCGAGGGTCAATCCGAGCGAATCGCGCAGGAAGAAGAGAACCACGCCGGTGGCGATGATGGCGCCGACGGCGGCCCACAGCTGACTCCACGCCGCCGGCCGGGAGGCGACGTCCTTCGGTTCGGTCGACAGCGCCCCGGCGTCGCCCAGGTACTTGAGGCCGAGCTTGTACTGGATGACGCCGAAGATCATGCCGAAGCCCGCGGCGCTGAAGCCGAGGTGCCAGTTGATCCCTTCGCCGAGCCAGCCGCAGAGCAGCGGACCGCCGAAAGCGCCGAGGTTGATGCCCATGTAGAAGATCGAGAAGCCGGCGTCGCGTCGCGCGCCCTTCTCCGTATAAAGCTGGCCGACGATGGCGCTGACGTTGGGTTTCAGCAGGCCGGTTCCGATGACGATGAGGACCAGCCCGGCGAAGAAGCTCACGTGCTCGACGCTCGCGAGTCCGGGAATGATCGGAAGCGCCATCGTTAAGTGTCCGGCCGCGATGATGATGCCGCCCCAGAAAACGGCGGCCTGCTGGCCGATCAGCCGGTCAGCGACCCAGCCGCCGGGCAGGGCGAAGAGGTAGACGCCCGCAGCGTAAAGGCCATAGATCGCGGCGGCCGTGCCGTCGGTGAGGCCGAAGCCGCCGGTTTCCACCTGGTCCACCATGAAAAGCACCAGGATGGCGCGCATGCCGTAGTAGCTCAGTCGCTCCCAGAACTCTGTGAAAAAGAGTGTCGATAGTCCCCTGGGATGTCCAAACCACTCCTGCGAAGCTGCGTTCGCGTTCATCTGCGCCTCCTGTCGGTTCTCGTCCGGCGAGCGCCACCGTGGACTCGTCGAACCCGGGTCAAATAAAGCGGGTCGTGATCATGGACTGCACGTCTGCAAAAGATGGCGGGTCCACGAAAGAACTCAGGCCGCGGCGACGTCGCGTTGACGGCGCCCGGATTGCATGGATAGCAAGATGCGTTCCGGGGCCCCGTCTCTCCGTGGCGTCGACAAAGTTCGCGCCGGGCGAACCTCGAAGAGGGTCGGCGAAGCCGCGGTGTCCTTTGGAATGAGTCAGCCAGAAGGATAGGAGACTTGGGACGCCGTCGCAAGGAAATCGGGG
>JBCDKB010000415.1:0-8016 GCA_038747035.1 Acidobacteriota bacterium | reverse complement strand
GTGGGCGAGGGCCCGGTGGAGCGCGGCGACGGCAAAGAGACGATTCTCCGCCTCGCCGGCCGACGCCACCCGCCGGCCCAGGCTGATCTGGACGCCGAGAATTGGCGGTCCGCGCGCCGCGGAGCTACGAGCTTGCTCGACAGTCTGAGCCGGCGGGTGGCGTCGGCCGGCGAGGCGGAGAATCGTCTCTTTGCCGTCGCCGCGCTCCACCGGGCCCTCGCCCACGCCGGCGCCGGTGATCTCGAAAAGGCGGAGTGGGATTGGCATATCGCCGCCTCCTTTGACAAAGACGAGGCCGCGGTGGACCTCTCGCGCTATCGGGAAGCCGGCCGCCGACTCGACGAGGCGCGGCGGCGCTACCTCGAGGAGGCCGCCCAGACGGCGGATCTTTCCGGAGGTCCGGTCGCGCCGATGGGAGACTCCGGCGCCGTCACCCGGCCGCGGCGAAAGGCGACCGCGGTGCCGAGTCCTTCGGGGAGGCCGGGGCTCGGCGGCGGTCCGGTCAAAATCCACGCGATCATCGACGTGGAGGGTCGGGTCATCGCGCCGCGGCTGGTTGAATATTCGCGACCCAGCCGCGGTTTTGAAGCGCTTGATTTGATCAAGAAGTGGCGCTTTGAGCCGGCGACCCTCGACGGCAAACCGGTCCCGGTTTTCTATCGCTTGACGGTTAATTTTTGAGCGCGGGCGTGGGGACGCCGACGCCGGCGGGGACCGCGGCTAGGGGGCCCGGGCCGGTGTTAAAATAGCCGCAAAGTACAGAGAGAGGGACCGCTCGGAGGCCGCACTGAGCGGGCCAGCCCCACCAACCTTTGCGGCTGAGGCGAATAGAAATCACGATGTACGCCAAACCTGAGTTCAAAAGCCAGTACGAGAACTACATCGGTGGGGAATGGGTACCCCCCGTCGACGGTCGGTATTTCGACGACATCAGCTCCGTTGATAACAGCGTGATCGCTAAGGTGCCGCGATCGAATGGGAAAGATATCGAGCTGGCCATCGCCGCCGGTTGGAAAGCGTTTGAGACGTGGAAGGACGTGTCCGCGACCGAGCGCAGCAATATCTTGCTCAAGATCGCCGACCGGATCGAAGCGAACCTCGAAGAGCTCGCCGTTGTCGAGTGCTGGGAAAACGGCAAGGCCGTCCGCGAGACGCTGAATGCGGACCTGCCGCTGATCGTCGATCACTTTCGCTATTTCGGGGGTGTGATCCGCGGCGAGGCCGGGGACGTCACCCACCTCGACGCGAATACGGTGTCTTTAGAAGTGCATGAGCCGCTGGGCGTCGTCGGCCAGATCATCCCGTGGAATTTCCCGGTGCTGATGGCCGCTTGGAAGCTGGCGCCCGCCCTAGCAGCCGGCAACTGCGTGGTGCTGAAGCCGGCGGAGCAGACGCCGGTTTCGATCCTGGTGGTGATTGAGCTCGTCGCCGACCTGCTGCCGCCGGGTGTCCTCAACGTGGTCAATGGCTTCGGCCCGGAAGCCGGCAAACCCCTCGCCCAAAGCCCGGACATCAAGAAGATCGCCTTCACCGGCGAAACGACCACCGGCCGCCTCATCCTGCAGTACGCCTCGGAAAACATCACCCCCGCGAGCCTCGAGCTGGGCGGAAAGTCGCCGAATGTTTTCTTCGAGAGCATCATGGCCCACGACGACGCCTTCCTCGACAAGTGCGTCGAGGGCTTCGTGATGTTCGCCCTGAATCAGGGCGAAGTGTGCACCTGCCCGTCCCGCGCTCTGATCCAGGAAAGCATCTACGACGAGTTCATCGCCCGCTGTATCAAGCGCGTGGAAGCCATCAAGATGGGCGATCCGCTAGATCCCAGCGTCATGATGGGCGCCCAGGTCTCTAACGACCAGTACGAGAAGATCCTGAATTACATCGATGTCGGCAAGCAGGAAGGCGCGGAGGTCCTGACCGGCGGCGCCGCCTTTAAGAACGAGAAATACCCGAACGGTTTCTACGTCCAGCCGACCGTATTCAAGGGTGACAACTCCATGCGGGTATTCCAGGAAGAGATCTTCGGACCGGTGGTCAGCGTGGTGACCTTCAAAGACGAAGAGGAAGCGATCCGCATCGCCAACGACACGCTTTACGGCCTCGGCGCCGGGGTTTGGACCCGCGATCTCCACCAGATGCAAAACACGGCGAGCGCCATCCAGGCCGGCCGGATCTGGTGCAACTGCTACCACGCCTACCCGGCGCACGCTTCTTTCGGTGGCTACAAGAAATCCGGAATCGGCCGCGAGACGCACAAGATGATGCTGGACCACTACCGGCACACGAAGAATATGCTGATGTCTTACGACAAGGCGGCCCTGGGCTTCTTCTGATCCGCAGCCTCTGTCGATGCCGGCGGCGGCCCCCGCCGCCGGCCTTCCGCCTCGATGGATCCGACCGCATCGGGCCCCGCCGTCAGACGTTTTTCACGAATCTCCGCCGCAATCACGCCGTAATCACGAGGGCGCCATGGGTACTAAAAGAGTCTCGATCACCCCCAAAGCTTCAGAGATTTTGGAGCAGGTTCGCCAAGAGCACGGCGAGCTCGTTTTCCACCAAAGCGGCGGCTGCTGCGACGGCTCCTCCCCCATGTGCCTCAAGAAGTCGGAGTTCTTCATCGGCGCCCGGGACATCCTGGTCGGCGAGGTGGACGGCTGCGGTTTCTACATGGCGCCGGACCAATTTAGCTACTTCAAAAACTCCCACGTCACCATCGACGCCGTGGTGGGCCGGGGCTCGAGTTTCTCCCTGGAAATACCCCTCGGCTATCGATTTGTCGCCGTATCTCGAATTTTCTCGGACGAAGAGCTCGCGGAGATCGAGCGGCTCGAAGCGGCGCCTGCCTGAAGCCGATTTTCACGGCGATCCGCCGTGAGCCCGCTGGGCTAAAGGTGACGCCGCATGAACGTCCGGTAGCTGGACGACATGCGGGCCATCAGGTGGTCGTGGCCCGACCGATGAATGGTGCCGAGCGGCCTCAGCTCGATTCCCGCCCGCCTTAGGGCCGTTCGGCAGGCCGCCATATCGTCCTGTCGGGTGACCGTACGCGTTGAGCCGCCGACGGCTAGCCGGTCGAGCAGGCGGTGCTCGCTGCGCGAGAGGAGATCGAACTCTTCCTCGCTGCTGGTCTCGCCGTCGCCGAGGGTCGCGAAGGCGCGGAAAAGCGCCTCGAGCGCCGGATAGATCTGATCGGCCTTGAGCAGGCGGGCGATGCTGTGCTCGGCGATGGCGCGGGTCGGCCCGAGGCGGCGCCATGCGCGGGAAATGGAGACCACCAGGCACTCGTCTTCGGTCAGGTCGAAGAGGCCGAGGGGAACTGTCTGTGGCGCTTGCATCGGGACTTCTCCTGGTTGGCGTGGGTTGGGACGGCAGGATTTTCGACCACTCTTTGCCGGCCGGATCTAAATAGTACTATATTGGTCCTATATTCGGGCCGCCCCCGTCTTGGTGACCCGCCGAATCTTCGGCGAGGCGCCGTCGGCGGCCGTCCGCGCACCCTAAGGAGTTTGTAAGTATGACTGTCAGTCAGACTGCATTTGCCGATACTGAAGTGAGAAAACTCGGCCGTTTCGTCGCCGCGACGGACCACCGGACCATGTCCCACGAAGCGAGGGAAGAGCTCAAGAAGCGGATCGTCGACACGATCGGCGTCGCCATCGGCGCCCTCGAGGGCGAGCCGATCCGGATGATCAGAACGCATCAAGAGGACTTCGGCGGCAGCCCCCACTGCACGCTGATCGGCGGGGGTAAGACCGCGCCGGATCGGGCGGCTTTCTACAACGGCGCGCTCAGTCGCTACCTCGATTTCATGGATAGCTACCTCGCCAAGGGGGAGACCTGCCACCAGTCCGATAACTTTGGTGCGGTGCTCGCCGCCGCGGAGTACATCGGCGCTTCGGGCAACCAGCTGCTGACCGCCATGGCCGCGGCTTACCAGGTCCAGGGACGCCTTTGCGACGAAGCGCCGGTGCGGGCGAAGGGCTTTGACCACACGGTCCAAGGCGCCTACGCCTCTGCGGCCGGCGTCGCCCGGGCCCTTGGCTTGGATTCGGAAAAGACCGCCAACGCCATCGCCATTTCAGGCACCTGCAACAACGCCTTGCGCTGCACTCGCACGGGGGCCCTGTCGCACTGGAAGGGGCTCGCGTACCCGAACACCGGATTCGTCGGCACCCACGCCGCTTTCCTCGCCTACCGGGGGATCACCGGCCCGGAAGAGGTTTTCGAAGGCAATAAGGGCTTCAAAGAGTCCATCGCCGGTCCGTTCCATATCGACTGGGTCCGGGAAGATCTGGAGAACGTCAAGAAGTCGATCATCAAGAAGTACAACGCGGAAATCCACTCCCAGTCGTCGATTGAAGGCGCCCTGGAGCTGCAGGCTCAGCACGGTTTCACCTGGGATCAAGTGGAGCACATCGGGATCGACATCTTCGACGTCGCATACCACATCATCGGCGGCGGCGAAGAAGGGGACAAGACCATCATCCGCACCAAGGAAGAGGCGGATCACTCCCTGCAGTACATGGTGGGTGTCGCGCTGATCGACGGCAATGTCTTGCCCGCCCAGTACGAAGGGGACCGCGTGACGAGGGACGACATCCAAGGTCTGCTCCAGCGATTCACGGTCAAACCCAAGCAGGAGTACACCGATCGTTTCCCCGGCGAGCTCTGCGCCGACATCGCGATCACGCTCACCGACGGGACCGTCCACACCCTCACCAAGACCGACTACGAAGGGTTCCACACCCGGCCGATGAGCTGGGACACCGTGATCGCCAAATTCACGGACCTGGCGGAGCCCTTCACGTCCGAGCGCACCCGCAAGGCGATCGTCGACGCGGTGCGCAATATCGAAGAGGTCAGCGCCCGCGACTTCGCGGCCATCCTTGGAAACCTGAACGCTTGAGGCCGAATCGGCCTTTGGAGAAATAGATGTCTGAGAAAGAACAGTCCGCCGCCTGGCAGTCCCGCTCCTTCCCTTTTGTGCCGATGAACGATCGAGACCCCAAGCCGCGGGATCGGTCGATCACGGAAATCCGTGGCCCCTACTACGCGATGGTCACTCCGACCTACACCCGGGAGCTCCTGGAGGGGATGGGGGAGCACGTGGATGGCTACAAGTACGCCGGCGGCTCCTTTTCGCTGATGCCCGCGGAATACGTGAAGAAAATCAACCGCATCTGCCATGACCACGGCGTCTACGTGTCGACCGGCGGCTGGATCGAGAACGTCCTGTCGCGGGCGCCCAACCAGATCGACGCCTAATATCGAAGAGTGCAAGCGCCTCGACTTCGACATGATCGAGCTGTCGACGGGCTTTATCCAGCTGCCGACGCCCGATTTGATTCGGCTGATCCAAAAGGTCAAGAAGGCCGGCCTGAAGCCGAAGCCGGAGATCGGTATTCAATTCGGCGCCGGCGGCGACACGAGCAAAGCCGAGCTCGAGGCCGAGGGGACGCGCGATCCGCAGATCCTCATCGACACGGCGAACGAGTGCCTGGACGCCGGAGCTTCGATCATCATGATCGAGTCCGAGGGCATTACCGAGAACGCGGATCCATGGCGTACGGACGTCGCCGCCAAGATCATGAAGCACGTCGGCATGGAGAACGTGATGTTCGAAGCCGCCGACCCGGAGGTGTTCTCGTGGTACATCAAGAACTACGGGATCGACGTCAACCTCTTCGTCGACCATAGCCAAATCGTGCAGCTGGAGTGCCTGCGGCGCGGAATTTGGGGCACGAAGAGCACCTTCGGTCGGATCACGACCCACCGCTGATCGCCGGCCCCGGGCCGTCCGCCCGCGGGCGGGCGGCGGCTCGGTTCGGCCCCCTGGCGGCGGGTCGGCCCGGGCCCGGATCGGCTACAATCCGCGGCCCGATGGATGACACATTCAAGCCGCCCGCTTACGCCGTTTACCAAGAGCTCGCGGACGCCTACGCCGCGAAGATCGAGACCAAACCCCACAACGCGTTCTACGAGCGGCCGGCGACGCTCTCGCTCATCGGTGACGTCGACGGGTTGCGGGTGCTCGACGCCGGCTGCGGTCCGGGGGTCTACGCCCAGATCCTGGCCGCGCGCGGCGCGCAGGTGGACGCCTGCGACCTCAGTGATCGCATGCTCGAGCTCGCGGCGGAGCGGCTGGTGAATGAGGTCGCCGCCGGCAGTGTCCGCCTCCACGGCCTCGACTTGACCCGGCCACTCGCGCCCTTCACCGCGGAACAATTTCACCTGGTACTGGCGCCGCTCTGCCTGGACTATGTCGCCGACTGGCGCTCGACCTTCGCGGAATTCCACCGCGTGCTCAGGCCCGCCGGGCGCCTGGTCTTTTCCTGCGGACACCCGGACTTCGAAGCGGAGTACTTCGACACCCGCGACTACTTCTCCGTCGAGCCGGTGGAGTGCACCTGGCGCGGATTCGGCGAAGAGATCACCATGCCGAGCTACCGACGCTCGCTCCAGGAGGTGGTGATGTCGGTGCTCGACGCCGGCTTCCAGCTCGAACAGCTGCTCGAACCGAAGCCGACGGCGGACTTCCTCGACGCCGATCCGGTGCGCTACGCGCGATTGATGCACCGGCCTTCTTTCCTATGCGTGGCGGCGCAGAAAGCGCCGCCCGTCCACTAGCCGACGCTTTGCAGCGGGCCCTTCAGCGGGGCTCGAAAGCGCTGGCGAGCAGCTGACGGTCGATGCCGCGGACCTCGCCGACCGTGGCGTAGCGGAAGAGGGCCGCGGAATAGATGCCGGACAGCGTCGCCGACGTCAGGACGATCAGCCCGTAGCCGATCACGACGGCGACCAGGACCGGGACGCCGACCCACGGAGCGCCGGTCGAGAAGGAGAGCAGCACGGCCGGGATGGCGATCACCGAGTAAGCGATGCCGACCAGCCAGAAGATCAGGCCGATGCCGGCGTTGCCGACGATCTGCTCACCCCAGGTTTTCTTGAGCAGGGAGGCGCTTTCTTTCAGAGCGTCGATCGGGTTCAGGTCGCGGGTGACCAGCACCGGAACGATCAGGAAAGTGGCGACGTTCCACGCCACGCCGATGAGGCCCATGGCGAATTTGGCGAGGCCGTTGGACTTCTCCCGCGCGGCCCGCATCAGGAGTCCGACGGTGGCGGCCAAGAGCGACCACTGCACAATCAGCGGGAGCCGCTGCCTGGCGATGCGCAGGCCGTCGGCGACCGTCGGATCGCCGCCGTCGAGTCGGATCAAAGCGGCGCCGACGAGGGCCGAATTGAAGAAGACGACCACGAAAGTGGAAACGAAATAAAAGAGAAAGAGCGCCACGTAGCCGGCCATCTCAAAGCCGCCGCCTTGGAGGAAGGTGAGCGGGAGAAAGAAAAGCACACCGGTGATCACCGAGGCGACGCCGGAAAGCATCGGAAAGATCATCAGCTCCTTGTCGGCCTGGAGGACAGAAGCGCTCGCTTTGACGAGTGACCAGCTGCGGGAAATTTTGGCGAACATCAGGGGCTCCGGTTCATGACAGGTGGACAAAGGGTTCCAGAGGGCGCGGGACCGCAAAAAATCTACGGCCGGCTCGGCGTTTCTATTCAGCGCGGGCGTCGTCGGCGCGGGCTTATGGGGGGATGGCGACCTGACGATATCAAGCTCGTCCGGGCCGGTCTCCGGAGGTTCGCCGCGGCGGGTCGGAGCCAAAAAAGAGCCGACTGGCGACGGCCAGCCGGCTCTGACGAGAACGTGAGCGGCGGGGGCGACCAGGGGAACCGCCCCCACCGCATCACCGGATCACGGGATCCGATCGGTCACTGACTTACGGAGCGCAGACGGTGACGTCGTCGACGCCGCCCTCCACGAGGTCGCCTGGGCCGGCGCCGTCCGTCACTTCGACGCGGAACTGCACCGTGCCCGCACCGACGGTGGCGGTGGCTTCGGTCCACGCCGCATCGAGGGCGACGTCGCCGATCGACACGATCGGCGAGAATGCGGCGCCGGTAACCGACATCAGCAGCTCGAAGCCCTCGCGGGCGGCGGCGCCGGCGGCGCGCTGG
>JBCDKB010000414.1:0-8017 GCA_038747035.1 Acidobacteriota bacterium | reverse complement strand
GTCGTCGGAACCGTTCGCGGAACGTTTGCTGCTGACCAATCACCTGCAGGCGACCCAGAGCTCAACCGGACTCGCCCCTTCATCCCGCGAAGCGATCGTTCAATTCACCTTGCGTCAACCGGTGATCAAGATGACCAAAGGGACCGTCGCCACGGACAGCGCCGCCGGCGTTTTCGAGCCGGCGACCGCTTCGCCTGTGCCCTTCGCCGCGCCGCCGAACGCGGGTGAACCCTTCACCGCTCCGATCACCTCGAATGCGCTGGCGGCCGATCCGGTCGACAGCGACCTTTCGACGGTCGACGCCGGCGATCTCGTGACTTTCGCCATTGTGCTGGAGAATTCGGGGGGTAGCGGTGCTTTTGATCTGGTGGTCCGGGATGCCATTCCCGCCGGGCTCGGGATCCCGAGCGGCGGCCTTCACCTGACGGTGCGGCGGGGAGATGGAACGGCCCTCGTCCCCATCTTCCTTGGACCGAGTCTCGGGCCTTCTGACCTTTTCGCGAACGGCCTTGAAATTGCGGATCCCGGCGGCGAGGCCGCCTGCCAGAAATTCGACGCCGAGAGCGGCGAGAACGTGGTGGTGATCACCTACGAGCTCGAGATCACCGATGCGGGGGCGGCGCCGGCGGCGGTGCTCGCCAACGGCGCTAGTCTCGAGAGCTTCACCGGCGAGGACGGCTCGTCCTCGAGCCATCTCGCGGGCCCGGGGCCGATCGTCGATAGCGCGATCGTCACCATCGCGAGCTCGACGATCGTCAAGGAGCTGATTTCGACGAGCGAGCCCCACACCGTCGAATCCGGCGCCCAGTGGCCGGTCGCGGTCGGCGAAGAGCTCCACTACCGCGTTACGGTGACCGTGCCGGAGGGGGTCGACGAATCCGTACGCTTGATCGATCGATTGGATGCCGGCCTGGCGGTCGTCAGCGTCGACGGCCTCACTCCGTCATCAGGACTGGCCACCGATCAGCCTGGCGGATTTCAGGGGGTCGTGGACAACGCCGTCATCAGCCCCGACGGCCGCGACCTGACCTTCGAGTTCGGCACTCTGACGAACGCCAATCGCGACAACGGCGTGGCGGAGACCGTGGTCTTTGACTACACGGTGCGGGTCGACGACCAGGCCGCCATCGTCCAGGAGGTGCGGCGCAACAACCGGGCGGACTGGCACGGTCAGAACGGCTTCGTGCGCGACCGCGCGGGCGACGTCAGGGTCGTGGAGAGTGTGCTGACGGTGGAGAAGAGCGCCTCTCCCGCCAGCGCCGACGCCGGCGACACCGTGACTTTTACGATTCTGATCGACCACGATCCGAGCTCGCAGACCGACGCCTTCGACCTGGCGGTGGAGGACCTGCTGACCGAAACGGATCTGTCCCTGGTCGCCGGCTCCGTATCGAGCGATCGGGGCACGATCGTGACCGGCAACGGCGGCGGCGACGAAACTGTCCGCCTGGAGCTCGAGACGCTGGCCCTCGGCGACTCGGTGACCTTGTCATTTGACGCCCAAGTCGCCGACCAGGTGCTCTCGGGCAGCACCCTCGAGAACTCGGCCGGCCTGATCTGGGATTCCTTGCCGGCGGACGCCGCAGCCGGGGAGCGGTCCTACGGTCCGCTCGTCGATACGGCGTCGATTGCCATTGACGTTCCGAGCCTTGCGAAGACCGTCGTCGAGACTTCTGAGCCTTCGACTGGAACAGCCTCTTTTGACGGCGCGATTGAAGACCTGACGATCGGTGAGCTGGTCGTCTTCGAGATCGTGGCGACGGTTCCCGAAGGCACCACGGCCCAAGTCGTGATCCGCGATTCCTTGCCGGCGATGGCGGCGGGATTGCTCGAAGCAACCTCGGCGGAGGTCATCTCGGTCGGCACCAACCTCACGGCGGCCAATCCGGCGCCCGCGCCGGTGTTCGAAGACCTCAATCTCAAGGACGGACTTTTCGATACGGTGAGCTTCGATTTCGGCCAGGTGAGCAACGCACCGGATATGGAGGTCGACGCCGGCGATCGCCTGGTGGTGCGGATCACCGCCCGGGCGGTCGACGCCGACGCCAACGGATCCGGGGACCTGCTGACGAATACTGCCTTGCTCGACTTCTCGGGCTCGCTTCAACCGAGCGCCGACGCCTCCGTGGAAGTGGTCGAGCCCTTGCTCAGCCTCGACAAGAGCGCCGACGCAACCACCGGCGACGCCGGCGACTCTGTCGTCTTCACGTTGACCCTGGAGCATCAGCCGGGCTCGAGCGCCGACGCATTTGACGTCGAATTGCGCGACGTGATCCCCGCGGGCATGACCCTCTTGGGCGGCACCGCCGTGGACACCGGCTCGACGCCGGCGGACCACCTCAGCGAAGGCTCGACCCTGGTCGCCCGTTGGGATCACTTCCCGGTGGGCAGCGTCGGCAGCATCGAATTCACCGTCACCATCGATGACGAAGTCCAGCCGGGACAGCTCATCAACAACCTCGGCGAGCTCTTTTGGGACAGTCTTCCTGAAGACAACGCGGCCACCGAGCGGGACGGCACCGCCGGCGACGGGCACGATTTCATGGTCACCGATCCCGGCGTCGTGAAGACGGTCATCCAGACCTCGGAGGTGTCGACGGGTTCTGCGGTGAACGGACCCGAGACCGACCTGACGCTCGGTGAGACGGTCACCTACGAGATCGTGGTCACGCTGCCAGAGGGCACGACCGAGGCGGCGACCGTCGTCGACCAGCTGCCGACCGGCGACGGCGTCTTGGCCCTGGTGAGCTCCCGGGTCTTGGCGCTGGGCGGCCAGCTGGATGGACCGGGTCTGCCCGCCATCGGCGCCGCCGGCTCCGCCGCGGACAGCGATCTCGACGGCCATGATGATCGCGTCACCTGGACCCTCGGCAACATCCTCAACGCTCCGGACGGCGAGCTCGACGACGGCGACCGTCTCCGATTCGAGGTCGTGGCCGTGGTGGTCGACGAGGCGGTCAACCAGGGCGGCCAGGACGACGACGCGAGCAACCTGGCGACCTTCGGCCACGCCGGCGGCACGTCCCTCGACACCGCACTGGTCGACCTGGTCGAGCCGCTGCTGGCGCTCACCAAGGGCGCCGACCAAGAGTTCGTCGACGCCGGCGATGCCCTGCGCTACACGCTGCGACTCGAGCACTTGCCGACGTCGACGGCGGACGCCTTCTCGCTGGTGGTGACCGACCCGCTGCCGGCTGGCGTCGACTGGATCTCCACGGATGAGGTCACGACCGATTGCGCCGGCCTCGCGGTGGACGACGCCGCGGAACCGACCCTCGCCTTCTCCCTGGCCAGCCTGTCTTTAGCGGACGGCAGCTGTGAAATCGAGTTCAACGTCACCGTCGCAGACACCGTACAGCCCACCGAGAGTCTGATCAATAACGCACAGCTGCAATACGACTCCCAGGCTGTCTTTACGGCCGGGGAGACCCGGCGCAGTACGGCGGACGACAACGCGGAGGTCACCGTGCTGGCCCCGGGCCTGGTCAAGATCATCACCGACACCAGCCTAGACGCCACGGGTTCGTCTTTCCATGACGCCCTCGAGGACGATCTGGCGATCGGCGAGTCGATCGACTATCGCCTGACCGCTATTTTCCCGGAAGGACAGACCCTGAACGCCGTGGTGGTCGACGCTTTGCCGGCCGGCGCCGCTGGACTGCTCGAGGTGATCGGCGCCTCCATCGTGTCGGTGGGCGATCAGATCGTCACCGAGCTACCGGGCACTCCGGTGCTCTCGGACGACGAGCTCGCCGACGGCCTCGACGACACGGTGACCTTCGACTTCGGCACCGTGACCAATGCGCCCGACGGCTTCTCGGACGAGCATGATCGCATCGTCGTGAGCGTCACCGCGCGCGTGGTGGACGACGCCGTGAACCAAGACGGACGCACCCTGCGGAACGAAGCCGAGCTGCGTTTCGCCAGCGGCCCGCCGCTCACGGACTCGGTCGACGCCGAGGTGGTGGAACCGGACGTTGTGGTGAGCAAGACGCTCGGGCCGGTGGATGACCACGTCGCCACGGTCTCGATCGAGATCCGCAACGACGGCACGGCGCCCGCCTACGACCTCCAGGTCGAGGATGTGGTCGACGCCGAAGGCTGGGTGCCCGCGGAGATCGTCTCCGTCGGCGTGCCCGCCGGCTTCGTTCTCAGCTCGGCGCCGGGCCCGGCCCCGGGTGACGTGAGATTGACCCTGTCGAGCGATCCAGGCGCGTCACCGCCGATGAATTCCCTGGAGCCGGGGGAGGCCGTCATCTGGTCGTTCACGGTGCCGGTGCGGATCACCGATCCGCCGCAGGCCTCGGTCGACAATACCGCCGCCAATACGGTGACGACGACCTTGCCCGGCGACGTCCCCGGCGAGCGGGAGGAGCCCCAAGGCGAAGATACCGCCGTGCTGGGACTGCCGATCCTGGCGGTGGAGAAGACGGCCGAGCTGATCGATGACGCCGACGCGTCTGGGACGGCAAGCCCGGGGGACACCCTCAGGTATTCGGTGAGCTTGATCAACACCGGCGACGGCGCCGCCACCGATGTGAGCGTGGTGGACGTGCCGGATGCCAACGGCAGCTTGGTCGTCGGCACGGTCGTCGTGTCGGCTGGCGGTGCTGTGGTCGAAGGCAACGGAGCGGGGGAGGAGTCCGTCGCCGTGACCTTCGCCGCGGTCGGCGCGGGGCAGACCGCGACGGTTAGCTACCAAGTACTTATCGAGCCGCTGCCCATCGACGTCGAAGCGCTCTTCAACCAGGCGCAGGTGGGACTGCGTGAAGAGGCGGATGATCTCGTTTCCGACGATCCTGCGACCGCCTCGCCGGACGATCCGACGGAAGTAGCGGTCGAGGCGGCGCCGGATCTTCGCCTCATGAAGAGCGCGGGAGGGGCGGCCGAGCCGGGGGCTCTGCTGCTTTATACCCTCGACTACTCCAACGCCGGCGGCCAGGACGCGGTCGGCGTGGAGATCGAGGAGACGGTCCCCGCCCATTCAAGCTTCGACGCGGCGTCCAGCTTACCTTCGGTCTGGTCGTGCGCGGACGGCAGCGGGCCCGGCACGCAGTGTGTACTCACGGTCGGAGCGCTGGCGGCCGGCGGAAGCGGCCAAGCGAGCTTCGCGGTGCACATCGCCGCCGGCCTGCCGGCGGGCGCTGACACCCTCGACAACGTCGCCGAGATCCGGGATGACCTGAGCCAGGGCGCGGACCTTAATCCCGTCGACAACGTGGCCGAGCTTCAGACCGCCTTGGGCGCCGAACCGGCGTTTAACTTCACGAAGTCGACCTCGGCGGTGGTGGCGATCCCGGGTGTGCCGCTTGTCTTCGATTTGGCGTACTCGAACGTCGGCGACCAAGACGCCACGGGCGTCGTGCTCGAAGAGACGTTTCCAGCGCTCACGACCTTCGATGCGGCGTCCAGCCTGCCGACCGTGTGGTCGTGCGCGGACGGTAGCGGTCCCGGCACGGTGTGCACCGTCGCCATCGGCGCCCTGGCGACCGGCGGCAGCGGCGACGCCCGGTTCGGCGTCATCCCCGCGGGCGCGGCCGGCGATGGCCAGACGGTCTCGAATACCGCCGTGATCCGCGACGACGGCGCCAACAGCGAGGATCCGGTCTCCGCCCAGCAAAGCGCGGCCCGCCCGATCAAGACCCTGACGCTCACCAAGACCCGTCTCTCCGGAGCCGCGGTGACCGTCGGGCAGGAGGTGACTTACCGGATCGTCGCGCGCATTCCGGAGGGGCTGTCCCTCGGCGCCGTCGAAATCCGCGAGGACCTGCCGGGGCAGCTCTGGGCGCTGCGGCAAGACTTCGGCCAGGCCCTGCCCGGGATTTCGCTGACCGGCTCCACCGATCCGGTGAATACGGGCGTCGCCCTGGTCTGGGAGCTCGGCGACGTCAGCAATCTGGATACGGATGCGGGAACGGACGAGGTGATCGAGTCGACGTATACGACCGTCATGCGCAACGTCGCTTCGGCGGTGCGCGGTGAGAACGTACGCAATACCGTCGTCATCACGGCCGACGGCGCCGAGCTCGCGACGGCCAGCGCCGACGTCGCCGTCGTCGAACCGGGACTGACCCTGCGCAAGGACTTTGCGCCGGGCGTCGCGGCCGCGGGAGACACGGTGACCGTTCGCCTGCGGATCGCCCACGACTCTTCGAGTTTCGTGAGTGCCTATGACGTCGAGGTCATTGACGTGCTCGACCCGGCGCTGACCTACCTCGGCAATGTCCAGGCGGAGAACGGCCCGCTGCCGACCGTCGATATCTCGCAGCTGCCGGTGGTGCGGCTTGAATGGCCCGAGCTCTCGAATGTGGCCTATCACCCGAATAACCCGGTGATCGTGACCTTCGACGTACAGACCTCATCTTCAGGGCGAGTCGACAACGTCGCGGATCTCGTGTGGACGAGCCTCGCCGGCGACCCCGGGCTAGCGGACCCCGAGGAGCAGACCACCGGCGAACGTTCGGGCGACTCCGCGGCGGCCGGCGGCGGGGCGAATACCTATCGCTACCGCGACGCCGACCAGCTGAATAACCAGCTGATCTATGGCTTCGAGGACCTTAAGAACGACGACACGCTTTTCAACGATTTCGACTACAACGACTGGTTGCTGAAGGTTTCGCTCCAGGAGACCCTGGATGACGACGGCAACTGGCGGCGTCTCGAATTCGTGGTCGAGGGCCTGGGCCGGGGCGCCGGTTTCAACCATCTGCCGTTCCTCGATATCGGTATTGAAGGGCCGGTGAGCTACACCCTCAGTCGTTTCAATAGCGCCGGCACCTTGATCTTTGAGCAGACCCGAACCTCGGACGGGGACTTCCTGCGCGACGTACAGCTCTTCGCCGATACGTGGGACACCCTGCCGCCGTGGAACCTGGGGAATTTCCCCTTCGCAGCCAATACGGATCCGGCCCAGACCTCCGGGCTGGTGACCGCGGGGCAGACCGCGCGCTTGGTAGTCGAGGTCGGGGAGCCGGAGAGGAATCCGCGCATTGCCGACGATGTCGTCACCGTGCACCTCAACGAGACCTTTAACCACCTCGTGGGGCCTTGGATAGACGTGCTCGATACGGGCGAGAGGATCGCCTTCCGCTGGCGGGGGAGTGGGGCGACCCAGGATCTCGTCACCGCCGACCTCTACGGCCCGACGACGCCGCTGCTCGGTTTCCCGCTGGACCAGGGGAGGGCCTTCGAGGCGGTGTGGCGCTGGCCGGTGGAGCGGGAGCCGATCTGGGACGCCTATCCGAGTTTCGTCGACTTCATCCTGAGCGGCGAGACGCAGTCGACGGACTGGCGCCTGCAGCCGTCGGCGGGACTTATCTGGCCGGTCGATGTGCCACCCGAGGCCGCTGCGCCGGTGGACGCTCCCAATAGTGGCCAGGCGTGCGGCGCGGTCGCCTTCGACCACGCCTACGGCTCCCCGGTGTCGGCGTCACCCGCCATCGGCGACCTCGACGGCGACGGGGATTGGGAAGTGGTGTCGGCGGAATTCCTCGGCGCTGTCGTGATCCACGATGAGTCCGGCGGCACCGTGCGGGTGATCGAGCCCGGTTCAGGCGTAAACGGCCAGTCGAGCGCCTCCGTGACCCTCGCGGACCTCGACGGCGACTCAGACCTCGAAATCCTGCGCGGATACGACGACGGGCACCTGATCGCTTTTCACCACGATGGCACCGAAGCCCGGCGCTGGTGGCTGCCCGGGAGTCTCAAGTCCACCGCCGCAGTCGGCGATCTCGACGGCGACGGCGACTTGGAGATCGTGGTGCTGGCGGGCGATACGAAGCTCTACGGCCTGCAGGCCGAGGGCGGCGAGATGGCCGGATTCCCGGTCGAGATCGGCGGTCTTGAAGATATCTACAACAAATTCGTCCTGCAGCCGACGCCGGCGGTGGCCGAAGTGGTTCCGCGCGGCGATCTGGAAGTCGTAGCGGAGAACAACCTCGGCGTGGTGCACTAGCAAAACGGCGACGGCGACTTGGAGATCGTGGTGCTGGCGGGCGATACGAAGCTCTACGGCCTG
>JBCDKB010000413.1:0-8027 GCA_038747035.1 Acidobacteriota bacterium | reverse complement strand
CGCCTGGGACGGTACCGATTGGACGCCCCTGGCCAACGGGCTTGGCTTTGGCGAAGAGGGGAAAGCACTCACCGTCTTCGATGACGGCAGCGGCCCCGACCTCTACGTCGGCGGCAACATCGACACCATTTCGGGCGTAACGATCAACGGCGTCGCGCGGTGGGACGGCGTCGCGTTCTCGGCCCTCGACGGCGCGGCAGGCACGGGCCTGACGCCTTCGGCGAGCGCGGAAGCGCTGGCGCTGGCGGTCTTCAATGACGGCTCCGGTGACGCCCTCTACGTCGGCGGCAACTTTGATGAAGCCGGGGGTGTCGCCGCAAATGGACTTGCCCGCTGGCGGGTTTCAGACGGCTGGACCGCCGTCGGCGGTTTCTCTCCCGCCGGCGCCTCGGTCACCGTCCGCAGCCTGACGGTCTTCGATGACGGCTCCGGACCGGCCCTCTTCGTCGGAGGTGACTTTACCCAGGAAGACGGCGTCGAGGTCAATGGAGTCGTGCGGTGGGACGGAAAGTCTTTCGAAGCCCTTACGGACGCCCAAGGCACGGGCGTGGGCTTCTCCGACGGCGATTTCAAAGTCAACAGTGTCTTCGCGACAGACGCCGGTGACGGTCAGAAGCTCTTCGTCGGCGGCCTCTTCGACACCGCCGGCGGGCAGGCTGCGTATGGCATGGCCACCTGGAATGGCCAGTCTTGGAGTCCCCTGATCGGCGACGTGGAGCCCCCTCTTGACGTGCCAGAGATCTACACCCAGACGACCTCGGGCGGCAGTCTTTATCTCGGCGGCCGCTTCACCAACCTGGGGCCCGAGGCATCCCTGAATTTTGGCAGCTACCGAGACCGGCCAAGTCTCTTCAACGACGGTTTCGAGTCGGGAGACACGTCCGCGTGGACTTCGGTTTTTCCCTGATCGCGTGGGGAACTCGTCGGCGGCGCCTGCCCGCTGACGAGTTCCCGTCGTTCCTCTCTGTCGGCTCTGGAATCCTCTGTCCTCAATTCAATAAGGGCAGCAGTCGAACCGTGATGTCTTTGGTGGTGTCGCACGTCCAACCGCCAGCGGACTGCCACCATGAATTGGTGAAGGTCTTTCCCGCGGCGCTGATCACGTCATAGCTATAGAGGATCTGGCTCGGCCAGTTCGGCTGGCTGCCCCGGCACGCGACGAAGGTCTGGAAGAGTCCATTGACCGTGGCCCCCTGGCGCCGGAAGGTGAAACTGGACGGAGCCGTCGCCCGGATCCGCACCTGCGCGCCGTCGACCGCATTGCCCTCGGCGTCAAAGACGCGAAACGCCACGGCCCGCTGCTTGTCGAGCGGGCGCTCCTTTGCCTTCAATCCGGGATCGTTGAGGACCGCACCCTCCGCGCTGTAGAGCAATCCGTCCACCCCGACGATGGCGCCGCCGCCGAGGAAGACCATGCCGCCGACCTGGCAGCCGCAGCAGGCGCCGCCGAGGCAGGTTTTGTGCACCACGCACTTTCCCTTGTGCGTCGAGACTCTGCACTCGCTACCGGAGACCTCGCCGGCACACGACGGTGCCGAGAGACACTCGTTGCACGTATCTCCTTTACAGAGCTTGGCGGCGATCGCAGGATCGGCGGGCTCGTCTTCGGCCCGTGCGGTCGCCATTTCTTGGGACCGCGGCGTGCCTGGGGCCTCGGCCCAAAGGGAGCCGGAGATCATCATGAGGGCCAGGAAAGCTACGGGCAGTCGAATACGTCGTCGAGGAAAGATCATCTCCATCTCCTGAACTGAAATTGAGGGTCATCCGCTTCTGACGACTCGGTGTCGGCGCCGCGAGAAAAATTTCACCTAAGCGGCCACGGGTTGGGAAGCTTCCCAAGGGCATTTAAGTTCCATTATGGAACTGATTGAGCGATAATAAGTTCCATCATGGAATCTATGATTTCTCGATCCCGGAAAACCGCCGTCCTTCGTTCACCCCTGCGAACCCTCCCCCAGAAAGCTCGACGCATGCTGAAATTCACCGCAGCCTTGATCGCAGCCCCACTACTCTTCGCCGTCGCCGCCCATGCCACCGCCACCGACTCGAACCGCAGCCAGCCCGCGACGGCGTCCCTCGCGCTCTTAGACCGCATGGAGGCCCGATTCCAAGATCGGCAGTGCCTCGCGCCCGAGGTGTCTAAGGTTGACGTGGCGTGGCACCTCGCTCACTCCATCAAGGTCATCGAAGAGATTCACAAGGAGCTTGACGCTTCCGACCCTAAAGCCTACCGAGCCAACCTCAACCCGCTCCGCGCCCTGGCGTTCGCCCGCGGCAAGCTACCCCGCGGCAAAGCCAAATCGCCGTCCGTGGTCCTGCCGCCCGACGTCAATACCCTGGAAGACCTGGAGCGTCAGGCCGCGACGGCTCGAACGGCGCTGCTCGCCTGGACGCAGCTACCCGAGCGCAGCTTCTTCGTGCACCCGGTCTTCGGGAGACTCAAGCGGGACCACGCCGAACGCTTCATCGAAATCCACACCGAACACCACCTCGCGATCATCGCCGACATCGTGGCCGTCTGTCCCTCAAGTCCGGATTCGGAGCGCCGCGACGCAGAGGGTCTTTCCCCTCTGGACTAGCCTCTGCCGGCGGGCGAACGTCGCCCCCCACGGCGGAAGCCAGACCCGCACTACGCTCCGCCGGCGCGCCCTTCAACCTCCTACGCGGAGGCTGTCCAGAGCCGGCACCGGGTCGCTCTCGCCGAGCTGCCGCGGGTGGATCTGGACACTTCAGTCGCTGGACAGGGGCGAGCCGTCCCCCAAGGCTACGCCCAGAGTGTCCCGGGTGTTCGAGACTTAGCTCGATTTACCTGCGGCTCGGCTGAGTGGTCGCGCCGGCGGCCCGGCTCCGGCGCCGGTGCGCGATCCCCTGGCCGGTCGACGAAAGCGGCTTGCGCCGACCCGTGGAGGAAAACGCCGTCCCGTTGAGGGAGTCTTGGAAGGGCTTGCGATCTAGGGGTGTGCGGGGAGGGCAACCGCCCGACGGCCCCGCCCCAGACCGACTCACTTCGACTCCCGACGAGGACTGACCATGACCCACTTGATCGATACTTCACATCCCACAAGCCCTCAGATTTCTCCGCTGCCCGCGGGCTTCCTGCGACCGTCCGTGCTCCGTTCGGCCGGCCAGCGCGCGGCCGCGGCGCTGGCCATGACCTTGACGGTAACCGCCGGCGCGGCGGCGCCGGCGGAAGCCCAGCTCTACGGCCAAGCCGAACCCGCCGTCGAAGCGGCGGTCGAAGACATCATCCTCGACTATATGGCCGAGAAAGGGATCCCGGGCATGACCGTCGCCGCGTCGAAGGACGGCAAGATGATCATGGAGAAGTCCTACGGTTTGCGCGATCTCGATAACCAGCTACCGATGTACTACTGGAACCGGACGCGCATGGGCAGCCTGTCCAAAATGCTCACCGCGATGACCTTCATGAAGTACGTTGAAGACACCCAGGATCCGGGTCTTCTGGACCGCGAGCTTTACGGCTTCAACGGCATTTTCTCGGTCCAGGATTACCCGGAGTATTACTCCGCGCGGGATTGGGGCTGGCACCGGCAAACGCCGGTGGTCGGCACGGTGATTTCGAAATTCGACGACCGGGTCTACACCTATTACGACAACGGTCAATTCAGCGTCGGAACGACTTCGGACCTCGACGCCTACGAGCCCCCGACGGACTTCAACCTGCCGGGCAATCAGGATCCGCGGGATATCCAGGCCATGGCGACGGCGACCACGGGCCACGTCTTCACCTGGTACCGGGATGGACGCGCCAGCATCGGCACCTTCGACGACCTCGACGCCACCTTCTACACCAGCGCCGAGGTGGACTTGCCCGACGGCCAGACGATGGAGGCCTTGGTGGGCGTCGGCATCTCCGGCACCACGGACAAAGTCTACGCCTGGTGGGATGACGGCACGCGCACCGTGGGCAACTATGCCGATCTGGACTTCTACTCCAACCGCGCCAGCTATGAGACGGCCCTCGGCCAGAACACCTACACCATCCGATCCCTGGCGATTTCCAAGAGCGACCGGGTCTATGCCTTCTACAATGACGAAACGGTGAGCAAGGGCACGAGCACCAACCTCGACACCCAGCAAAACGCCTACGGCACCGACCTCCCGCCGCAGATCCAGGCCGAGCCCTGGGGCACCTGGTTCTCGAACATCACGCCGCGCCACCTGCTCAACCACAGCGCCGGCTACGAGAAAAATATCGGTCTCTCCGGCGCCAGCGCCATGGCCACCGGCCAGCCGGCCGCCCAGGCCTTCGATAGCGAGCTCGGCATGGAGCTCTTCCACGAGTACGGCCTGGTTTCAGGCCGCATGCTCTTCGCGCCGGGGGCCGACAACCACTACTCCAACCACGGCGGCGCCCTGTCCGGCTTCGTGCTCGAAGAAGTCTCCGGCATCCCGTTCAAGGCCCTGCTCGACACCACCGTGCTCAACCCGATGAATGTCTGGATGGGTGTGGCCTGGGACCCGATCGGCGGCGACTCGGAGCCCCACTTCGACCGCAACAAAAACAACGGCAGCCCGCCGGACGTCTTCACCTGCGAATGCCTGCTCGGCTTCAACTTCCGCGAGCAGAGCGGCTATCTGACCTCCACCGCCGGTGACTTCCTGCGGGTCATGATGACCATGGATCTAGCCTCGGCCCCCAGCCGGAGGGTCTTGAGCGACGCCAATATCGCGCTCATGGAAACCCCGGGCTTCGGCGCCGACTACGGGCTCGGCTGGAAGATCGTGGATCCAAACGGCTGGCTCGACCACGGCGGCTCGCTCAAAGGCGGCGGCGCGGCGGTGAGCCGATTCAAGGCGGGCTACGTCAAGGATCGGGTGGTGATGGATGACGTCACCGTGGTGGTGATGGGCAACCTCGACACGCCGGTCCGCGAGCTCTCGGAGAAGCTGGCGTGGGAGATCTCACAGATCTTTGTGAACCCTTTCTACGACATCTTCTGATCGTCCAGCCTGTCTGGAATTTAAGGCCCGGTTCCCGGAAGGGAGCCGGGCCTTCGTCTCTCTGGCGGAATCCTTCGGAGCCTCAGCGGCCCGGTGCTGAAAGCTCGACCGGTCGTCGCTGCAACGACGGAGGCCAAGGCGCGCGAGTCGGCGTCCGTCTCCGCTCCGTCACGGCCTGTGCCGCGGGCGACGCCGACGGAAAAAAGCCTGCTCCTTGAGGGGGTTTTGGCAGGACCTGCGATCTAGGGGTGAACGGGGGGCAACGGCCCGACGGCCACGTCCCCTAGACCGCTTCACTCTGACTCCCAAGCGAGGTTAGACCATGACCCACTTCACCGATATCCCGAAACCCTCGACCCCTGAAACTGCTTCGCTCTCCGGGAGCTCCTTGGGCCGGTCCGCACGACGCTCGGCCGGCCTGCGGGCCGCCGCGGCGCTGGCCTTGACCTTGACGGTCACCGCGGGCGCAGCGGCGCCGGCGGAAGCCCAGCTCACCGGGCGGGCCGAACCCGCCGTCGAGGCGGCGGTCGAGGACATCATCCTCGACTATATGGAAGACAACGCGATTCCGGGATTGACCGTGGCCGCCTCCAAGGACGGCAGGATGATCATGGAAAAGTCCTACGGCCTCAGTGACCTGGAGAATCAGCAGCCGATGTACTACTGGCACCGCACCCGCATGGGCAGCCTGTCGAAGTTGCTGACCACCATGACCTTCTTGAAGTACATCGAGGACACCCAGGACCCCGGACTTCTGGACCGGGATCTTTATGGCTGGAACGGCATCTTCTCCCCTTTCGACTACCCGGGCTTCCCGATCGCCCAGGACACGGGCTGGCACCGGCAAACGCCCGTCGTCGGCACGGTGATCTCAAAATTCGACGATCGCGTTTACACCTACTATGACAACGGCCAATTCAGCGTCGGGACCACGTCGGACCTCGACTTCTACGATCCCCCGGCGACCTTTCAGATGCCCGGGGATCAGGATCCAGCCGATATCCAGGCCATGGCCACCGACAACTCCGGCAGCGTCTTCACCTGGTATCGGGACGGCCGCGCCAGCATCGGTACGTTCGACGACCTGAGCTCCACTTTTTACACCACCGCCGATGTGGACCTGCCCGACGGACAGACGATGACGGCGCTGGTGGCCGCCGGCATCTCCAGCTCGGACAAGGTCTACGCCTGGTGGGATGACGGCACGCGCACGGTGGGCAACTACATCAACTTGGACTTCTACCCGAATCGCGCCAGCTATACGCCCGCGGTCGGCCAAACCACCTACACCATCCGGTCCATGGCGATCTCCAAGAGCGACCGTGTCTATGCGTTCTACAACGACGAGACGGTGAGCAAGGGAACGAGCACCAATCTCGATACCCAGCAGAACGCCTACGGCACCGACCTGCCGCCGCAGATCCAGCCCGAGCCCTGGGACACGTGGTACGCGAGCATCACGCCGCGCCACTTGCTCAACCACAGCGCCGGCTACGAGGCCCTCATTAATCTCACCGGCGCCTCCGCCATGGCCAACGGCGAGCCCGCCGCGGAAGCCCTGGACATGGACCTCGGGATGGAGCGTTTCCACGAGTACGCGCTCGTCGCCGGGCGCATGCTCTTCGAGCCCGGCACCCGCAATAGCTACTCCAACCAGGGCATGTCGATGGCCGGCATGGTGCTCGAGGAGGTGTCCGGCAGTCCGTTCAAGACGCTGCTCGACACGACCCTGCTCTTCCCGATGAACGTCTACATGGGTTTGGCCTGGGACCAGAACTCCGACGACTCGGAACCGCACCTGGACCTCAATAGGAACAACGCCAATCCTCCGAACGTGGTGAACTGCGTCTGCGACCCCCTCATCAGATTCCGCGAGCAGAGCGGCTACCTCACCTCCACCGCCGGTGACTACCTGCGGGTGATGATGACGATCGACATGGCGTCCGCGCCGGGCCGGCGCGTCCTGAGCGACGCCAGTATCCAGCTGATGGAAACGCCGGGCCCGGCCTCCAGATTCGGCCTCGGCTGGTGGGTCCGCAGTGCTAACGGCTGGCTCGACCACGGCGGCTCGCTCAACGGCGGCGGCGCGGCGGTGAGTCGGTTCAAGGCGGGCTACGTCAAGGATCAGGTGGTGATGGGCGACGTCACCGTGGTGGTCCTGGCCAACCTCAGAACGCCTATGCGAGGGCTCTCGGAAGAGTTGGCGAAGGAGATCTCCAAGACCGCCGTGAACCCCCGCTACGATCTTTTCTAGGCGCCGCGGATTGAGACGCCGATGGCCCGGTCCCGTCGAGGGGGCCGGGCCTTTATTTATCAACGCTCTTAATGATGACGGGCGACACGCGGGCGGTACCCTTCGCCCCCTGCGTCTCCCGCGTGCTTACGAGCCGTACTTGCGGCCGGCTTCGATCGAAGGCATGTAGTGCTCCTCGACGTAATCCTGCACCATGCGGTGACTCGAGAAAGCCGGGGTGATCGAGGCCATGGCGCGCTTGGCCCGACGCAGCCACTCGCCCGGCAGGCCGTTGTCGCCGCGCTCGTAGTAGGCGGGCACGACCTCTTCTTCGAGCGTGCGATAAAGAGACTCGGCGTCCTGCTCGTCCTGGGCCTGCTCGGTGAGGTCACCGTCGTCGGTGACGCCGATCGCCCAGCCGTTGGCGCCGTCGAAGCCTTCGGGCCACCAGCCGTCGAGGATCGACAGGTTCAAAGCGCCGTTCATGGCCGCCTTCTGGCCGCTGGTGCCGCTCGCCTCCATCGGTCGACGCGGGGTGTTGAGCCAAATATCCGTCCCCTGGACCATCTGGAAGCCGATACGCATGTCGTAGTCCTCGATGAAGAAGACCTTGCCGCGGAAATCGTCGGACTTCGACAGCTCGAAAATCTGACGCACCAGGCCCTGGCCGGGTCGGTCGGCGGGGTGGGCTTTACCGGCGTAGATGATCTGGACCGGCCTTTCCGGGTGGTGGAGGATGCGCTTCAGGCGCTCGATGTCATGGAAGAAGAGGCCCGCGCGCTTGTAGGTGGCGAAGCGACGGGCGAAGCCGATGACCAGGGCGTCCGGG
>JBCDKB010000412.1:0-8067 GCA_038747035.1 Acidobacteriota bacterium | reverse complement strand
TCAAGCTCGCCCCTTCCCCGCCTCAGGGCCCCGTGACTGCTCCTTAACAGCCCGCGGTGGAAGTCAGCCGAACGCGAGGGCGAGTCACTTCTCGCCGGGTTGAGCCGAAAATTCGCAGAAACACTGATTGTATTTCGGAGATTTTCAACGGGGTGCCAGCAAGGAAGGGCCGCCCGCAGCGCGGCTGGGCTTTTCCCACGGGCCGCTACGCAACCACGGGCTGCTACGCCCCAAAGCTAGGGAGCGAGGACGATTTCCGTGCCCGGGCTGATCAGTTCTTGGCCGCTCAAAATCTCCGCCGTCGCCGTCCGTTCCTCGACGCTGACCACCCGCAAAGACGCCACCGGCGTTGAGGCGTCGCCGAGCAGCCGCCCCGATTCGTCGTAGACCGGACGGTGGGCGACCGCGCGCAGCGTCAGTCCGGGCTTCACGTGGTGTTGACGGCCGCCGTAGATCGTGACCCTTGCGCCCTCCACCGAGGCCACCGAGCTCCTCCACTCGCGCTGCGCAAACCACTCACCGAGGCGCTCCGCGGCTTGCGACGACGCGCCGTCGAGGCTCGGTTCGAGGGCGACGCGGAAACCCAGGAGCACCTGACCCTCCCGGGACAGCACCCGCACGCGCAAGAGCTGCCCGTCGCTCGCGGCCTCCTCCGCCGCCGAACGCAGACCGACCTCGATCGAGTACGCCGCTTCGTCCCCGGCCTCCGACCGGGTGACGTGCACGACGCCGAGCTGGTCCAGATCCCGAGCCAAGGCTTCGACCCACGGCCCGCCGCCGGGCTCCCCGCCGTGGCCCCCATCGTCGGCGGCCAGCGGCGCCTCGGGCCCCAAAAAGACCGTCAGGAGCGGCCCCAGGGAATCCGGCACGTGGGTCGACGCATGGGCTTCCCCAGAGTCCGAACCGGGATTGCCGGCGAGGCCCAACCGAGGCGTCAGGGTCAAGGCGGCGAGAATCGCCAAAGTCAGCAAAGGTTTCCAAACGAAGGTACGCACTATTCATCTTCTCCCATCATGAAGAAAAGCCCGGCCTAGGCGAGATCGCCCAGACGCATAGACTCGCTCATATATCCATCGCGCAAAACAATCGGCAGAGGTCTCATCGGACACCTCGACGAGGTGTAGCATGGCGCCTCATATCTCCAATCCAGGGAGGCTCCATGCCGAGCTTTTGGACCCGCTTCGTGCGTGAAAGCGAAGTCGAACCTCCAAGTCCGGAGGTCTTCGAGCGCGCGCTCAACGAACTCGCGAAATGGCTGCGTTTCGAGCTTCGACGACGTCACCTGTTTAGCTCCCCGCCGCGTTTCCTCGGCCTTGTCGGGGGATCTTTGAAAGAAAGGGATACATTTACGGATTTACTTCACGACGCCTACTTGTTTTGCGTCATCGAGCGCCAAGGGGCCCTCCGCCGCCTCGCCAAAACTCGGGAAATTGATGGCGCGATTCGAAAAAATGTCAGTGTTTTTCTCCATGAGCGCCAGCGCCGGGCGGACCCCGTCGGCTACCGCGTCTTTGAAATCACCCGCAGGGCCGCCGCGGCAGCGATTGAAAAGGGCGATCTGGAGTCTTCCCGCGGTGGCACCCAGCGCGGGCTCTCCGCCAGGGACCTGCTCATCCTGCCGCCCTTTGATGCGGATCCCGAGCCCGGCCCGATTGAAGAGGATCTGCTCGCCCGCTGGTGTGAATCCCTCATGCCGGATCTGGTCAGCGCCTTCCACCGCGGCCCCGTTGTGGATCACCTCGCGGCGCTGATTCCGACACTTTCCGACACCGATATCTCTGCCTTTCTTCTCCGCGATCTGGCCCGGCCGCTCATTGAAATCGCTCGTCGCCGCTCCGTCGCCACCCTGACTTCCGGGGTGGTCTCGATCGCCAGCGGCGATCAGCACGTGCTCGATTTTCCCATCCCGCCGAACCATCGCCTCGAAGAGCGTCAGGTGGCCGAAGCCCTGCTCCGCTGCATTCGAGATCACATCGAAAAACGGCGACATGTAAAAGAACAGAGCTATCTGCATCGACTTTTGGACTTTTTGGCCGCCTGGAGCGCGATGATGGAAGAAGGGGCGCCACGCGGCCGCCCCGGCGACGCTGAGCTCGCCCGCCGTCTCGAGATCCCGAGGGGACGGGTGGGCGATCTACGTCGTACCCTCTCCCAGATGGCCTCCGACTGCCGGGCCGGCCATAGCGGCACCGGCGGCGGGAGCCCTCAAGGGAGCGGCGGGTCGTCCCCGCCATCCCCAGCAGGAGCGAGGAGCGAAGCGATGGACAGGCACCAACGACAAGAGGCACTTCGGCGCGCCACCCTCGGCCGGGGCGAAGCTCGCCCCGACGTGGCGCCCGGCGGTGGTGAGCTGGAGACCGCCAGCGTCGTGACCTGGCGAGAGGACCCGGAGGCCAAGCAATGGCTCGTGCTTCCTTCAGGTTCGGGTCGCCGTCGCCTCGTGCCCGTCGACGACGCGCCGTGGCGCGGGAGCCGCGACTTCGACCTCTCCGTGCAAGCGGGCGAACCGCTCGTCGCGCGCTGCGGCCTGGCCCTCGACGTGCTCCCCACCCCCGAGCTCGAGATCCTCTGGCGTCTGCCGCAGGATGCCTCCGAGTCGGCGATCGATGCCGTGGAAGCGCGGATCGCCGAGCTCCAAGGGACCGCGCCGCCGATGGTCGAGATCGACGGGGAGTCGGTGTACCAACGCCATCTCGAGGCGATCCGAGACGTGCGAACCCGCCTCGAAGCGGCCCACGGCGCTCCGTCCGCGGGCGATGAGAACGGCGGCGGATCGTTCAACGGCGCCGAACCCGTCGACGACGGGGCCGCCCACGCGGAATCGCCGGAAAACGGCAACGTCCTCCCCTTCGCCTCGCCCCGCGCCGAGTCCGCCGAAAAAGACGACGCCGGGCTCACGTCATCCAGACATCCGGCCTGGGTGACGTGGCTCTCGGCGGCCGCTTGCGCCGCCCTCGCGCTCGGCCTGGGCTTCCAGAGTCACCACCTGGGAACCCTGATCGACGAGTCGAAAGAGCAACTGGAAGTCGCCGAAGTGACCGTTGAGGCCTCGAAAGTCCGCCCCATCGTCGAGCGCGCTCCACCGATCTATATGGGCACCACCAGAAGCTCCGGCCGATTCGAGCACGAGACTTTTGTTGACGATCCAGACCTTGGAATCGGCTTTAGCTTCCAGATTCCGCCGCAGTCAGAGCACACCGATCTCCGCCTCGAGATCATCGATGACGCCAGCGGCAGGTCCTTGAGAGAGCTCGCCGTCACGGAGAACAGTTCGGTCGAATTTAATGTGGTGGCGACAATGGCCCCCTTCACCGCGTTCCTCAATGTTAATAAAAACGACGGCGCTATGGTAGAAATTTACACGGAGAAAGTACGAATCATCCCCTCGGGGGATGTATTCGACATGCCCTAAGTCCAACGACCCCCCCAAGCCCATGCACGTCGACTCCGACATCTCGCGCCTCCTCACTTCCTGGACCGACGGCGACGCGGGGGCGCGGGATCAGCTGATGCCGCTGGTTTTTGACGAGCTGCGGACGATCGCCAAGCGGCAGTACCAAAACGAGCGCGACGACCACACGCTCCAGCCGACGGCGATCGTCAACGAGCTCTACATGCGGCTGGCGGCCCAGAAAAAAGTGCAGTGGCGCCACCGACGAGAGTTCTTTTCGGTGGCTGCGAGGCTCGTGCGCCGCATCCTCGTCGACCACGCGCGCAAGCGGGCGGCGTCGAAGCGCGGCGACGGTGAGCCGCGGGTGGTCTTCGACGAAGCCTTGGGGCTGCCGGCGATGGAAGACCCGATGCTGGTGGCGCTTGACGAATGCTTGAATGAGCTCTCCCAACTCGACGAGCGCGGGGCCCGCATCGTCGAGCTGCACGCCTTCACCGGACTGACCTTCGAGGAGATCTCCGAGTTGCTCAATATCTCCCGCGCGACGGTCATGCGTGACTGGAAGCACGCCCGGCTGTGGCTGCGCCGCGCACTGCTCGACGAGCCCGCCGCATGACCGCCGGCGGTTTCGACCTCGAGCGGGTCAAAGAGCTCGTCGACGAAGCCGAAGCTATCCCCGCCGCCGAGCGCGAGGCCTTCGTCCACTCCCGCGCCGGCGACGCCCCCGAAATCGCCCGCGAGGTGCTGTCCCTGCTCGCCCAGGATGGGCTCGAGCACCCGCCGTGGGCGGAAGGGCCGCTCATCGGCCAGTACCAGCCCCTGGGCCCCGGCGTCCGGATCGGCGGCTACCGCATCGAGCGCTTGCTCGGCTCCGGCGGCATGGGCGTCGTCGCCTTGGCGGTGCGCGAGGAGAATTTCACGCAGAAAGTGGCGCTCAAAGTCGCCCACCATCGCCTGTCCGCGGAGTGGGTCCGGCGATTCAACGCCGAACGCGACATCCTCGCCCGCCTCGAGCACCCCCATATCGCCCGCATCCTCGACGGCGGCACCGCCGATGACGGTCGCCCGTATTTCGTCATGGAGTGGGTGGACGGCGAGCCGATCCACGACTACTGCCGACGACGCGATCTTTCCATCCGCGACCGGCTGCGGCTGGTGATCGACATCTGCTCGGCGCTCGAGGTCGCCCACCGCAATCTGGTCGTGCACCGCGACATCAAGCCGTCCAATATCCTGGTTACCGACGGCGGACGGGCGAAGCTGCTCGACTTCGGCATCGCCAAACAGCTCGACCAGGAGTCCGGCGATCTCACCCTGACGAGCGGCGGCCCGATGACCCCGCGCTACGGCAGCCCAGAGCAGGTCGACGGCGAGCCCATCACCACCGCCACCGATGTGCACGGCGTCGGCCTGCTGCTCTACGAGCTGCTCTCCGGCCACCACCCGTGGCCGTCGGACGAAACCAACGCTTTTCGACTGGCCGACTGGATCCGCGCGCAGGATCCTTCCAAGCCGAGCTCGGTCGCCCAGGCCCCTGACCACCAGCGCGCGCTGCGCGGCGACCTCGACGCCATCGTCCTGAAGGCCCTGCGCAAGAAACCGGAGCACCGCTACGGCTCGATCGAGGCGCTGTCCGAAGATCTCCAGCGGCACCTCGACGGACTGCCCGTCCAGGCCCGGGACGCCAAGTGGACCTACGTCGCCCAGCGCTTCGCCGCCCGGCACCGCGCGGTGCTCGCGCTCGTGTCGCTCCTGATGGCCACGCTGCTGGTCTTCGGCACCGTCTCCACCGTGCTCTGGCAGCGCGCCGAGCGGTCCGGGCGGGAGACGGCCGTCGCGCTCGAACGCGCCGAGACCGAACGCGCCGCTAAACAAGCCGCGACTTCATTCTTGGAGGACGTGATCGGCGACGCTGTGCCCAAGCAAGGCGGCAGTATCGACAGTCAACTTATGGCGGCGGTGGTCAAGGCAGAAGAATCCGTCGATCTACAGGACCCACTCGTCCAGACGGAAATCCTGGCCGCCATCGGCGTGGTTTACAACCGCTGGGGCCTCCTTGACCGTGCCGACAATGCTCTCAGGCGCGCGGAGGAAGTAGCCCGCCGCCTTGAGCCGCCGAACCTACCGATCCTCGCCAAGGCGATCAATAACCGGGCCGCCCACGCATACCGACTCGGTGACATTGAGTCTGCCGCGAAGGGGTATGAAGAGGCGCTGCAGATCAAGGAGACCTTTTCGCCAGAACTCCAGGTTGAGCACGATATCGGCAAGACGCTGAGCAACCTCGCCAACGCCAAGAGACGACTCGGCGAGCTTGACGGCATAGAGCGGCTCCACCTGCGCGCCCTTGCGTTCCGGGAGGCCTACACCGAGGAGCCGCAGGGGGTCGCCAGCACCCTGCGTAGCCTAGGCGTTCTCTATCACCAGCTTGGCCGACACGAAGAGGCTGAAGACATGACGAGCCGAGCGCTCGAGATCTACCGCCAGCTCGGACCAGATTTCTCTCTGCGAATCGCTAGTGCAGTGAATGGCCTCGGCCGACTCGCCCATGACCGCAACGCGCTGAATGTCGCCGAAGGCCACTACTTGGAAGCGCTCTCTATCCGACAAGATCACTATCAAGACCAGCCCCATAGCCAGCTCACGGCCTCGGCTCTCGATCTCGCCCGGCTCCACCTCGACCGCGGTGAGCTGGAGGAGGCGGCGACTCAGCTCGCCGAGGCGGGCACGTGGCTCGACGCGCAGCCGGAGACTCGCCATACGACCTTCAGGATCCGCTACCAAAGCCTCCGCGGACAGCTCCTACTCGAGAGCGGCGACAAAAAGCAGGCCGACTCGCTGCTCGAGTCGGCCTGTAGAAAAGCACAAGAACAAAAACGTCCCGGGATGCACGGACTGCGCGCCTGCAAACGGGCCGAGGCGCGGGGCCTGGCATCCCCATCCCCCCCAGAAAAATAATCCCTCCCACGGGCAAGCGAAGCTCAAGACCGGGACGCGTCTGGGTCGACGCGCCCCGGGTCCCGAATCAGAAGCTCGACAGGCTGTAGCGAACGGCGCCGCCCTCGACTTCGAGCCAGTAGATGCCGGGCGCCAAGCCGACGGCCAGAGAACCGCGGCCCGCCATCTCACCCCGCTCGAGGCGGTGGCCGCGGACATCGCGGACCGCCACCGACGTCAGGCCGGCGGCTTCGACCTCGAGTCGCTGCCAGCCGGCCACGTCGATGCGAACGAATCGACCCGTCGACGCCTCGATCCACTCGCCCGCCGACAGGCGATCCGCGCAGGCCGGCATGTGGAGACGTCCCCACGCACCGGCGACGGCGCAGGCTTTGTGGAGCGCGATCGTGTCCGCGAAACCGCCGTCCGTCATCGGATCAGGATCCGGGTCGTCCTCGTGCGGATCTTGAGACTTCACCGTCGCCACGCGGACGCACTCGCCACCGTCCGTCATCGGATCCGGGTCCGGGTCGTCTTCGTGCGGGTCCTGGGAGCGCGAAGCCGCCACGCGAACACACTCGCCGCCGTCCGTCATCGGATCCGGGTCCGGGTCGTCTTCATGCGGATCCTGGGAGCGCGAAGCCGCCACGCGAACGCACTCGCCGCCGTCCGTCATCGGGTCAGGATCCGGATCGTCTTCGTGCGGATCCTGGGAGCGCGAAGCCGTCACGCGCACGCACTCGCCGCCCGATGTCAGCGGATCCGGGTCCGGGTCGTCTTCGTGCGGATCCTGGGACTTCAGCGCCGCCAGCCGATCGCACTCGCCGCCCGACGTCAGCGGATCCGGATCTGGATCGTCTTCGTGCCGGTCCTGAGACTTCGACGCCACCACGCGACCGCAGTCACCGCCGGCCACCAGCGGGTCCGGATCCGGGTCGTCCTCGTGCGGGTCCTGGGACCTCGAGGACGCCAGCGCCTTCGAGACCAGTCGCACGGCCACCGGCTCGGCGGCGGGGTCGGTCTGCTCGAAGCACACGCTCCGCCAGCCGGCGCCGCGCACTTCGAGCAGCAGGCTGTCGAGACTGCGCTCGAGCACCCGGGTGTCGCCGCCGCGGCTGCACGTCGGCAGGCCGAGGGCGACCTCGCCGCCCAGCACGTCGCCGGCGGCGCGGACGAACCAAAGGGTTTTGTCGTCGAAGTAGGTGGAAAAACAGGTTTTTTCACCCGGGACCGTCCACTGGGTTGTCTCCGATGTGGCATCGACAAAAGGTCCGGCACAGGCGTCAGCCAGCGGAGTGGCGTCGGCGGGCGTCATCCCGAAGATGACCGCACATAACGTGATCGCAAGAATAGAAAAGATTTCAGGGCCTTTAGGGCACATGAGTCGCCTCCTGCCGTGGGCTTTAGAAAGCCCATGGCGAAATAAAGGAATAAGACTGCCTCTTGGAAGCCAGGCACGCCCTGGCTCCACGCCCCGTCGGCCGACGGCATCGGTTTTTTGTTGCCGATTCTTTGGATCAGTAACGGCGAGTTTTGGAAATGTGCAGATTTCCGTCGAAAAAAATTCCTCCGATTTCGAAAAGCCCGCGGCGGACCGGCCCGACTCTCCCCCCGCGGCCCCGCCTCTCCAGGCCCCAGGGGGCCCTCCTGAGCCCCGGCGCGGACTGCTAAACTGCCGGCGTGCGGCGGTTCACAAGATTCCTTTATGCCCTCGCAGGGCTCGTCGCCGTCGCCGGCGT
>JBCDKB010000411.1:0-8077 GCA_038747035.1 Acidobacteriota bacterium | reverse complement strand
GGCGTAGTGGCGGGGCTTGTCCCCGCCTCAGCGAGGCGAAGCCGAGCTTTTCGAGGGCAAGCAGCCGCCGCCCACACCGCACTTCATTCCCGACCAGGGAGACCGACACTTCGACGCGGCCAGGGACGAGCCCGGGACGAGCCCCCCGCCCTGGAAAGTGACTCGATCTTTCGGCGCCCCACGTGCCACGCCCAGAGTGCCGATAAGACAGGCCCCACCTCCAAAGTGGAAAGTGCGTCACGGCTCTCGCCCATCGGAAAGCCTGCGTCCCGCGGTCACGCGCAGCCAAACGCGGCCGCGTTGGTGAGCCACAGGCACTGGTAGGGGGCGAGGTGGATGTCACCGTGCAGGTCTTCGAGGGCTTCGCCGCCGATCAGGTCGACCCAGTCGTCGAGGGTGACCAGGTTGAGGCTCGAGAGGGAAAGCACCTGCGTCACGGCCGAGAGGTTGTGGACGGCGAAGATGCTCTGCTCGCGGCGCGGGCTTTGGCGCCAGAAGGCGAAGAGCTCCTCGCCGAGGTGCAGGGTGTACTGCGTCGCGTTCGGGTGAAAGGCGGGCTGCCGACGACGGATGCGCACCAGCGCGCCGAGCCGCGCCAAGATCCGGGCCTGCGCACTCTCCGGGTCCGCGAGCTGCCTATTGAGACGCTCCGCATCCCAGCGGTGCCGATTGATCGACCGGGCCCGTCCCGTGCGCTCCACGCCGGCGTGATCGTTGGGCGTAGCGAGCAGGCTGTGGATATAGATCGCCGGGATGCCTTCGAGTCCCAACATCAAGGTCTGGGCGCACAGGAAGCGCGCTTCCTGGTGAGCGTCCGGCCCATCGACGGTGCCTTGGAGCGCGTCGTAGAGTGAGATATTGATCTCATACGGACGTAGCGTGCCGTCGGCGAGGGCGCGCATGCTCAGCTGGCCGCCGAAGCTTTCCATGGTGCTCGTCAGCACCTCGATCTCTTCTGGATCCAAGAGCCCTTCCGCCGGGCGCAGGCCAATGCCGTCGTGGGAGGCGGTGAAATTGAAATACGCGCAGCCGAAGGGCGCCGGCGGCATGCTCATCATCCACGCTTTTAAATACTTCGAGCGGCCGCGCACCAGCGCGTCCAAAAGCAGCGGCGGCAGGCTGAAGTTGTAAATCGCGTGGGCTTCGTTGCAATTGCCGAAATAGCTCAGGTTCTCCGCATTCGGCACGTTCGTCTCGGTGATCAACACCGCCCGCGGCTCCACCGCCTCGGCGATCGTGCGCAGCAGGCGCACCGCCTCGTGGGTCTCCGGAAGATGCATGCAGCTCGTGCCGAGGCGCTTCCACAAGAAGCCCACCGCGTCGAGGCGCACCCACCGGGCCCCCTGGGCGAAATAGAAGAGCAGCACGTCGATCATCTCGAAGAGCACGTCGGGATTGCTGAAATCGAGGTCGATCTGGTCGTGGCTAAAGGTCGCCCACACGTGACGTTTCCCGAGCGCGGTGTCGACCGGCGCCAGCAGCGGGTGGGGGCGCGGACGCACCACCGAGCTCGTGTCGACCTCGGGGTCGAGGGTCATGAAGTAGTCCACGCCCGGGCTTTCGCCGCGCATGAATTGGCCGAACCACTCGCTCTTCGCCGACACGTGGTTGATCACCAGGTCGACCATCAGGGTTGACCGTTCGGCGATCGACCCCACCTCCCCCCAGCCGCCGAGCTCCGGATCCACCTGGCGGTAGTCGATGACCGAAAAGCCGTCGTCGGAGGAGTACGGGAAGAACGGCAAAATGTGGACGCCGGAGACCGCGTCGCCCAACGGCCCCGCCAGAAACTCCGCCAGGGTCTGGAGCGGCGTCTCGCCAGCACGTTGGATGCTATTGCCGTAGGTGATCAGCATCACGTCGTCCTGCGACCATTTCTCGACCCCGACTCCAGCGCCGGAAGCCGGAAGCGACGGGTTTCGGCGGTGGGTGTCGATCGCCCCCAAGGCCCGCCGGGCCAGTGCGCCCGCGTCGAGATGCGGATAGATCACCGCGAAAGAGTGTTCGAGGCGACTCAGGAGGTGACCTGAAGCTGACGACGGTTCAGGGTCTGGATCTCGAGACGTGTCTTGGGACGCCTCGCGCGGATCTCGACTCGCGGAGTGGGGCATGCGGGAGGATAACTCAATCCTTTGAGCCGGGACTAGCGTTAAAGGACCGCCCCCAGCGCCTCACGTCATTCTCTGCCTTCGAGCCCAAACCGACCACATGGCTGCTGCCGCCTCCGCCGGCGGCAATTGTCCGACTCCGGTACCGATACCAGGACTAATGACTCGATGGGACTCACCGAAGTCGCTGGCGAAGACTCTTAACGCCGCCGAAAAGGCTCGGTCCACCGTCCTCCCATCAGTGAATTCAGGAGTCACCATCGTGGGCGCATAGATCACATAGGGAAAGCGCTGATGTCCCGTGGCGAGCGGGACGGCTGCGCCCACGGGCAGGAGGCCGTCAGGCCTGCCGGCGATATAAGAACGGAGCTTCGACTCAAAAGAAGGCCCCAGGAGCCAGTTTTCGGTCAAATCCGCCGTCCATGAACCCGTAGCTATTGCCGGGTGCTAGAAGGATGCCTTCGATATCCAGTGCAAAGACATCACCGAAGACGACTTCGACGCGGTCGTCGGTCCTAAAAGCATCGCTCAAGGCGCTGCTGACCTCAGGATTCGCGTCGGCAAAGAGAAGCTGCATCATAGGACTTCATCCCGGACGAGCCGCAGACCTTTCTACCTAGGGACTGGAACCCGAACTAGCCGCCGAAGGCGCCGGGCAGCAGACGGTAGAAGAATCCCGCCACCACGTAAGTCACCAGGGCGAGCCACGCCAGCAGGTACTGGGCGTTCGAGCTCGAGACCGCGGCGCCGATGAGGTAAATCGCGACGCTCCACAGCTGGAGGGGGCGGTACTCGGTCCAACCGGGCTCGACGCCGACCACCCATCCGTCACCCATCACGATCACGGAGAACATCGCCATGATCACCATGAAGGGCACGCGGATGCGCTCAAATTGCGACTCACCGCCCTCTTCAGCCGCGCCGTCGCCGCGGCTCGAGACGAGCAGGCTCGCCGCGATGTGGAAGAGGGTCGGGGCGAGGAGCATGTAGAAGAAGAGCGGGAAGCGCCACTCCGCGCCTCGAAAATCCCACAGCGACCACCAGTAGAGCGCGCCGACGAGAAAAAGCGACGCCACCCACACGAAGACCACCGGCTCCAGCTCCACGTCGCGCCGCTGGCGAACCAGGCGCGCCGCGTCCTGAACGAGGTGCGTCACGCCGATGGCGAGCACCAGCGACACCATCGTAAGGATGAAGCTGAAAAGGTCGTTCATGGTGCGCTTTCGTCGAACCTCTATCGCAAGAGGGGACCGCTTCGGGAGCGAGCAGATCCCCCTAGTGGTTTCAGGGTACACCACGACGGCGGCCGGCGCCGCCAAAGCCGGCGGTTACGGACCGGATGCTCTCGGTCGGGCATTCGCCCCGGGGGTCTGCGCCAGAATCTCACCCGAGCCGCGCGCGAAAAGCACCATCGACGAGCGCCCCGCCTCGACGTGGATCGACACCGGCTGCCCTTCGATGTGGACCGTGCGCCGCAAATCCTCGGCACTTTCGTTCACCAGAATCGCGAAGTGGCTCGAGGGGCCCGTCAGCACGCGAGCCGCCACGCGGGCGGCGGACGGGTGAGTCTCGACCCCGGCGCGGTCGTAGGCGGCTTCGAGCAGGGAGATGATCGGCCCTTCTTCCCGCGCGTGGTCGAGCGGCAGGGGCTCGTGCCAGATCTTCGAATCCGGGTCGAGGGTCGACTTGAGGCTCCGGCGCAAATTCTCGCGCAGCCCGCGGTCGAAGGTCACCCAGCCGGTGGCCTCGCCTTCGCCCGCGGTCCAGGTCGACTCTTCGCGCAGCGCCACCGGCCGACCCGCGTCGACGAGGCCGAGGGCGTCGAGGGACGGCGGCACTTCTCCGTAGACGTCCCCCGAGATCATGCCGGTGAAGACCACCAGGCTGCCGGCGCGGGACGCCTCCAGCAGGGCCGCCGCCGCGCTCTCGTCGAGCACCTCCGGCGACGGCACGAGGATCACCTTGGCCGAAGCCAGCCGGTCGGCGGTGAGGCGCAGCTCGGAGAGGCCGAGGGGCACCACGCCGAGGGCTTCCGCAGAGAGGCGAATCAGACGCCTGAAGCCGTCGATCGCCGCCGGGCGGCCCATCCACAACCGCGAGTGGGGAATCACCGCGACCACGTCGGCGGGCTCGTAATCGTCGAGGTGGGGCTGGGCGTCGGCGAAGAAGTCGGCGAATTTCCGGATCACCCGCAGCTCGGGCTTCGCCGTGCCGTCGGGCCGGAAAAAGCCGATCACCGTCTCGTTGTCAATCGCCATATTGGGGTTGATATTCCACGCCCAGTTGATGGCGCCGGCGCCGCGGGATGCGAACGAATACGCGTACTTGCGCTCGAGGGCCCGCGCCGCGTGCTCGGGGGTTCGCCAGTGCCATCCGTCCAGGTCTTCGAGCCGCATTAAGCCCGTCTCCTGGTAGAGATTCGGCTTCTCCGGGATCTTGGTCTGCACGCCGGTGGCGAGCATATTGTCGACCTGCCACCACGGGTGCACGCCGGTGTAGTCGAGCACTTCGCCGTGGAATTGCTGGGCCGGCCGATCGTGGGCTCCGCCTTCATCTTGGCCGAGGGTCACGAGCAGCGGGCCGCTCACCGCCCGCAGGTGGTCGCGCAGCTCCCGCGCCCACTCGGTGGACACGTCTTGGGCGAAGAGCGCGAAGTCCCGCGCCTTGCGCGGCTGCCGGTCCTGGCGCACCATCGCGTAGGAACGATCGCCGTCATGGGGTACGCCGGTGAAGTATCGCTCGCGATCCTGCCAGCGATCGCGGAGCAGCGTGAGGTCGTCACCGTGGCGCTCGCGCACCCAGGCGAGCCAGGCGCGTCGCTCCTCCTCGTCGCCGGTCGGCTGGTGGGTCCAGAGTCGGCCGACCGAGGCGTAGGTCGGCTCGTTGATCAGGTCCCAGTGGATCCAATGGACGTCGCGGAAGCGACTGGCGATGAGCGTCAGGAAGTCTTTCTGACCGTCGAGCGCCCGATTTCCCAGGTACGGGTGGCCGCCGCCGTAGGCCGGGGGCTGGAAGGCGAAGAAGCTAAAGTTCAGATAGATGCCGTGACGCGCCGCGCTCGCCACATAGGCGTCGAGGGCGCGCAGGAAAGCCTCGTCGAGGGTGCCAGGATTCAGCATGATCTTTGACCACGCCGTCCACAGGCCGGTGCGGACGAAGTTGACGCCGTGGGCGCGCATGCTGGCGAAGTCCCGGTCCCAGACGACGGGATTCGGCTCGAAGAGAAATTTCCGGTGCACATCAGACGCCATATAGGTCGCCCCGACGACCGGCAGCACCTCGCCGCCAACCCGCAGCCAGTCGCGCGACGCGGTCAAAGGCTCGCCGGAATGCAGGAGCTCGTCGTCCCGGACCCAAAATCCCGTGTGGGTGCGGCGCGGCGACCAGGTCGCGTCCGGCGTCTCGACGTCGACCCGGTAGAGCCCGGGCCGCCAGCCCTCGTCGCGTCGGAGCTCCAGCACGCCGTAGCGCGCCTCCGGCTCACCGACGAGCTCGACGTGCCCTTGGAAAAGCACGTCGCCGAGATCATCACCGCCCGCAGGACCGACGGCGCGCACCGTCACCGCGGCCGAGCTCGGCACGGCTTCCCCCGGCCGGGCGCCGGGCCGGCGCTGCATGACGCGCACGACCGGCGTCTCATCGCCGTGGATCGACGCGTAGACCGGACGCGCCGTGAGCTGGCTCGGCCCGTCGAAGGCGCGCTCAACCGCGGCGCGCAGCAGCTCCTCCCCGAGCTCGGCGTCGGTGGGCGCAAAGATCCAGCTGGAGCCGGCGCCCGGTCCGCGCAGCCGGTCCATCTCGAGCAGCGGGCAGGCCCGCGGCACGCCGTCGGCGTCGACGACATGGACCAGCGGCCGCAGGATGATGTCGCGGTAGGCCTCGGACCCGTGGTCGAGGGGTGAGTCGGAGGCGTCGCCGAGGCGCACGGTGAGCTCGAAGACTCGATCGACCTGAGCCGCGGGGAGGGTTCCCCAGCCGGCGTCGGCGACGGCGAGCGTGGATAGGTCTTGATCGGCCGGCCGCCGCCACTCGTCGTACGGGCCGATCTTAAGGGCGTCCGCAAACGTCGGCTGGCGGACGCCGAGCACGAAATCATCGCCGACCTGGCGCACGGGCTGGTGGAAAGGCGCGCCGCCGAAGACCACCAGGCCGCCGCCCCGACGCAGGAAGAACTCGAGCTCAACCCACGCCTCGAGTGGAAAGGCGCTGCCGTAGGGCATCACCAGCAGGTCGTAATGGCGCACACGCAGACGCTCACGGAGCTGGTCCACGGAGGTCAAACGATCGAGCGGCAGCCCGTCGAGCGCACGGTCGAGCGCCGCCGGATCGATCGGGTGGCCGTCGACGGTGGGGAAGCCCTCCACCGAAAAAATCGCGCCGCGCGCCGGACGGTCCAGGTCCCGCCGGTCCAGGTCGACGCCCTCGGCGTCGGCGATCGACGCGGCGCTTATCGGCGCGGCCAACACCCCGAGTCCCAGCACCGCGAGTCCGAGCAGACAAGCGCCTCCGAGTCCCAGTCTTCGACGCGAAATGGATGGCTTCCGACGGTGATCCTCCGAGTCTCCGCGGCGACGGATGGATTCCGGGGCGTCTGGCGATGGCTGGTCCATGGAAAGGGTCCTCTGGCCGTCGGACCGAGCTGGCGGATGCGGTCCAAGGCAATCGGTGGTCGGAGAAACTTCAAGTTAAACGTTTTAGAAAACTGTATCTCCCACGGAACCGCCGGGCAAGCCGCTACGGGGTTCCGGGGCGGTCTTGGCCACAACCGGTGCGGATCTTCGATTTGCCAAATGGGACTAAAACGATTTAACCTAAAACAACACCCGAGACTCGCCTCGAAAAATCGACCTGCCGGTCCATCGATCGGTCTGTCCGCGAAGCCCAGCGCAGACCGACTCGCCACCGGCCACTGGAGGTCCTCCCCATGCCCGGAGCCGCAGTCCGCTACTTCCCAATCCAGGTCCTTTCCGGGCTCGTCGCCGCGATCGCGGGGGCTCTACTGCTCAGCCCGCCGGCGAATGCCGAGCCGACCCGCGCGCAGGAGATCATGGCGGCCGCGACGACTCCGGAGGAGAAGATCGACGCGCTGATGGCGGCGATGACCCTCGCCGAGAAGGTCGGACAGCTCAACCAATACAGCGCCAGCTTCGACGTCACCGGCCCGATCACCACCGCCAATAAGGATCGCCGCGAGCGCCTCGCCAGCGGCGGCGTCGGCTCCATGCTCAACGTCACCGGCGCGGAGGCGACCCGCCAGGTCCAGGAGATCGTGGTCGAACAAAGCCGGCTCGGTATCCCGATGATCTTCGCGTATGACGTGGTCCACGGCTATAAAACGATGTTCCCGATTCCCCTCGCCGAGGCCGCGAGCTGGAACCTCGACGCCATCGAGCGATCGGCGCGGGTGGCGGCGGTCGAGGCGGCGGCCGCCGGCCTGCACTGGACGTTCGCGCCGATGGTCGACGTCTCCCGCGACGCCCGCTGGGGCCGGGTCATGGAAGGCGCCGGCGAGGATCCGTACCTCGGCTCGGTGGTCGCAGCGGCCCGGGTCCGCGGCTTCCAGGGCTCGAACCTCGGCGAGCTCGACACCGTCGCCGCCTGCGCCAAACACTTCGCCGGCTACGGCCTCGCCGAAGCCGGTCGCGACTACAACACGGTCGACATCTCGGAGCAGACCCTGCGGGAGGTCGTCTTTCCCCCGTTTCAGGCGGCGCTCGACGCCGGCGTGGTGACGGTGATGAATGCGTTCAACGAGATCGGCGGCACGCCGGCGACCTCGAGCGTCTACCTCCAGCGGGAGGTGCTCAAGAAGGAATGGGCCTTCGACGGCTTCGTCGTCTCCGACTGGGGGTCAATCGGCGAGCTCATCCCCCACGGCGTCGCCGCCGACGCCCGCCACGCCGCCCTGCTGGCGATCACCGCCGGCAGCGACATGGATATGGAGTCCAACGCCTACGCCGAGCACCTCG
>JBCDKB010000410.1:0-8113 GCA_038747035.1 Acidobacteriota bacterium | reverse complement strand
GGTTGATGTACGAAATCGGCGCCGTATCGCCGGTGGTGAAGCTCTCGAGCAGCGCGACGGCTTTTTCTTTGTTGGAGAGCGAGCGGGCTTCAGACTGACCGTAGACCGGGCTGCCAACAAGGTAGATCAGCACGGACAGCGCTAACAGCGTCCGCCCTTGGGGGGAGTGATTCATGCTTCTTCCTTTCCATGACATCGTCGAAAGCTGAATTGCATAGGCTTCCCACGGTTGTTTTGGAAAAGCGTAGGTTCCGCCCGATGACCCCACAAGGTCACGAGCCGCCTGTCTGATGATCAAAATCAGACAACGGACTTGCGAGCCCTCATCCCTCGGAATGCCGTCGGCGTCATTCCCGTCGTCCGCCGAAAGAACTTGACGAAATTCGTAGCTTCCGAAAAGCCCAGATCCTCGGCGACCTGCTCGACGAGGTCTTCGTAGAGCAGGAGTCGACGACGGGCTTCCAAGGCGGTTTGAGCATCCGCCAGCTGCTTGGGCGACCGTCCACGGACGGCCTGGCAAGCGCGCCCCAATCGGCGTTCTGTGGTTTCTAGCCGCGAGGCGAACCAGCCCATGCGGTGGCGCTCTGCGTAGTGAATCTCGAGCATCCGCTCGAAGGCGTAGACCACTTCGAAGTACTGCCTCGGGGAATCTGAACGGGCCGGCACCTGCGACCGGGCGACTTCGCCGATGGCCGAAGTGATCGCCGCCAGCAGCCAACGCCCGAGCTGGTGCACGTTCACGGAGACGTCGCGATGCAAGAGGGCATCGAGCTGGGTGGCCAAGTCCGCCAGTAGATCAAAGTCACGGGCCGCGGGCCGCAAACGCGGAAGTCGGGGATCGATGGGGTGGAGCCCTGAGGGCTCATGCAGCGCCTCGGATCGGAAGACCAGCAGGAGTCCTTGGTAGGCGGAGGAGCGATCAAACGCGTGGATCTGACCGGGCCGGAGATAAATGACGTCGCCCAGCTCCACGTCGAGGGTTTCAAAGTCCACCCAATAGCGTCCGCGACCGGACGTCACGAGCTGAATCACGTGGAAGGCATGGCGAGCCGGTTCGTCGATCTGAACGTCCAGCTCCCGCCTCCGCAACTCGGAAAGATGGACGAGCTGGACCTCCGCCTGGCGACCGGCGGGGTGCTCGAACTCGAGCTCATGAACCGGCGAGCGATGCTTCTGGCCAGCTCCTGGCTTAAACAATTTGCACCATCCCTTCGGTTGGTAATTCTTGGATTGTGGAGCGGCGCGGACACCGTCGTCAACCGGACCATCATCTTCGGACTGTCGTATAAGCCCAGTAATTCCAATGCCTCTACGATGAAAACCTCAGCTTCGAACCGAGCGCTTCGCCGAAGAAACGCGCCGGGCACGGACCTAGAACCCAAAGCTCATCATCGGTCGCGTCTGATTTTGACCAGCAGATGTCGCCTCGCCACCTTGGGATCTTTCGGGGGCAAACCTAGGCTTTCGGAGTGCCGATTTCGGCACACCTCGAAACCCAAGCCCCCGACACATCGCGAAGACCGACCTTTGCTGGAGATCCCTTATGCAACGCTTCCTAAAGATCCTCCTCGCCGCGACCCTCGCCGCCACCCCCGCAGTCGTCGAGGCCCAGTCCTCCGCCTGGTATTTCTCCGCCGGCGTCGGCTACTCCGAGGCCGACTCCGACGCACAGCCGTTCGGACAAAACATCGCCATTGACCCCGACTTTCCCCAGGATTGGGAGACCGATTCGGACAGCGCATACTTCCTCGGCCTCGGCTACGCGGTGAGCGACAACTTCCGCCTCGAGCTGCGCTACTCCGACCGGAGCGTCGAGACCGACGATACGAACTTCGGCACCGGCGCGCGCGACGGCTTCGATTACAACGTGCAGTTCGAGGCCGGCGTGCCGGTCTGGACGCTCGAAGCGTTCTATGACTTCAGGGCCGGGGAAGCCTTCCGGCCCTACATCAAGGTCGGCGCCGGCTACGCGACCACCGAGTCCCAGGCGACCCTGGTCAGCGACACCGACCCGCTTTTCCCGCTTGTCCTTGGCCCCCTCGGTTTCCTCAATGAAGACGGCCGCTACCCGTATTTCGAGCAGTCCGAGGACAATTTCGCCTGGGTCGTAGGCCTCGGCTTCCGTCTTCGCCTTTCCGAACGCTTCGATCTCATCGCCGAAGTCCAACATCTGAACGTCGGTGACGTGAGGACAGCCGCCGATGACTTTACCGACGGATTTGCCATCGAAGACCTCGCCCTCAACGAAGCCAGCGTGGGCCTAAACCTGCGCTTCTAGATCCGCGGACTCAGGCCTTGGAGCCGAGATTTCTCTCCATCAGATCCACCGCCTGCGACAAAGCCTCGCGGGCCGGTCCTTTTTCTTCGATCCTGGCGAGCAGCCGCCGGAGCGCGGCTTTCGCCTCCACATCCACCGGCAGGTGGCGCAGCAGCGGAAATATCCGCCCCGCCATCTCTGCCGCACGGCGGGTCGTCGAGCCCGGAGGCTGGAGCGAAAGATCCGCGAGGTGGAGAAGCGTAAGCACCTGGTCCCCCGCGGCACCGATGTCGCTGAACGCCACGTAAAGTGCCTCGAGCTCGGCGGCTGCTTCGGCGACGCGGCCCAGGCGTGCTGCGGTCAACGCCGCGATGGCGCGGAGTCGGAGCAGGTGGAGAGGCTCCGGCGTACGGCGATGCTCTCGGCTCGCGAGCTCCAGCCAGCGCAGCGCCTCGAGCTCTTCTTCGGCGGAGTCCGCCACCTCCAGCAGCAGCCTCGCCAGATTATGAACCGCCGCAAGGTACGACCTCGGCTCGTCGCTTCGATCGAGGGCTTCAAGCGCCGCCGCGAGCTCCGAGATCGCCTCGCGTCGCCGACCCGACCGCTGCAAGGCCAACGCCACATCCACGCGGACGCACGCCTCTCGGCCCGGGTCGCCGACGGTACGGTAGAGATCGCGAGCCTGGTCGAAGAGATCGAAGGCCTCTTGGAAACGCCCCTGGTCCATGCGCACGTAGCCCGCCCTTTGGGCGAGACGGGCCCGGCGCACACGCCGGCGGTCGCCACCTCGCCCTCGACCGTGCTCCGGCGTGGCGTCGAGAAATGCCAGCCCGACGAGCAAGGCCGATTCTGCGGTCTCGAGGTCACCCGCCGAGCGCGCGGCGCTGCCGTAAACCGCCCAAGCGTCCGACTGCAGGGCCAGCCAGCCGCCGCGGCTGGAGGCCGCCACCTCGTCGACATCGAGGCTCGCGGCGAAGGCCCGGGCCGACGCCGCTCGGTCGAGCGCCCGCAGCGGATTGCGGTACCGCGCCGCGTCCGCCGCCTCGATCAAACTCGCCGCCAGCGCTCCGACATCCGCCGTCGCGTCGCTCGCCAAGCCCCTACTCCTCGGAGGACTCGATCAATCCCCTGGACTCCAGCTGTTCTACCGCCCCCTCCATCCTTTCCAGCCGTTGACGCAGGGACGCGAGCGAGTCCAAACCCACCCGGTAAAGGTGATCGAAGGACGCGGCGAGCGAATCACCGGCGGGGGCTGACCGCGCCGCGAAGTCGGCGAGCGCATCCGGCGTCGACCGGCGGCTGGTGTGGAGCCGGTGGAAGAAATCACCGGGGTGCTCACCGAAGATCTCGAGGATCTTCATCAGGTGCCAAACCTTCAGGTCTAGATTCTGCGCCAGCAGCTGGGAGAGATAGCCCCGTGAAAATCCGGCGGCCTCTTCGACCTGTCGCTGGGACAGCTCCGAACGTCGGATCATCTGGCGAAGCGCCTCGAGGATCGGTTTCACGTCACTGCGGTGGGTCTCTTGTAGTCGACGCCGGTCGGCGTGGAGATCGCTTCGGCGCGTCTCCGGGCCATCACGGAGGGTGTCGTCTAAGGCGGTCGAACGGGTCTTGGACATGGCGCGGCGCCCCTGGGGAGGAAGAGAAAAAGTGAGTTTACAGGGATATTACAACCCAAACAGCTGATTAATGGTGAAATACTTGTCTAAACAAGGAATTGCCAAAGACCCTCGCGACATCAGGATTTTCGCACCATGACCACCCATACTTTTGACTCCATAGCGCCGACCCGAGCTCTGGACACCGCCCGTCCTGCAGCCGCCCTAAGGCTCCTGCGCATCGTTGCTTCGTGCTTGGCGGTGTGGGCACTGGGCTTGTCCAGTCTTCCGAGCCCCGCCGTCGCCGATGAACTGGTGATCTTCACGAAAAAAGGCGGAAATAGCCTTTCGGAGAAGTTCAACTCCGAGCACCTGCCGTCCCTGCTCAAGGAGGCGTTTGACTTAGGACTCGTCGCCCAAGTCGTCGATATCTCGGAAAAGGGCGCCCCGGCCGACGTCCACCTGACGCCGTTGATCGTGTATCAAAGCGACCGGGGTCGGGCCATTTTTCAAGGCCGATACGTGGACATCGGCAAGGTGCTCCATTTCATCCGCACCCAGCGGGCGATCCCGCCGACCTCGGGTTCTCTCGAGGTCCAAGAGGCGTCGGTTGTCGACTTCGGCCGGGCGAAGGTTCTGGCGTCGCTCAAAATCACCCCCCTCGCCGGCCACCGTCCGCCCGACCACGACGACGACGCCTTTGAAAAGAGAGCGCGTCGCGCGATTCAGGAAGCGTTCATCACCCTCAAACTCCGCGCCAAAGCGACGCTCGGCCCTAGCGACCGCTCTTTCTACTTCGACTTCTACCCCTACCGCTCTAAAGACGGCGGCCTTTTCGTCAGCGTGGCGATGTTCTCCCAGTTCAACTGCATTGAGCCGATCTTCACCCGCTTCGATGATCCCATCGGCGGGAGCTGGGACGACGTCGACCGCGTTTTCAGGCAGGCGGCCCAACTCCTCGAGAACCAGCTCCACATCCAGGTTTCCACCTCAAGGATCGGCGATGGCTTCGACCTCATCGACGAGCAAACCCCGGTGGCGTCGTGGGATGAACTCGGCCTTTCACTGCCCGAACGCCCCGCCGGCGCGGCGGCCCAAGCCGTCGATGTTGAGCTGCCTACGAGCTGGCGATTGAGTGAGGTGAACGATGGCTCCCCTCAGCTTCTCTTTCAATTTCCCGCGCCGCTCGAGCGCTACTCCGGCGTTGTGCATCGCGTCAGCGGCGAGCTCAACCTCCGTGCCAGTGACGACGTCAACGGCGCCACCGGCTTTGTCAACGCCCAGACTTCGTCGGTCACGATGGGTGAAGACGGGCTCGATAAAGCCGTCCGCACCAAGATGATTTTCGCGGATCGCTTCCCCGAAGCCCGTTTCGAACTCAAGAGCACCGAGTCTTCACAACCCCTTGCCTTCGGCCAAATCACACGAATGGTCGCCCAAGGAACCTTCACCATGATGGGTTTCGATATTCCCCTGGCGGTCCGAGCCCAGCTTGAGCCGGTGATCGGGGAAGACGGCGACCCACGTCTCCAGGTCCAGGCCGGCTTCGAGCTCCGCTTGAAAGCCCCCTTTGGGATCAAAGGTCCGGATGGGCCCGCGCCGGCGAACGACACCCTCAATTTTCACCTCAACGTGCTGCTCGATCCCGCGCCCCGCGGCGCCCCTGAGTAGCTCGCCCGTTCACGACCGTCAGTTCCCACACCAACCCATCTCCAACCCAGCGCGGATCCGGTCGGGTCGATGAGGCCACCGAAGCCCGCGCCCCCGAGACCGCCCTAGGAGTCTTGCCATGAAGTTGACCCGCACCCTCTTGCTGATCCTCGCCGTTGCCTTTGCCTTGCCCCATATCGCCGTCGCCGAAGCGCCTGGCACTATCGAATGGAAGGCGCAAAGCAGCAAATACGACGCCCACGGCAAGTTCCAGAAGTGGAACTTCACCCGCGTGACCATCCCGGACGGCAACCTCGAGAAAGGCGTCGTGGAGTTCGAGATCGACCTCGCGTCGGTGTGGGAGAAGGCCGACGCCCTGGCCGAACACCTCCGCCAAGCCGACTTCTTCAACGTCGAGAAGTACGCCACGGCGACGGTCAAAATCGACCGCGTTAAGAAGACCGGCGACGAGAGCTACGAAGGGATCGCCACCGTGACTTTGCACGGCCACACCGACGAAGTGCCGGTGACTTTCACCGCCACCGGCAGTGACCCCATCGCCATCCAGGGTTCCGCCACACTCAACCGCATCACGTTCGGCGTCGGCAATGCGGAGGACGGGATCACGCAGGACGTCGAAATCATGATCTCAGCCGAACTGAAAGGCTAAGACTCACAGAACCGAGGTTTCCGAATTAGCCCCCGGCTCCAATACAAGGAGTCGGGGGCTTATTTGTGCCTTCCCATGCGCCGGCACCTGTCTTGTGAACCCGCCCTGGAGCGCCTCTGAATTTTTATAAATCAGAAATGTTTCACGTGAAAATGCCAGCAGTGCCGCAGGCCCAGCCGCTTCAATATACCTTTATTTTGTGTACTGCTTCCCTTCGGCCACCACATCTTGCGCCCCGCTACGAAAGAGCGCCCCAGGGGCTTGTGGCAAGATAGGCCGGTCATGCCCCTGCGACCCGCAGTCTGGCGACTGGTCGCCCGCCGCATCGCGCACTCGCTCGTGGTGCTTTGGGCGGTTTCGATCCTCGCCTTCGGGCTTGCGGAGCTTGCGCCAGGGGATCCCTTCGCCCCCGAGCGCTTAGATCCTTCCCTCAGCGAGGCGGCCTACGAACGCCTCCTCGACCGCTCCGGCCTCAACGCGCCGCTGGCGCAACGCTACGGCCGATGGCTGCTCTCGCTGGCCCGGGGGGAGCTCGGTGTCTCCGTCCGCTATCGCCGGCCCGTGGCCGAGCTGCTGGTGCCGCGCTTTGCGGCGACCCTCACGCTGACCCTCAGCGCGAGCCTCGCCGCCTGGGCGCTGGCGCTCGTGCTCGGCGCCTGGTCGGCCCGACGCCCGGGGGGCGCCGTCGACCGAGCCAGCCTCGGGCTCACGTCGCTGCTCCAGGCCCTACCTGAGCTCTTGTTGGCCCTGCTCGCGGCCGCCCTCGCCGTCAGAATCGGGCTGCCCGTAAGCGGCATGGCGTCGCTGGACGCGGAGCACCTGAGCTTCCCAGCCCAGCTGCTCGATCGCCTGCGCCACATGGCGGCGCCGGTTACCGTTTTGACGCTGGCCGGCCTGCCGCCGCTGCTTCACCATGTCCGCGCCGCCTTAGCCGAGGCCCTCGCTTCGCCGCAGCTCCTGGCGGCGAAGGCGCGCGGCCTCACGCGACGCCGGCTTTTCTTTGCCTACGCGCTGCCGCTCGCCGCCAACCCGCTGATTTCGCTCTGGGGGCTGTCGTGGGGCGGGCTCCTCTCGAGCTCCCTGATCGTCGAAGTCGTGCTCGGCTGGCCCGGTGCGGGGCCGCTGATGCTGGAGGCCGTCTTAGCCCGCGATCTCCACCTGGTGCTCGGCGGCGCCCTGGCGGCCACCGCGCTGCTGCTCCTGGGCAATGCCCTCGCCGACCTGGCGCTCGCCACCCTCGATCCCCGCGCCGACGGCTCGAAGGTCAGCCGATGAACCCTTCACCCCGTCCACGCCGGCCCTGGAAGCTGCGGGTGGCGCTCATTTTTTGGCTAGGGCTTCACCTGGTCATTTTCGGCGCCGACATCCTGGCGCCCCACGCGCCGGAGCTCCAGGACCGACTGGCCGCAGGGGTTGGCCCCGGCCTAGGGCCATCGGAGAGCGGCCTCTACCACCCCCTAGGCACCGACCGCTACGGCCGAGACCTGCTCTCGAGGATGCTGTACGGCGCCCGCCTATCGCTGCTCGCAGGCCTGGCCGCTGCGGCGGCCGCGGTCGGCCTCGGGACTTTGATCGGTCTGATCGCGGGCTACATCGGCGGCTGGGTCGACGCTTTTTTCATGCGACTTTGCGAGCTGACGTCGTCCCTGCCCTGGCTTTATCTCTTACTCGCGATTCGAGCACTTTTACCCCTTGAAACACCGCCGGAAAAGACACTCTTTTATCTCTCAGCGCTCATTGGACTACTTGCCTGGCCCAAACCCGCTCGGTTGGTGCGCGGCGTCACCGCCGGCGCCCGCAGCGCCGACTTCGTGCTGGCCGCCCGCGGATTCGGCGCTCCCCATCGCCACATCCTCGCCCGGCATGTGCTGCCGCAGGTCACCGGCACCGCACTCACCCAGCTCACGCTCCTGATTCCGGCCTGCGTGCTCGCCGAGG
>JBCDKB010000409.1:0-8151 GCA_038747035.1 Acidobacteriota bacterium | reverse complement strand
GCTGCGTCTCCGTCGCCGGTGGCGTAACCGGTGAAGAGATTCACGGCCTCGCGCCAGCCGTCGTCGCGCAGCCTGAAATGGGTCTGGGTGCTCAAGGTCCAGGCTTCGATCTCGCCCGACTCGCCGGTATCCGCGAGAAAGTTGCCCCACTGCCAGACAAAGAGCACGTCTTGACGGAGGCGGCCCCGATCGTGGAACCAACGGCCGCCGACGCTACGGCGCCTCTCGAGGCCGCGGCTCTGAAAGTAGCTTTGCGGACGCTCGTCGATAAAGCCGAAGACATCCACGCCGCCGAACCCGGTCTTGACAGTGCCATAGAGGCCTCGAAGTTTCCGATTGTCCAGCCGGCCGTTGTCGAAAGTTCCGGGATCGGTCTCGTTCGGGAAGGCGTAGAACACGTCCACTTCAACCCGGCTCGAGGCGAAACGCAGCAGCGCGGCGTCAAACGAGATGCGCGTATTTGTGGCGCCGGCGCGGGTTGCGATGAGCCGGCCCTCGCCGTAGTGCAGCTCTTGGCGACCGAGGCGGAGGGTGACCTGGCCGGCCGCGAAGGGGCGACTCCGCAGCTCGAGAAATCCGGCGTTCCAGTCCAGCAGGTCGACGTCGGACACCCGATCTTCGGCCGCCCGCCCTTCCGTTTCGCCGTGCTTGAGCTGGGCAAAGATCCGCACGCGATCGAGCACGCCGGACTTCGGCAGATAGGTCCACGCCGCATGCGCCATGACCCGCTCGAGCGCCATGGCGTCGGTGCCGGGCACCTCGCCCCAGCCCTCGTTCCTATTCAGCTCGAAAGCCAGGCGCCACTCGCCGCCGAGGCTCAGCCAGTGGCGCTCACCGAGCGGGATCGCCCTATAGGACGGAATCGCCGCGAGGACATTCGCTTCTCCGGTCGCGACCCAGTCTTCTTCACCACGGATGCGATCGAACTGAAACGACGCGGCGGCGGCGACCGGCGCAGACGCCCATAGAGCCGCTAGCCACCCGACGACCGCCAGAGCGATCCCGGGTGATCTTCGGGGCGAGGGCTGCCCACGCCTCGGGACGAAGAGTCGAGAGTCTTCACGCGTCATCACCCCCGACTACGAAAAAAACGGCAGCGGCCGGAAGAATTTCTGAACGCAACCCGTTGAGAGTGAGTCTCGCCTAGGACTTTGACGCCAAGGTTCGACGCAGCCAGGCGCGCGCGAACCCCCAATCGTTGCGCACCGTCCGGTCACTGACGCCGAGCGCGTCCGCGATCTCGCTTGTACTGAAGCCGGCGAAGAACTGAAGCGTCACCACCTGGGCCGCGCGGGCGTCGACGTCCGCCAGGAGGTCGAGCGCCGCGTTGATCGCCAGTAGCTCTTCGGGCGACTGCTCATCTTCGGCGGCTTGTCCTTCGAGCACTTCGATCGGTGCCCGGTCGAGCTCGCCGCCGTGCTTCTCAGCGGCCCTGGACCGGGCCCGGTCGATCAGCAGATTGCGCATCGCCGCCCCGGCCGCGTTCACAAAGTGGCGCCGGGACTGCCAGTGCCGGTCCTCGTTGCGGACAAGTTTCATCCACGCCTCGTGCACGAGCTCCGTGGGCTGAATCGAATGCCGAAGCCCGCGGGACCGCACGTTCGCCAACCGACGCAGCTCGTCATAAACCAGCGGAAGCAGCTGGTCCATCGCGGAGCCGTCGCCGGAACGCGCCGCGCGTAGGATCTCCGTGACGCGCGTGACCCTTTCCTCCGGGACCGACCTATCCTGGGGTCTTTTCATCGCCGAAGTGCACCCTCGCCGGACTTCACGGGGCGCCGAGGCGCGACGTCCACGACCTGTTGGGCGCGTCCCACCCGTTCGAGGAGAGCTTCAAGCTCGGTGAGCAGGGGAGACTCAGAAGCGATGAGCACGCGGTGCCTTTCCAATGCATCGGTGAGCAAGAGGCTCGCTTCCTCCGTCGCCCCGCCGAGCAGCGAAGCTCGAGCGAAGAGTTGCGAGACCGCCGCCGCGTGGCCTGCGCCGTCAGCCGTTTCCAGCTCGTCGACCATCGCCAAAGCCCGCTCCACCGCACCCGCCCGACCCTCGATCAGATCCGACGCCAGGAAGTGTCGGGGTAAAACGCTATCGCGGAAGCGTGTCGGAAAGTCATCGCGCATCGCCTGGAGCTGCACGTCGAGCGCGGAGGCCGCCCCGGGGCCGGCGGCAGGACTCTGTAAGTGGCTTTCCGCCAATGAGGAAAGCAACTGCGCCGCGCGCCCCTTGAAGGTCTCGAGTCCAGGGCCAGCGGCCACATTGTCGACGTAGTCAGCGAGGACTTCGGCCGCCTCGTCGAAGCGGAAGTCCTCGAGCAGGAGCGAGACGAGGGCCCGCTGGCAGGCCAGAGGGATCTCTTCCTTCGGCTCGCGTTCGGCGACGCACAGTCCGTACCCACGGCGCATATTGTCCAGACCGGCCTCGCGCTCGCCGAGGCGAAATCGGAGATAGCCCTGGCTCACCGTGTGAGAACCCAAGCGCGAGGCAGGAATACCCGCCGCCGTCGCCCGTTCGATGATCGAATCCATCAGATCGAGCGCCCGCTGGTACTGCCCTCGGTCGCCGATCACGCTCGCGAGGCTAGCGTCGACGGCGATCTTCATCGACAGGTGCGAGTCCTCGAGCCCCGCGAGCGCCTGCCCTGAATCGAGGAAGGCCTCTTCGGCCTCGTCCAACTGGCGCCGCTCGTAGTGCATATAGCCGATGTCGTAGAGCGCCAGAGACCGGAGGAATCGACCGCGCACCGTCGAGGGCATGCCCACCAAGTCAACGCCTTCCTTCAGCACCTCGATCGCTTCCTCGTCGTCGTCGAGATCCACCAAGACCCGACCGGCGTGGATAAGAACGCGGCCGCGGGCGAAATCGGCGCTCTCGTCGTCGCTCTGCGCCATATCGACGATCTGGTGGATCGCCTCACTGATGCTCCCCGTCGGCCCGAGGTTCTCCGGCAGCGACATCCGCATCATTCGATAGAGGTAGAGCGAGATCGATTCGGAATCCTCGAGGGCCTGCTCCAAGCTCGCGACCTTGGTTTTTAGCTCCTGCTCGCGCAGGTGTTCGCGATAGAGCCCGTAGCTGGTGCCCACAAGTCCGAGCACCAGCGTCAGCAGCACCGCGGCCGCCGCGCCCACGCCGAGCCGGTGGCGCCTGACGAACTTGCCGACCAAGTAGGACGTTGACGGCGGCTTCGCCACAACCGCGTGCCCGGTGAGGAAGCGGTCGATATCGTCGGCGAGCTCCTTAGCCGAGAGGTATCGAAGCCCCCGATCCGCCTCGAGGCACTTGAGGACCAGGCAATCGAGGTCCGAAGGGATCGTTCCGGGCATGGAGTCGACGCCGGACGCCGTCCCGCGGCGCTCCGAAGGCGCCACGGGTTTTTCATCCAGCAGCATCCGCAACAGCGCGATCGGACTGCCTGAGCGGTAGCGCTCAGCGGCAAACGGCAGGGCGCCCGTGATCAGCTCATAGAGCATCACGCCGAGGCTGTAGACATCGGAGCGGGTGTCGATGTCCTGCGAGGTCGCCTCCGCCTGCTCGGGGCTCATATATTCCAGGGTGCCGACCATCTGCCCGTGGCGGGTGAGCGCGGACTCTGAGAGGGCCCCTTCCTCCCGGATCGCCTTGGCGATGCCGAAATCGATGATCTTGGGCACCGGCATCCCGTCCTGGATGGCCACCAGCACATTCGAGGGCTTGAGGTCGCGGTGCAGCACGCCGCGGAGGTGCGCATGGTGCACGCCGAGGCAAACATCCCTGAAGAGCCCGAGCCTCTCGGTCAAGGACGCCCGCCGGGAGGCGCAGTAGTCCAGGAGATTCGGCCCGTCGACCAACTCCATCGCCAGGAACGGCGGTCCGCTGGGGTCGACACCGCCGTCGAAAATCTGGGCAATATTGCGGTGCCGGAAGCGCGCTAGAACCTCGCGTTCAGCCTCAAAGCGCCTCATGAAGGCGTGGGTCCCCAGGCCGGGCTGGATGACCTTAAGCGCCACGGGGACGCCGGCTTGCGGATTGATCGCGCGGTAGACGATCCCCATACCGCCGCGGCCGAGAACACCATCGATGTCATATGGGCCAATGCGCTTAGGAAAGGCGTCGCGCTCCCCGTGGAGGAGCGACGGGGGCCTTTCGAGCGGGTCATCAAAGCCGTCCCCAGCTTCAAGGAGCGACCTCAGCTCAGCGGCCAAGGCTGGCGAGTCGCCGGCTGCGGCCTCTAGAAACGGTTCCCGGTCAGCCACCGCTAACCCTTCGGCCTGGGCCAACAATTCCTTCAGTCTGCAGAGGTCGATCTCGCCGTCACGCGGAATCGGAGCATCCATGTGCGAGTCACCCGTGGGTTCGGGTCCCGCCGAGACAAAGCCCGGCGGTCAGGGGTTTAAAAAATCCAAGGCACCGATCAGGGCAGTTCATCGCAACCTTCGCCGAAGCGTCGAAAAGAGTTTTCCCGGAACCCATCGAAAAACCGTAGTCCGGTACGACAGGGGCACTGGTGCCCGTTGGAGGACTCCCGCCGCGATGACCAAAGTGCTAGTCGCTTATGCCACAGACCACGGCACGACCCGTCAAGTCGCCCGCGCCGTTAGTGACGGCGCCGGGCGCTTCGAGGGCTGCCGGGCCATGGCGCGGGATGTGGAGGACCTGAGGATCGACGATCTCCGTGACGTCGACGCCTTGATCCTCGGCGCCCCGGTGCGCATGGGTAGCTGCCACTGGGCGATGAAGCAATTCATCGACCGGATTCTCGGCTCGCTGTGGGCCACCTCGGCCCTAGAGGGTCGGGTGGGCGCCCTTTTCGCCACCGGCGCTGGCCGCGGCGGCGTCGGGGGCGGCGCCGAACTCAACATGCTGTCCATGCTGGCGGTGCTAGCGGAGATGGGCATGATTCTGGTCCCGCTCCCCCACCACACCGCCGGTGACCACCACGGCGGCCTGCACTGGGGCCCCTTCTTCCCCACAGCGGTCCACAGCGGCAGACCGGTACTGCTGGAGTCAGACCTCACCGCCGCCCGCCGCCACGGCTTCCAAGTGGCGAAAGTGACACGCCAGCTCAGCCCGATCCACCTCACCCTTCACTGAAAAGGAGGACTCGATGCCCGCCCACGCTCCGTCCCACGAGACCCGGATCTCAAATTCAGACTCCACGTCCACGCCAACTCGGAACCTGGCCGCATCGCCGACGCCGGCGGCGTCCGGGAAGGTGCACATCGCGATCACGCGCACGGTCAAACCCGGCTGCGAAGCGGACTTCGAGCGCGCGATCGGTGAATTCTTCGAGCGCGCCGAGAACGAACCTGGATCGACCGGCGCCTACCTCATCCGCCCTTTCCGGGCCTCGGCCGACAACGAGTACGGCGTGCTCCGCTCCTTCAACAGCCTCGAGGACAAGGAACGTTTTTACCGTTCGGCGGTCTACCATGAATGGAACCAGACCGTAGCGCCGCTGGTCGTCGGTACGCCCCACAAGCACGAGCTCCACGGCATGGAAGCCTTCTTCAACCGACCGGCCGCGCCGCCGGCCTGGAAGATGGCCATCGTGACCTGGCTCGGAGTGAATCCCGCGGTCTTCTTGGCCGCTGAAGCGGTCCGAAGCGCGGGGATTGAGCCGCCGCCCCTCGTTGAGCTGATGTTGGTCAACGTCTTGGTCGTCGCCGGCTTGACCTGGGTCATCATGCCCCTCCTGACTCGGCTCTTTCGCCGCTGGCTTGAGCCCGGCGTCACTGCCGTAGAGGACTGAGTCGCGAGTCCGGGGCCGTCCCTGCTGCGGGGCCGTCCCTACTCCGGGGCCACCTTAGCTCTGTAGTCGACCCTGGTTCGGAATCGTTTTCGCACGCCAGAAGGCACAACAGCCGGTATCGATCGTCGACAATCGATACCGGCTTTTTAATACGACCGGGGCCGGGCCTAAAGCTGGCTCTTAGAAGCAAGTCACGATCCCTTGTTGATCTGACGATCGACCGAAAACCGGCCGGGCCCCGTGATCGCAATCGCCACGAGAACCACGGTGTAGGCGAAGCCCAACTCCAGACCCCGAAAGCCCTCAGGGCCGTGAACCGCCGCGGCGCCAAAGAAAATCGTGGAGGCCACGGTCAAGGCCGCAGGACGAGTCCAAAGCCCGAGCATCACGAGCAGGCTGCCGACCACCTGGCCGAGGACCGCGAGCCAAGCGAAGAGGCCCGGCAGAGGAAATCCAAGGCTCTTGACGAGATTCAGAAAAGGACCGCCACCGGCGAGCATTTCCAGGAGTTTGGGCCAGCCGTGGGCGATGAATATCGCCGCGCCGAAATAAATCCGCAGGAGCAAGATCCCGAGCGGCCAGAGGCCGTCGAGGCTCGGGGCGGACCGTAGGAAGCGGCGAATTCCATGGCCACTCCGCTTGCGGTCGACCGGCCCCGAGATTTTGCCATCTTTGGAGGCCGAGCCGGCCTGGGCCCCTGGCGCTCCGCTTCTCTCCTCCATCATGGTCTACGCTCCTTAGGATCAGGTTTCTAAAGGCTCAGGGTTCTAACGACTCAGGGTTCTAAGGACTCAGAGTTCTAGAGTCCGGTCTCAGCCCACGAGTCCGGTCTCAGCCCACGAAGTGCCGAACCACGGGTCGTGTATCCGCCGCCAGCAATTCGGCGATCCGATCCTGGAGCTGCTGGTCCTCGACGCTGACTCGCCGGTGGTGCCGACGGTGGTCGAGCCAGGAGACTTCGCGCCAGCTCTCTAGGCATCGGTTCGGCGTCGCGGCGTCACGCAGGAGCTGCCACTGATAGCCGCCGAGACGACGGCGGCTCTTCGCCAGCTGCTGCATCAAGACGTGAAATGCGTCCGCGTTCTCGGCCGGCACCTCGTACTCGACCCAGACGACGACGGGCCCGTCGGGCTCCCCCTCGGCGACCAGAACCGGCTCCGGCCAGTGCATGGAAGGCGCCAAGGCGGAGCCGTCGCTCTTGGCGAGCGGCGCCTTCATCGCGACGACCAAGAGCGCCAGGCCCAGCCCGCCGGCGGCCAGCAGCGCCACCGGGATGGTCGTCTTCGAAGCCACCTGTCCCCAAATCAGGCTGCCCGCGGTCATGGCCCCGAAGAAGACCGTCAGATAGATCGACAGACCGCGGGCCCGGACCCAGTCCGGCAGGGCCGTCTGGGCCGCCACGTTGAGGGTTGAAAGCACCATGATCCAGGCGAAACCGGCGATCAGCGACGACGCCACCGCCAGGGCCTGGCTGACGCCCAGTGCCGTCACGCCGAGGGTTCCGACCATGCCGAGGGTGCCGGCCGTGACCATACCGTCGGCGCCGAGGAGCTTCTTGAGACGGGGAATCAAGAGCGCGCCGACCACAGCGCCGGCGCCCACCGCCGCCATGAGCAGGCCGTAGAGCGAAGGTCCGCCGTCTAGGACGACCCTCGCGATGAGTGGCAGCATGGCCCAGAAGCAGCTCGCAAAGAGAAAGAAGCAGATCGCGCGTAGCAGGGTTGCCCTAAAGGGCGGACTAAACGCGACATAGTGCAAACCCGCCCGGATCGCGCCGCCGATATGTTCACGCTCGAGGGCCTCCTGCCCCCGGGCCGGCGGCTTCCACCACAGGAGCGCCGCGATGATGCCGACGAAGCTCAAGGCGTTGACCGCAAAAGGAAAGGCGAGACCTGCGGCGACGATCAGGAAGCCCGCGAGCGCCGGCCCGATGGCGCGGCTGACGTTGATGCCCATCGAGTTCAAGGCCACGGCCGAGGCGAGTTCGGACCGGGGCACCAGACTCGGCACGATCGCTTGCCACGCCGGAGCGATAAAGGCGGCGCCGGTACCGAAGATCAGCGTGAAGCCCAGCAGGATGGGCGGCGTCACCAGGCCGAGGTGCACGAGCAGCGCAAAGAACACCGCAGCGCCCCCGAGGCCGACGTTGATCGAGATCAATAAGCGCCGCCGGTCCACGAGGTCCGCGATCGCGCCGGCGAAGAGGGCCAGCAGGAAGACCGGCAGCGTGGTCGCGGCCTGGACGGAGGCGACCAAGAACGGCGACGGCGAGAGCTCCGTCATGAGCCAGCCCGCGCCGACATCGTGCATCCAGGTTCCGACATTGGAGGCGACGGTGGCGCACCAGAGGACGGTAAACGAACGGTGGCTAAAGGGTCCCGCCATCGCCGCGCTCCCTAGAGCGCCCCCGCCGGGGCGCCGGG
>JBCDKB010000408.1:0-8159 GCA_038747035.1 Acidobacteriota bacterium | reverse complement strand
GCCGCGCTGTGGCCGGCCGCCGCGTCTTTGATTCTCGTCAGACATGTCGATGGGAAGAAAGGAGAATAAGGGCGCCGGGAGAGGCCGGGTGTATGGCCCCCCCTGGCGCGGCCGTCGCCCGGATCAGATCTCGTGGTAGACCCAGCGGCGGATCGGATCGAGGCGGCTGCGGACCGTGTCCCAATTCGGGTCGATCAGCCACAGGGTGGCGGCGACCGACGAAATCAGGGAGTTGCCGTCCTGCGGCGTGAAGCAGAAGCCGGTGACCTGGCGGTTGCGGCGCAAGGAGAGCGTCGGATCGACGACCACGGTCTGCGACAGGATGCGACCGTAGTAGCCGTGGTCGCGGCCGAAGCTGAAGATCAGGTTGGCGTTGCGCTTTTCGGTGATGGCGACGCGGGGGTTGCCTTGGAAGCGCTCCCGGATCTCTTCGAGGGTGTAGTCCCGGTTCATCACGAGGTTGAACCAGATCGAGTGCATGTATTGGGTGTTGAGCTTGACGGCGCTCGAGAACAGGTCGAGGTCCAGGTCGAGGGTCTTGAACAGGCGATGGGCGTCGAAGGCGTGGTGGGTGCCGAACTCCGGATCGCTGTGCTTGCCGACCTCGGGGGCCGGGATGAAGGAGCCGGTCTGGGTAATGTCATTGGCGCGGCGCATGCAGACGAAGGTGCCGCCGTCAAGCGCGTAGCTACCGTCGTCTTGGATCGCGAGGGTCTTGACCAAGGTCGTGATGTTGTGGGTGTTGCACGACACGATCTGGATGAATCGGTCCTCGCCGGCGGTCAGCGCTTCTTCGTTGATGCCGCGGGCGTAGGGGACGCCGAAGCCGGCTTCCGAGCCCTGGGCGAGGAAGCCTTTGACGGCCGGCAGGTCGCCGTAATACTTCTCTTTCATCTGATTGCCGACCGGCGTGCAGTCGATGATCACCGTCGCCCGCTCCATCGCCTGCTCGGCGGTGAAGCTGACTTTATGGCCGAGGGCTTCGAAATCGGCCTTGCGGTCCGGATCGGCGGCGAGCTTGGCGCCGCGGGACATCAGATGGTTGATCCGGGCCCGCTCGTAGGGCAGGGGGGTGCGCTTATGGAAAGTGACTTCGTCAACGCCGAGGCGCTCGCCGAAATCACTGAAGAGACCGATCAGCGGCTCACCGATGGTACCGGTGCCGATAACGTGCACAATGTTGGACATTGAAGACCTCCGCCGCGAGGCAACAGGGGTAGTAGGTATAGGTGGGGAGACGCTCGGTCGACCGAGCGAGGTTTGTTGTGGCTTGCTTGTGGCGGCGTCGCCGATGTGGCGCCACGCAGTGCCGCAGGAGGGCTGCGACATGGGGAGGCGACGCTCTCGTGGAGGGCATGCAGGCTAGCACAATCGGGCGCCTGGGCCAGCGACGACGCCTCAGGCGACGAAGAAGGCGTCTTCCCCTTCTTCGAGCCGCGCCTCGTACAGGCGCGGGCGGATCAAGTCCCGCGCTCCGCGTCTGGAAACCGCGATCAGCAGCCGCGACGCGGGGCGCCAGAGCGCTTCGAGCTGGCGATGGTGGTGGACCGGACGGCCGCCGGGGCGACGGTGCAGCTTCTTGGCGTCGATGTCGAAGAAGGCGTCGACCGAGACGCCCTCCGCGTCCAGCGCTTTGCGCAGCTGGCGCCCGGTGGGCCCCGCGCCCCAGATGAAGAGCGGCGGGTGGCCGCGGAGCGGACCGCGGGCGAGGTAGTGGGCCTTGCAGGCCAAGAAGCTCTTCTTCGAGTAGCGGGGGTGCACGCGCGTCTGCCGACCGGGGTGATCTCGCCACAGGTGGAGCACCTCCGGGACCTTCTCGATCGCCGATCCGGCTTCGGTGAGGCGAAGCCATAGGTCGTAGTCCTCGGCCCACGTGAGATCGCGGTACCCGCCGACCTTGCGGAGCACCTCGGTCCGGACCACGGCGGTCGGGTGGGCGATGGGGCTCTCGATGAAGCGCTCGCGCCGGTGGTCGGCGGCGCTCGTCAAGGCGTTGAGCCAGTCCTCGTAGACGCGGAAGCCGCCGCCGATGCAGTGCCGGGGGAAGCAGCGGACGCGGCACGCCACGACGTCGAGGTCAGACCGGGTGTCGAGGCGTGAGACCTGTCGCTCCAGCCGACGCGGCAGCATGGCGTCGTCGGCGTCCATGCGGGCGACGTAGACGCCCCGGCAGCGTTCGAGGCCGGCGTTGAGGGCGGCGACCAGTCCTTCGGCCGGTCGATGGACCGGAAGCAGTCGTGGGTCGCGCCGGCGCCAGGCGTCAAGGAGCTCGCCCGTGCCGTCGGTCGAACCGTCGTTGACGGCGACGATCTCGAAGTCGCGGAAGGTCTGTCGCTCGAGACTGCGGAGGGCGCTCCGCAGCGCCGGGCCGCCGTTGCGGACCGGCAAAAGGACGCTGACCCGGGGGGCCGTCACGCGAAAACGAACTCGGTGGTTTCGAAGCGGGCGGTGAAGCCGAGGCGTTGATAGAGGCGATTGGTGAGTGGATTCTCCACGTCGGCGAAGAGGCAGCACCTTTCGACCCCGGTGCGGCGGGCGTGCTCGACCGACGCCGTGGTCGCCGCCGCGCCGTAGCCGCGCCCGCGGGCGTCCCGCGGTGTGAAGACGTAGCCGACCCGCGCGGTCCGCGCGGTGCGTCCGCTCAAGGCGGACATCGAGACCGGCTCGGGGTCCAGCCACAGGCTGACGTCGCCTTCGCCGATGAGTGAGCGCGCCTTGGCGACGGTGTCGAAGGACGGCAGGTCGGCGTCTTCGGCGAAGCCCACGAGCCACTCCGCCACGGTGTCGACGTCGTCTTCGGTGGCCTGCCGGGCAGAGCCGGAGGGCGTGGGCGAAGGCCGCAGCAGGCGATCAAGGGCGTAGAAGCGGTTGTGCATGCCGCGCGTGGCCGTGGTGCCGCGGCGCTCGCACCACAGCTCGGCGAGGCGTCGGCTGAGCTCGGTCGGACCGTGGACCCCGGGCATGCTTTCGACGCCGGCGGCGAGCAGATCGTCGACCAGCGGAGCCGCCGCGTCGACGGGCAGGGGACCGAGACTGAACTCGACTTCGGTGAGCGCCACGACGCTGTGGGCCTGGGCTTCGCTTCGGGGCGCCACACCGGCGGCGTACGTCACGCCGCCGCCGCGTCGGGCGATGCCGAGGGCCAAGTTATTGTCGACTTCCCGCTCGACGGGCCAGGCCCGGGCCCAATTCTCAAGCGTGTCTCGGCTCGGCTTTCGGATGACGGTCCACATGGTGACCTTGATTCTAAGTCGCCGTTGATGCCGCGGTGCCGGTTGCGGGGCTCGGGGGCCGAGCGATCCCGGCGGCCGGCCGCGCGCGATGTCGAATCGCGACCGGCCCGGGCGGCGTGTATTGAAGACGTCCCTGGTTTAGGGGCGTCGTCCGGTCACTCGGACGCTCGCGACGCGGCCGGCGGCGCGGGCGACGGCCTCTTCGAGCTCAGGCGCCTCGACGCCGAGGTCCTGGAGGTCCGAGGCGACCATCGCCCGCAGCTGGTCCGCGTCGTAGACCTGGCGGTCGAAGACCTCGACGTCCACAAGACCCGCGGCCTCCAGGCCGGCGACGTAGTCGGCCTCCGAGATCGCGCCGGCGACGCAGGCGGCGTGGGCGGCGGCGTGGCCGAGGATCTCTTCCGGCAGGTCTTCAGCGACGATGTCGGACACGGAGAACTGCCCGCCGGGGCTCAGCACGCGGGCGATCTCGGCAAAGACCGCTTCCTTCTGCGGCGAAAGGTTGATCACGCAATTGGAGATCACCCAGTCGACCGCGCCGGCGTCCACGGGCAGGTCTTCGATGACGCCCCGCCGGACCTCCGCCCACGGCACGCCGGCCTGCTCGAGGTGCCGGGTGGCGGCGTCGATCATGGCGTCGGTCATGTCGACGCCGATGGCCCGCCCCGTGGGGCCGACGCGTTTGGCCGCCAGGACCAGGTCGAGGCCGGCGCCGGAGCCGAGGTCGAGCACGGTTTGGCCCTCGAGGACGCCTTTGACGGACAGCGGATTGCCGCAGCCGAAGGAACTCGCGGCGGCGCCTTCGGGAACAGAGCTCAGCTCGTCGCCGTAGCCCGCGGTTTGGGCGGCGACGCCGACCGGCGGCGGGCTGCAGCAGCCGCCGCGGGACGAGACGCGGTCAATGGCGGCGGTATAGGCCTCGGCGACGTGGGCGCGCACGGCGTCGGCGTCGTTTCCGGCTTCGGGGGATTTCAAGGATTCGGTGGACATGGAGTTTCTCCTTCGCCTCCGGGCGGGCAACAGCTGGCTCGACACCGGTCGATGGCGTCGGCGAGCCCGCGCAGGGCTTGGGTGATGGCGGCGCAGTCCGCGCAATAGAGCACTTCGCGACCCCGGCGCTGGGCGGTCACCACGCCGGCGGCTTTGAGGGCGGCGAGGTGCCGCGAGACGCCGGAGAGGTGAACGCCACAGCAGTCGGCGACATCACTCACCGTCTGCGGTGTCGACGCGGTGATCAGCCGCATCAAAACCTGGAGGCGGGTGCTATCGCCGAGGGCTTTGAAAAGCTCAGGTCGCAGCAGGAGCTGGAGGCTCGCTGCGCCGTCGGATGGGGTGTGTGGAACGGAGGGGGTGGAGGAGCGCTCTTCCATGGTCAAACAATAGCATATTTGCACAAACGTGCAAATATTGATTAGAGCGTCCCTCGGCAAGGAGATCCGATCGCCGCCTCGGGCCGCGAGTGGGCCAAACGTCAGGACGCGAGAACGTAGGCGAAGACCAGCGGGGCGACGATCGTCGCGTCGGACTCGATGATGAACTTCGGTCCGTCGACGTCCAGCTTGCCCCAGGTGATCTTTTCGTTGGGGACCGCGCCGCTATAGGAGCCGTAGGACGTCGTCGAGTCGCTGATCTGGCAGAAGTAGGACCACAGCCGGGCGTCTTGCTTGAGGTCGTGGTGGATCAGGGGCACCACGCAGATGGGGAAATCGCCGGCGATGCCGCCGCCGATCTGGAAGAAACCCATGCCCCGCTCGCCGGTCGATTCGCGGTACCAGTCGATCAGCCGGTCCATATAGTGAATGCCGGTCTTGACCGTGTCGAGGCTCTTGAGCTCGCCCTCCCGGCAGCAGGCGACGAACATATTGCCGAGGGTCGAATCCTCCCATCCGGGGACGAAGAGCGGCAGATTCTTCTGGGCGGCCGCCAGCAGCCAGGAATTGGCCGGATCGATTTCGTAGTCATTCTCGAGCTCGCCCGAAAGCAGTAGGCGGTAAAAGAACTCGTGGGCCAGCAGCCGTTCCCCGTCGGCTTCGGCCTGCCGCCAGTGGGCGAGGATGTGCCCTTCGATCTTGCGCATCGCCTCTTCTTCGGGAATGCACGTATCGGTGACGCGATTCATGCCGCGCTCGGCGAGCGACCGCTCCTGCTGCGCGGTGAGCGCCCGCCAATCTTCGATGTGCTCGTACTTCGAGTGGGCGACCAGATTGAAGACATCTTCTTCCAGGTTGGCGCCGGTGCAGCAGATGCCGTGGACCTTGTCGGCGCGGATCAGGTCGGCGAGGGAGCGCCCGAGCTCGGCGGTGCTCATGGCGCCGGCGAGGGTCAAGAACATGGAGTTTCCGGCCTCCAGCTGATCGACCCACCCGCGGGCCGCGCGCACCGTGCTCCGGGCGTTGAAGTGCCGGAAATGGTGGTCCATGAAGGATTTGACGGCGGCGTAGTCACTGGCCATGGGAGAGCTCCAGGTGCGTTGCGATAAAGATTCTGGGAGGGGGCCGCGCGGCGGCCATCGAGCCTAGGCGTGAATTCTCGGCGACTCCACTTCCCCGGCTTGTAGACGGAAGATCGGGTAGAGCAGTCCGAGAAAAGCGAACGCCAGGACGGTGGCGATCGCGAACACGCCGGCATAGCCGAACCAGGTGGCGAAGTAGCCGGAAAGCCAGCCGGCGAAGAGCTTGCCCGCAACTTCGATGGTGGCGAAGACCGTGTAGTGGGTGGCGCCGATCTGACGGTCGACGCGGGACATCATGACCGCGAAAATCGCCGTCGTCAGCGCGCCGCCGAAGGCGTGCTCGACGGCGATGACGCTGATCACCCGACCGGGGGTGAGCTCCACGAGCGACAGCCACCACTCGCCCCCGACCGCCAGCGCGCGTAAGGCCGCGGCCGCCGCCACGGTACGCAGCAGGCCGAAGCGGCTCGCTGCGATTCCGCCGAGGAAGGAGCCGACGAGGGAGAAGAGCAAGCCGTAGGTGCCCAGCCAGAGGCCGATGTCGCCGCGGGTGATGCCGCCGTCCACCAGGAAGGGGCGAAACATGGCGTCGGCCATGCTCTCGCCGAGCTTGTAGGTGGCGATGAAGGCAATCACCCAAGCCGCCCCCGGGACTTTCATCGCCTGGCCCAAGGCGCGCAAGACGGCGGTGACGCTTTGGGAGCTGCGGACCCCGGCGGGCTGCGCCGGTTCGCGGAAGGTCGCCGTTACGGCGAGGGCCAGCAGGATCAGGCCCGCCATCGAAAGAAAAAGGCCGTCCCAGCCGATGTCTTGACTGGCCCAGACCAGCAGGCCGCCGCCCGTCAGCATGCCGACCTTGTAGCCCACCACCTGCGCGATATTGCCGTAGCCCAGCTCGCGGGGCTCGAGCACATCGACCGCCAAACCGTCCACGGCGACGTCCAAAGTCGACGCGAACACATTCATGAGCAGGGCGAGCGAGAGCAGGGGTATCAGCCCGCCCTGGGGCTCAATGAGGGCGGCGACGCCGCAGGCCGCGGCTAGGGCTACCTGGAGGGGCACGATCCAGCTGCGTCGGCGGCCGAAGGACGGCGAACCGAAGCGGTCGACCCAGGGGCCCCAGATCACCTTGAAGATCCACGGCAGCGAGAGTGCGCTCGCGAGGCCGATCCCTTTGAGCGACACCCCTTCCTGGCGCATATAAACCGGTAGCGCCGTGGCCTGGAAGCCGTACGGCAAGCCCTGGACGAAATAGAGCACGGATAGGACGAGGAGCTTTCGCGACATGGAGCCGGAATCCTACCGAATCGGGCGCTCGATCAGAGGAAAGCGCCAGCTTCCTGGCGAAGAGAGAGAGCGTCATTCTGGCCGCAAGGTGGCCGTGATAGTTTGGTTGTCCGACTCTTTGAGATCGTTCATTTCTTGTGCCGTCCGTCTTATCGCTTCGCGCAGATCAGTCGCAGCGCGCTGAGTGCCCCGGCCGGCGAAGCCGAGATCCCATGATCCACGCACATCGACTGCTCGCCGTCGGATTTTCCGCCGACGAATTCCAAACCCTGAGCGCAGACTTCGATCCGTCCTGGGACGTGGACTGCTTGCCGAGCGGAGCCGGGGCCCTCGACCTCCTCCGTCTGTGCCGGCTCGACCTGGTGGTGGTTCGCTATCCGCTGCCGGGCATCACGCTCGAGAGCTTTTTGCACACCCTGCGTTCGCGGGTGGCGGAATCCCACGCCACGTCGCTGGTGCTGGTCACCGAACGCACGCAGGCCCCCGAAGCCTGTCGGTTCATCGGCAAAGGGGCGAACCGGGTGCTCTCGCTCGAGCGGGCGCCCGAGCTTCTCGCGCCGACGGTTCGCGCGCTGCTGCGCATCGCGCCGCGCAAGCCGGTGCAATTCGGCGCCCGCCTCGAAATGCCGCGCCTCGGCAGCTTCCTCGGGGTCGTCAGGAACTCCTCACGCACCGGTCTCCTGATCGAAACCGGGCAGAAACCGCCGCGGGGTACCGAGCTTCGATTCGAGCTCGACCTTCCCACCGGCGGCCAGGTCCTCGGGCGAGCGAAGGTCGTGCGCCACACCGAGCCGGTGCGGGAAGGCGTAGTCGGACTCGGGATGCGAATTACCGCCTTCGCCGGCCGAGACGCAGGCCGCCGCTACTCGGCGTTCGTCGAAGCTTAAGGGGCCGGTCCAGAGGGGGCGGCGCTAGGTCGCCGTCGGCTCGGGCACCGGCACGTCGACGTCGAGGCGGCCGCCGCGCAGGCGATGGAAAATGCGCTGTATTTCGAGCCGCAGCCAGATGCCGGCCGCCCGCCGTAAGTGCGGGAGCGCCGCCGCCGGGCCGAGGCCGAACGACGCCGAATACGATGAGAAGCCGACGTTGCGCTCGCCGTAGAGTCCGGCCTGGCGCCGGAAGCGGGCGAGCTTGACCAGCCGGCGATTGAGCGCCCGCATGGTTTTGTAGGCGAAGGCGCTCTGCGG
>JBCDKB010000407.1:0-8186 GCA_038747035.1 Acidobacteriota bacterium | reverse complement strand
GGTGGCGCGGGGGCGGGAGACCACCGATTTTCGCCTCCACCACCTCGAGCGGGGCCTTGAGGAGCTTTCCGCCGAAGAGCGCTCGCTGATCCTGCGGTATTACGGCGGGGAGCCCCGGGAGCGCATTTCTGAACGCCGTCGGCTGGCGGAGGACTTGGGGATTCGGGCTAACCATCTGCGCATCCGGGCCTTCCGTATCCGCGCCAAGCTCGAAGGCTGGATCCGCCGCCACGCCGACGTCGAGGGGGCGCCGGCGTGAGCGCCGAAGACGCCGCCCGGGAGCGCCTGCTCCGCCACCTGCTGGCGGAAGAGGACGCCGACCGTCTGGACTTCGAGCAGGCCATGCTCGACGACGACGAATTCTTCAACCAGCTCGCCGTGGCCGAGACGGAGCTGGTGGAGCGCTACGTCGGGGGTGAAATCGACGGCGCCGCCGCCGACCGGCTGGCGGATCTGGTCGGCAGCTCCGAGAGGCTCCAGGAAACCGCCGAATTGACGCTCGCCTTAAACGCCTACGCGCCGCCGACATCAGGGGCGATCCAGGTGCAGCCCGGGCGAAGGCGTCGACGTTGGCCGCTGGCGGCCGCCGTCGCGGCGGCTGGCTTGCTCGTCGCCTGGGTGCTTATAAGCCAATGGCTCGAGCTCCGCCAAGCCCGCCGCGCCCTGGATCGCCTCGAGGTGACCCAGCAGTCCCTCGAAGAGGATGTCGAAAGACTGGAAGCCGAAGTCGAGCGACTGGAAGAGGAGCGTCTGCGGCAGCGCCGTCGGCTGGCCCGCGGAGCCGAGTGACCCCCGCGGGAAAAGCGCGTCGTCAGACGCCTGCGGGGCCGGAATCAACAAAGCCGCAGACCGCGTCGCGGCCTGCGGCTCCGGGGGGCGTTGTTGCCCGCCTCGGACGATGGGCGTCAGTCCGCCGGGATGTGCCGCGGTCGGTAAATCGACACCGAGCCCGACACCTCGTTGGTGACCACGAGGGCCGGCGGGCGGACCTCGTCGATGCGGCGCTTGATGTAGAAGATACCTTCAGGGCCGAGGTCATCCGCCGTGTCGAGTTCGGCATCCCCGAAGAAGTCACGGACGTTGACGTAGTCGACGAAGAACACCTCGGTCGGGTCGGCGATGTCGTAGACCATGACGCCGCCCACGCGCTCGAGGCCGAGGAACGCGTAGCGACGGCCGAAGAACCAGCCGGTCTCCACAGCTTCGGGCTCGGCGCCCTTGGCGTCGGAGCGGCTGTCGAAGCCGTTCTCGTCGTTGGTGGCGTTGAAGAAGGCCGGATCTGATAGGGCCGTCACCCAGGCGACGTCGTCGCCCGAGTCCCACAGCAGGTTGCCGAATTCGTCCCAGATCGTCGCCGACCGCGCGCCGTAGCCGTAGATGCGGTCGTAATCGCCGTCGCCGTCCAAGTCGCCTTGGATCGTCGACGCCTCGTAGCGGCCGAGGTTCTCATTCTCCTGGAGCGCGGCGGCGTTCAAGAAGACGTCGGGATCGAGCACAAAGTCAGCGACGCGATCGTCTTCGCTGCGGGCGTCGCCTTCGTTGGCGGTGATGAACCAATTCCGACCCAGCGCGGGGAAGCTGTCGATGGCGTCGGGCATGAACTGGCCGAGGATCGGCCAGTTGCGGATATTGATCGTGTCGTCGCGGTCGGAGGCGTCGAGCTGGTTGCCCTCGGATGTCGACAGGATCGCCAGCTGCACGGGCACCGGCGAGGGGTTCACCGGCACCGTGCCGTCGCCGGCGATGGCGCCGTCGAAGAGGTCGAAGTCGTTGTCATTCAGCACCGCCAAGCGGCCGCCGGGCAGGAGCGCCAGGCCTTCGGGCTTGTCACCGGCGCGGTAGCCGAGGGACGGCAGGTTGCCGACCTTGGTTTTGTGCACCGGCCGGATGCCGACGGCGGCGAGCTCGTCGGCGGTGTGCTGCTCGAGCGTCTTGCCGTCCATCAGCGCCGGGGTTCCCGGGGCGAGCAGATTCGTGGCGCCCTTCAGGTCGATCTCGAAGATGTATTTCTTGCCGGTCGGGCCCACCGACGAGTCACGCTCGATGACGTGCATGCGACCGCCGCCCGTCCAGACGGCGTCTCCCATCTTGTCGACCTTGGCGTCGCGGTGGTCGGGCGCTTCGAGCAGGTAAACATACTCGCCCACCGGCTGACCGGCGACCGGGTCGAAGGCGAGGATGCGGATGACGTCGGAGGCGTCGGAGGCGGCGCGGTCCGGGTTGGCGAACGGCGTCTGGATGAAGGCGTAGAGGGTCGGCGTCTGCGGGTCGAAAGCGACGGCCTCGAAACCGCGGTTCGGGCGGCGATTCGAGTACCCCGCCGGCAGGGTTTCGGCGCCGAAAGTGCCGGCCGGCTCGCCGGCCAAGGCGCCGGTCCCTTCCGGCACGAAGCGGTCGATCATCACGCCGTCTTCGTCGAAGTGGTAGATCGACGGCCGGTACTCATCGACCAGCCAGTAGTGGCCGTCTTGGGAGCGCAGGACCCCCTCCATGTCGGCGCCGCGGGCGTCGTAGGGCAGCAGGTTGCCGAAAAGGTCGACCGGCTCTTCGTCGACGCCGGGGATATTGGGCAGGCCGGTCACCGGCGTGACGCCGTCGCCGCGGACCAGCGGCAGCTGCTCGGTGATGAAGAAGGACTTGGTGGCGGGGTCGAATTCGAAGTGCACGATCTGGGCCTGGTAGTCGGGCAGGGCGAAAGGACGCTCGTTGGCGCCGTCGCCGTCGACGTCGGTCGGCTCGCCGTTGGGGCCACGGTCCGGTACCGTCAGGAAGCGATAGCGGCCGGTGAAGGGATCGACGCCGTCGAACCACAGGCCCGAAAGGCCGCCGAGCAGGATCTGCTGGCCCGGGGTGGTCTCCGCCGGATTCGCCGGGTTGACCGTCGCGGTGGTGCCCAGGACCGGCCGCGGGAACCAGTTGGCCAGGTCGACCTGGATCGGACCGTGGCTGTGGTTCTTCACGCCGAGCGGCGTGACGTCCAGGATCGCGAGGTTTTCGAGGTCGACCACGGCGAAGGCGTTGGCTTCCTGCAGGGTCACGAAGGCGATCGAGCCGTCCGGCGTCACGGCGACGTATTCGGGCTCGAGGTCCTGGCTGACCGAGGCCGCGTCGGGGAAGAGGCGAACGCCCTTGGCGACGAGCTCGGCGCGGCGAGAATCGAAGGCTTCGAAGCCGAGCTGGGTCGACGTGAAGTTGCCATTGGCCGCGTCGGTCACGTCGATGACGGTGACGCCGCCGGGCGGGTCGACGCCGTCGTCCGGTTCGCCTTCATTGGCGGTGATGACCCTCGTCCCGTCTGGGGTGAAGGTCACCATATCCGGCAGCGCGCCGGCCTCGGCGGTGCCGATGAGGTTGCCGTCGATATCGAAGAAGACGACTTGGCCCGGGTCGGTCACCGGGTCGGCCTCCACCGCGACGGCCACGAGGCCGTCCGACGCGGCGACGCTATTGACGCCGTCGCCGTAGGGCGACAGATCGATCTCTCCGAGCAGCTGCGGATTGGCCTGATCCGTGAGGTCGATCATCCACAGCCGGTTGGCGGCGCCGTTGGTGATGAAGAGCCGATAGCTGTCTTCATCGTAGCCGGCGATCTCCATCGCACTCTCGTCGAAGACACCGGTGCGGAAAGTGCTGATGCGCTCGAGCTGGAGACCCGGGCGAGATTTATCGATGAAGGACTCGAGGGCGGTCTCGGACTGTGAGAAAGCGGGCGCAGCGACTCCAATGAGCGCAAGGGCGGCCGCCGTCAGCGAGCGTAGACGCATGTCGACGATCTCCTGGGGGGCTGGCGAACGACGCGGCGCTTTGCGGAGGCGGACTCATTCCGACACCGGGCGCTGCGTCATCTAGGTGGGATCTCCGCATCTTGCGCGGGCTCGATGAGGCGCCGATGAACCTGCCGTGAGGCAAAGATCATCGGACGGTGAAGATGTCTTCAATTTCTCCAGATCCGACCGAGCGCCCGGGTTGGTCGGGCATGGCGAGCCTTGTGTTAAGATGGATGGACCAATCTGTTGTAATCAATTCGCGTCGGCCTACCGACGCCGCCATCCAAGTCCCCAGTCGCAGGGGGCCGGCGGCGTGGCCCATGGACCGTGTCTACCTACGGGAGGCGCGTGTCCCTACTGAACGGAGGACCGCCATGTCGTCATCACGCCGAGGATTCATTCGAGCCGCCACTTTGGGGCCAGTCAGTCTCGCCCTGTGGAGCCAAGGGGGCGTGGCGCAGGCGCAGGGGCACGACCATGGGGCCGCCGACGGGGACGGTCCGGCCGACTGCACCCTGCCGGTGCCGCCGCCCGCCGAACGCTTTATCCCCAATGAACCGCGGGTGATCGAACGGATTTCTGCCGCGGAGATGGCGGCGCCCGGCCAGGCCGAGCGACTCGCCACCTTCCGCCGGGGCTTCGAAGTCGTGCGAGCGAAGCCCGAGTCCGACGTGACCGGCTGGACGAAGCAGATCGCCCAGCACTGTATTAGCTGCGCCGGCTCCAATACCCACAATATTCACTACGATTGGTTTTTTACGACCTGGCACCGGGCCTATCTCTATTTCCTCGAGAGGATCCTTCGCAAAGCCGCCGGCGATGATCTGCGCCTGGTCTATTGGAACTGGGAAAGCGAGGCGAGCCGAACGCTGCCCGAGATTTACGCGCCTGAAGGGCAATCGCTCTATTGGGCCCGCCGACGCTTGACCGGGCCCAACTGGCCGCTGAGCGATGAAGACGTGGCGGTCGACGCCATCCTGGCGCTGCCGAATTTCGAAGACTTCGGCGGCACCCGGGAGCAGCGCAACCCGACGCCGGCCGCGTACTCCGGCGCCCACGCCAACGTCCACAACGCGTTTTCCCCAGGCGATATGGCCAACCTCCAATACTCACCGCGGGATCCGGTGTTCTACGCCCATCACGGCAATATCGACCGCCTATGGTCGTCCTGGAGCGCCGTGCCTGGTCACGAGAATCCTGATTTCGGCGAGGATCGGGTTTATTTCTACGACGAGAACGGGGTGTGGCGATACACGCTCCTGAACGACCTCGTCGATACGGAGAAGCTCGGCTATAGGTACTCGAGCCTCATGGTGCCGGAAGGTCAGAATCGACGGGCGATGCGGACGCTGGCGAAGGCGCGCAATAGCGTCGCCTTTTCGACGGCTGAGGTGGCCACGCTCACCGATTCGGGTCCCGACTTCATGCTCATCCAGAACGTGAGGAATCTGCAGCTCCTGCCCGCGGACGCCACCGTTTACGGCATCTTCACCGACGACCCGCCGGTCGGGACAGAAAGTCGAGGCTCGGCCTCTTTCCTGGGCACGATGTCTCGGGTGCTCAGCGAAGGGCACGACCACGTCGACGCGCCGCTTTCAGCCGCCTTCAACGTGACGGGCAAGCTCGGTGTCCGGGCGAGGGCCAGGGCCGGCCAGCTGTCATTCTTTGTCGCCGTCCTCGATGATGAAGGAAAAACGACCACCGCCGCGATTCCCCTGGTCGCCGACGATATCCACCTGATCCAGTGATGGGCCGGGTGCGCTGCGATACGCTCGTTTGAATGACCCGCCCCGCGCGACTCCTGATGCTCGTCTCCCTGCCGATCCTGGCGGGGGCGTGCTCGGGCTACGGCCAGGAGGGAACGGTGCTCGAAGTACCGGTCCCGAGCGAGGTCGCCCGGGGTGCCGAGCTGCGTCTCGCCTCTCGATCCGGAGGCGAGGCGCCGGTGCTGCTCCTCGAAGGCGTCGAGCTCGGAGCGGACGAACGGATCAAGATCCAGATCGTGGCGGCGGACGGCGGTGACGGGGCGCCGGTGCTCGCCCAGGCTTCAACGGTCGGTAATGGCGACGGAGTCTACGGGCCGCCGGTCGCCAAAACCACCCTGGTCTTTCCCGTCAATGCGCGGGGGTGCGAAGTGATCGCAGGCCAAGCGGCGGTGAAGCTGCGGCTCCGCATTGAGAGCTCGAAGGACCGTCCGCCGCTTCAATTCGACCGACTCCGGTTCGCCACCGATCGCCGCGTCTCCGACTGATCGCGGCGACGCCGAGGGTGGCTCCCCCACGGGAGGTTGGCCCCAGAGCGTCTAAGCGCTCGCGTCGGCGGCGGAGAAGCGTCCGCTGACGTGGGGGCGGGAGCCGTCGCCACGCCACAGCTCGAAGCCGTCGTCGGTGCGGTAGAGGCGCACGACGCCGGGGAGCTGGGTCGGGGTCTTGAAGCGCACGTCGAGCCGGCGACCGACGGCGTCGCCGGCGGGGGCGAGGGCGGCGTCGGCGCGGGCGACCAGGTACATGCCGTGGGCGATCGGACGGCGATAGCCGAAAGGTAACGCCGAGAGGGGCCACAGGTGGATCGGGTTCCAGTCGCCGGAGACCTTGGCGTAGCGGCGTCCGGTGTCGGCGTTGAGCCGCCAGGTCTCGAAGTCGAGGTCCGGGGGGCCCGGACGTTCTCCCGCGGGCCGCGGTTCGCCGGTGCCGCCGCCCCGCGCCAGGCTCGTTTGGTGGCCCCGGGCGACTTCGACATCGCCGTCGAAATACCGGATTTCGACGTCGAGCTCGCGGCCTTGGCGGACCCGCCGCCAGCCGTCGAGGCGCAGGTCAAGGCGGAGCGCATCGCCGGCTCGGATCTCGCGGAGCGCTTCGAGACACGACGCGATATGCACCATACCGGTGGGGGCGAAAGGACTGGCCGGGTCGAGCAGCAGCTCCGCCTGGGCGTTGAAGGCGAGGACGAAAAGATACGGCATTGGCACGATGTCGCCCTGGCTGTAGCCGCAGGCCTGGCGCCAAGCGGCCAAGGCTCGGGCGTCGACCGGCACTCGGTCTACCGCCAGCTCGAGCTGGGGCGGTTCCGGTCCCGGTTTCGGGCGACGCTGCGGCTTTAAGAGGCGCAGAGCAAGAGCGAGGGCACTGGGAGGTGCTGGAAGTCGTCGGGCCACGGCTCTAGTTTAGCGCCCGCCGCGGGCCGTGGCTCGGGCGGCTGGCGGGGATCTTCGTGGGACAGGTGCCAGCCGAGCAGAGTAATCGAAGGAGGCTGTGCGTGGGTCTTGGGCATGGTGTTGAACTCCTCAGACTATTCTCGGCCCCGCGTCTTACGTCCAAGATTTCAAGGCGGGCGGGCGGGGCATCATTTGCTCTCCACATCTTTTCTTCGGAAAAACTCCTTCGGCGCCGCCACTTCGGCGGGACGGCAGGCGGCAGGAAGCGGCACAGGCTCGACAAAGGCCGCCGTTCCAGTCACCATGGGTTCATGAGATGGCTCGCGGAGCTCCGGACCTTCGCCCGCCCCGGTCGGCCCGAAGAGCCGCCGCCGGCGCCGGGGGAGCTGGCTCCCGACGAGTCGGCCGGCGCCGCAGGACCGCGGCTGGTCATCTTCCTGCGCCACGCCGGCTGCCCGTTCGCTGAAGACACGGTGCTCGCCGTCGAGGCGAGGAGACGCCAATGGCCTAGCGCGCCCGCGGTGCTCTACTCGGAAGCGGAGCCCCCCGAGCTCAAGCGGTGGCTGCGGGCCATCGGCGCGCAAGGCTCGGCGGTGCGGGCGGACCCCGGGGCTTTTGACCGCTGGCGCGTACCGCGGACGTCCCCCGGCCACTTCCTCGGCCCCCGATCGCTCCGGGGCGTCGTGCGATTGCGGCGGCGGGGGATCCGCAATCGATATCCGAGCGGCACTCGCTGGCGCTCGGCGGCGGCCTTTGTGGTCGACGGCGATGGACGTGTGGCGTGGCGTCACCTGCCGGTCCACGCCGCGGATCCGCTGCCCGTCGAGACCGTCTTTTCTCGGCTGACGGACCTGACGGCCCACGGCGGCGGCGGTCCGGCGGCCGATTCCGCGGAGGGACCCTATGCCTGATTCGCACCTCGGACGGTACCTGCCGGCCACCGGCATCGACGACTTCATGCAGGCCCTGCAGGCGTGGCTGCCGCCGGGCTGGCAGGCTTATTTGCAACTCGAGGATCCGCTGACCCACGCCTTGGAGACCATGGCGTCGACCGTCGAGGATCTTCGGTCGCGGCGTCTACTGGCGGTGGGCCCGCTGCCGGAGGCCATCTCCGAACCGCCGGACCCGTGGATCCTCGACCAGCTCGGCGTCGCCCACTGGCGGGTCTTTCCGCTCGCCGGCGGGCGTCCGTTTGGCCGGCGCTGGGGCACCGCCGGCGCCGGCGGGCGGGGGGGGGCGGCCCCAAAAAAACACGCCCACCAGCC